>CALXDO010000027.1 GCA_944387075.1 uncultured Oscillospiraceae bacterium | reverse complement strand
AGATAGCCGTTGGGCTCGGGGGGAAAACGGGTGTGGACGGTCATGCCTTGGTACTGGCCGCCCTGTGCAATATCCTCATCAATGAAATTGTGGATAAAATTCTGGGACACTACGGGGTTGAGTTCCTCAGGCATAGGGACACGCTCCTTCATTCGTTAATAACCCATATATTATACCGTCCCAGGCGGGAAAAAGCAACGAATTTTTCCAGGTCCGCAAAAGAGGGAATGCCCGGAACCGTCGAAACCGTTCCGGGCATTCCTAGAGAGGATGAACAGGGGATTATTCGTCCCCCTGGAGGGCATCAAAGCCGGTTTCCCCAGTGCGTACCCGCACCACCTGCTCCACATCGTAGACGAAGATCTTACCGTCGCCGATGTGGCCGGTGTACAGGGCCTTCTGGGTGGCCTCAATGACCTTGGAAACGGGTACCTTGGATACCACGATGTCCACTTGCAGCTTGGGCAGCAGGTTCAAAGTCATAGGCACGCCACGGTAGTACTCGGTTTTACCCTTCTGTACCCCGCAGCCCTGGACTTGGGCCACGGTCATACCGGTGACCCCAATCTGGGCCATGGCGGTCTTGAGAGCCTCAAACCGAGAGGCATTGCACACGATGGTGACTTTGGACAGCTTCACATCCGAGGCGGGGTTGGCAGCGGCCTTGCGTACCTGCACCGGCACGGCCTCATCCATGGCAGCCACCACAGGGGCAGCAGAGGGCTGGGTGGCGGTGGAGGCCACGGTTTCGGTGATGGAGAAGCCCGCATAGGCGGTGGCCAGGCCGTGCTCGGTGGGGTCCAGACCTTCAATTTCCTCCTGCTCGGAGGCACGCAGGCCGATGGTGAACTTGATGACGGTGAACACCACGGTCATGGTGACCAGAACCCACACGATGACCGCTGCCACACCCAGCACCTGGGTGCCCAGGAAGGAGGCACCGTGGCCGTAGAACAGGCCCTGATCCACGGAGAACAAGCCGGTGAGGATGGTGCCCATGGCCCCGCACACGCCGTGCACCGAAATGGCACCCACGGGGTCGTCAATCTTAGCCACTTTGTCGAAGAACTCAATGGACAGGGGGAGCACAATGCCTGCACAGATGCCGATGATGGCAGCGCCGCCAATGGAGACCATATCGCATCCGGCGGTGACCGCCACCAGACCGGCCAGGGTGGCGTTGAAGGTCATGGACACGTCGGGCTTTTTGAAGCGAATCCAGGTAAAGAGCATGGCGGTGACGGTGGCCATAGCCGCCGACATGTTGGTGGTGCAGAAGATGTTGCCGGCGGAGACAATGGCAGCGTCGCTGTCCATGGCCACGGTGGAACAGCCGTTGAAGCCAAACCAGCAGAACCACAAAATGAATACGCCCAAAGCGGCAATGGGAAGGTTATGGCCCAGAATGGCCCGGGGACGGCCCTTGTTATCATACTTGCCAATGCGTGGGCCGAGAATCTTGGCACCCACCAGAGCGGCAACGCCGCCCACCATGTGCACCGCCGTGGAACCGGCAAAGTCATGGAAGCCCAGCTGGCTCAGCCAGCCGCCGCCCCAAATCCAGTGCCCGGAGATGGGGTAGACCACCAGGGAAATCATGAGCGAGTAGACACAATAGGAGACAAATTTGGTGCGCTCTGCCATGGCCCCCGAGACGATGGTGGCGGCAGTGGCACAGAACACCGTCTGGAAGATCAAAAAGGCGGCCAGAGGAACCCCACTGGGGAGTATGGAGGAGTAGTCCCCCAATACCATGGGGTCAAACCCGCCAATGAAAGCCCCGGAGCCCCCAAACATAAGGCCGAAGCCCACCAGCCAAAAGATCGGGGTGCCAATGCAGAAGTCCATGAGGTTTTTCATCAGGATGTTGCCCGTGTTTTTGGCCCGGGTGAACCCTGCCTCACACATGGAAAACCCGGCCTGCATGAAAAGACCAGGGCTGCGCCCACCAGAACCCAAATGGTGTTGACCGCTGAATACGTCATAATCATTCCTCCCTAAAACAAGTACAAGGGAGCAAACGCCCTTGTGGCATTCGCTCCCTTGCGAAAAACGCAAAACGCTGCGGCTCTCTCACCGCAGCGTCCTTGCTGATATGGGCGCAGTATACGCCTCCAATTGCAGGTTTGTCAATGGGGGAATGGCAAATTTGGCAGATCAAACCAAATAAATAAGGAATTCTATGGATATTTCTGCAAGCTGACAAAAATGGACTTGCATATTTACAACAACACGGGGACCGGTTCCCCCATGGTCAAGGTGTCTGGGGTGACGTGGCAGCCATGGGCCAGCACCTGGACGCCCGCCTGGTGAGCCTGGCGCAGAGCGGCGCCAAATTCCGGGTGGGTGGCGTCGTTGGGGGTGAAGTCCTGCATGCCCTCCATCTGGATGACAAAGCACACGGCGGCCTCGTAGCCCTGGGTAAGGCAGGCGGTGAGCTCCTGCAGGTGGCGCACGCCACGGGTGGTGGGGGCGTCGGGGAAGCGGCAGTGGCCGTGTTCCTCCAGGGTGCACCCCTTTACCTCCACAAAGCCCCGGCGAGCCCCTGTCTCCCAGTAGAAATCAAAGCGGGAGTGGCTCCAGGTGGTCTCTGGGCGCAGCAGCGTGAGGTCAGGCACAAAATGCCCCGCCTTGGCCCACTCGGCAAAGACCTGGTTGGGGGCCTGGGCATCCATATTCACCAGAAGTCCGCCCTTGTCCACGGCGATGAGGTCATAGGGCGTTTTGCGCTTGGGGTTGTCACCTGGAGTGAGGTAGACCGTGCAGCCAGGAACCAACAGTTCCCGGCACCGCCCGGTGTTTTTCACATGCACGGTCTCCAGACTTCCGTCCACCTCTACCTGGGCCACGAAGCGGTTGGGACGGGCGAGAAATCGAGCGGGAATGACCTGGGAATAGTTCATGATTTTGGCTCCTGTGGGGTGGTGTCGGTGGTGGAGGGAGGGGGAGAGGCATCCTCCGCCTTGGGGTGGTAGGGGAGCAGCAGGTCGATGACGCAGGCAACCCCTACACCTGCCAGAGTGTCCACCATACGCTGGAGGGCAAACAGAGCGGGGGAGCTGTCCGTATTGTGGTTGACGGTGACGCACAAGAACACCACACAGGACAGAGAGGCACTGGAGGGCCGCTTGAGCACCAGGGCAGTGCGAATGAGGGGGATGATGGTGAGAGCTACCAGGGTATAGCGCAGCAAATCCAAATTCTCCGCATGAAAGAAGGCCAGACCGTAGAGAATGATGATTCCGTACAGGCCGCCCACCAGAGTGCCGATGGCCCGGTTCACCGAGGAGGTGATGGTCTTATCTGTAGAGTTTTGCATGCAGATGACGGCGGCGATCATGGAGTAAAAGGCAGGCTCCCCGCGCACATACCCAAACATGCCGCACACAAACACGGCGATGACGGTTTTTACCATGCGCATGCCTACCCAGTGTTGTCGTTTCGGTGACACGAAGATCCTCCTTTGGTGAGGTGGTTTTCCCCTATGATATACGACTGGGGGAAAAAAAGCAAGGCAGGAGACCTTCCCATTTTCGGCGGGGCGTGTTATGATGGGGCAAAGACACCAAAGGAGGACACCCCATGCACATTCCCAGTGGCGAAACCAGCCTGCTTGAACTGCTGCCCTTCGACCAAGCTCTGGCCCAGGCCCTCACCCCCAAAGAGGATTACGATGTCCAGCGGTGGCTGTATGTGCCCCCGTTCTACGGCGAGTATCGGTACATTCTGGCCACCCGGGGCAAACGTCCCCTCATCTGCGTGGGCATCAATCCCTCCACCGCCGCCCCCGATGACTTGGACAACACCTTGAAGTCGGTGGAGCGGGTGGCGCTGCATAACGGCTTTGACAGCTTTGTCATGTTTAACGTCTACCCTCAGCGGGCCACCGACCCCGACCATATGGAGATGAACTGCAATGAACCGCTCCACCGGGAGAACATGAAAGCCTTTGACTATGTGCTCTCCCTCTATGCCGATAGCCAGCCTGCCATTTGGGCGGCCTGGGGCACCATCATCGAAAAACGGGACTACCTGCCCGCCTGCGTCCGGGACATGATCGCCATTGGGCAGACTTATGGGGCGGCGTGGTACACCGCCGGGAAACGCTCCAAGAAGGGACACCCCTACCACCCCCTCTACCTGCGAAAAGACAGCGGGCTGGACCCCTTTGATGTGGAGGAGTATTTGAATCAGCTCAAATAAAGAAATTCTGCATCGGTTTCGATGCAGAATTTTTTTAATGGGGGAGAATATAGAAGGTGGGGGTGTGTTTGCTCAAATCCACAAACAGGGCCATATCCGGGGGGAAAAAAGTAAACCAGATGATGAGCCACCCCACCGTCAGGGCCACCACCAGGCAGAGAATGGGAATGCCTGGACGCAGAGTGAGGGGGGCGAGCACCTGGGCCAGCACAAACCCCGCCGCCATGAGTGCCACATACAAGATCAGGTCAAAGCCCATCCAATCCCCATGGAGGGCGATGTGGTACACATAGCCCATCAAAAGCATGGCCCCGCCGACGATGGGCAATGTGAGCAGCCAAGGGGCCAAACCGTCCAGGCCCCGGCCATGGGTGAGATACAGTCCCGACAGGAGCAGGGGAATGAGGAGAATTTTCAGGTGCTCCCACAGGCTTTCCTGCGCCGGGGAGATAAGGGCGGTGATGGGACTGGGCAGCCAGTGGAAGAGAAAATGGAGCACAACCCCCAAGCCAAGAGCTGCCACCAGGGTGATGGTCACTTTTTTTGGAAAATATTTCACAACGCCACCTCGTTTCTTACTACAAGTTATGCCCGCAGTTGGGTAAACTATGAGTGAAAAATTTGTGGAAACAGAGGTTTTTGGTGTGCTGTGAGGGCATTTCCAAAAGGCCCTCACTTTCCCACGGAAGAAATACCGCCGTCTCTGGCACATTAAGTGGTGGTGGGCGAACGCCCACAAATCTAAAAAGAGGCGGTGAGGATCATTGAACGAAGAGATAAAACCATGGGCGCCCATCACCGCAACGGCGCTGCGTGTGATGGCATTGGTGCTGGTGTTGGTTCTGGCCCTGTGGCCTATGCTGATCAGTGCCAGAGCCGATACCTTGACGGTGGTCCCCGTGGGGCGTGCCGTGGGCATCAAGCTCTTCTCCGATGGCGTTGTGGTGGTGGGGACTTCGGAAATCACCACCCAGGATGGGACGGTGAACCCGGCCAAGGACTGCGGCCTGCGGGAAGGGGACATCATCACCCACATTAACGCCACCGAGGTGGACACCATCGAGGAAGTGACCGCCCTTCTGCAAGAGCTGGAGGGGGAGACCATGAGCATCCGGGCCATTCGGGACGAGAAGCAGGTGCAGCTGACCGCCCAGGCGGTGCGGTGTTCCGCTGATGGAGAGTATAAACTGGGGGCCTGGATTCGGGACTCCATGGCGGGCATTGGCACCGTCACCTTCTACTGTCCCCAAACCGGCACCTTTGGGGCCTTGGGCCACGGCATCAACGACGTGGATACGGCTCTGCTCATGCCCTTGGAAAGCGGCAGCATTCTCCCTGCCACCGTCTCCGGGGTGGAGAAGGGACAGTCCGGCACCCCTGGGGTGCTGCGGGGCGTGTTTGACTCCGGCGTGACCTTGGGAGAGCTGGACGGCAACTCCACCTGCGGCATCTACGGCACCATGACCGATACCAGTTGGTTTAACGGTCAGGCGGTGGAAGTGGCGTCCCGGGACGAGGTGAAGGCAGGGAAAGCCACCATCTTGAGCAACGTCTCAGGCAATCAGGTAGAGGAGTATGAGATTGAGATTCTCAAGGTCTACCCCGACAGCCAGGATGGGGGACGAGACTATCTGGTCCATGTCACCGATCCCCGGCTGCTGGAGCAGACCGGGGGCATTGTCCAGGGGATGAGCGGCTCCCCCATTTTGCAAAACGGCAAGATCATCGGGGCGGTGACCCACGTCATGGTGGACGACCCGGCGTCTGGGTACGGTATCTATATTGGGGATATGCTCCAGGCGGCAGGGGCATGAAAGTGTGAACATGCACCTGCAAGGAAAAACGAAAATGAACCCAGGCGAAGATTGATTAAAGGGGTTGGCTCATGCAGCCAGCCCCTTTTTGTGGTGTTACACGGATCATGTTGCAGAATCTGCTATGAAAAACTCCTGCTTTTTCAAATTGTTTTTTCTGTCTCTCCCGCTTACAATAGACGCAGAAGTCAATACATTTGATCAGGAGGAATCCATATGTATACCATAGAACAACTTTCCCAAATCACAGGTCTCACCACCCGCACGCTGCGAAACTACTTGAAAGCGGATCTTCTTCATGGCAGCAAAGACACCGGAATCTGGAAGTTTACAGAGCAGCAGGTTTCGGAGTTTATTGGCCACCCGTCGGTCTGGCCCAGCATCCAGGCCAAACATTATGCCATTGTCTACGATTTTCTGGCAAGACAGGACAATAGCGAACATGAAGTGTGCATTCTTCTTGATCGTAGTTTGGAAGAAAGCGAAGCAAAGAAAATTGCTGACTTCTTCTGCAATGCGGCAAACGGTCTATCCCACATCCGATTTGCATTCTCTTATGAATCCGGCAAGGCTCGCTACATTCTAAAAGGGGCGGAGGCAGATGTAAACCAGATGATGAAGGAATTTTACGGCAGATAAAGCTCTAATGTGATATAATAGCCGCAGACGCAAGCTGATTACAGCTGTTTTTTCGCACCTTACAGGGAAAGAAAAACGTGAAACGAAACGGGGGGCTTTGATGAAAAACATCGTGATTAGCGCAGACGGAGATAGTAAAGTGTATTCCGTGCCCAATGTGGTGGCTGAAAATCTGGAAGAATATTGTCAAGAATTTTGCTGCGATTGGCTGGTCCACAGTCCGGAGGCCAAAAAATACCGAAAAAAGAGGGGCTTGTGCTACAATGAAGAGGATTTTATAGAATATCTGAATCAATACAGATTTCCCAACCAAACATCGGTCTTGATTGAAAATCTTGGATGGATCAATTTCGATGAGTCGTTACCAGAAAAATACAAAGATTGTCCATCCTTTAATTTTTAGAAACAGAAAACAAACATTTTTCCGTAAAAATCTTACATGGTCGTTTTCAACTGTAGCGCATATTGCGGCGCACCGTGAGGTACTGTAGGTTGATGTCCTGCCAAGTCAAGCCGCAGACCTCAACCATACAAAGCTCCGTGCAGAAAGTAATCTGAATGGGCAGGAAAGCGGGATTGTCTTTCTTTTCAGTAATTCCTCATGGAACAAACAACGTTATCCATGCTTTACAGGCTGCACCGCTGTTTATGAACACGGAGGAGCCTCAAAAGTAGAACAGATCTTCAAACTTTTTATCCAATGCAATACAGAGAACCAGTGCCAATTTCGCGGTGGGATTGAACTGTCCTGTTTCGATGGAGCTGATCGTGTTCCGGGACACGCCAACCATATTCGCCAGTTGATTCTGTGATAATTTCAATTCGGTCCGTGCTTCTTTCAGGCGATTTTTTAAGATAAGCTTATCATCCATATGTTCCACCGCTTTACCGGATTGTAGAAGAAACAATCAGATGATAGATGTGGCATCCGGACGTTACGGATACAAATATCGTATAAACGATTGCCGACACAAGATCGAACTTACGGCGAAATTTCATGTATTTCACCCAGAGGATCGTCATAGTTGCGCTGAAAACAAGCGCCCACAGTCCCCAGTTTATGCCTCCGCCAGCAAATATCTGTGTCACGAAAAAGACAGTGGCCAAAACCATCTGAACTGTAACTGCACTTTTACTTGCCTGCTTTAAGACTTCTTGCTCGTATACGTCCAGGTTCTTATTTTCCGCTCTGCTTTTTGCTAAAATTTCGTCCTTGTTCATCATGTAGGCCTCCAAACGGGACTGCCAAGTTTTCTTGGCGTACCTTTGTTATAACATTGCCAAGTAAACTTGTCAATAGTTTTTGCCAAGTTTACTTGGTTTTTTTGTGTCCACAAAAGCAGCATAGGTTTTGCCCTTATGAGGTGGCAAGGGAAGCATAAACACAAGTGAAATCGTATCGAGGGATCAGGGAGACACACTGCGATAAACTTTTTTGACCGTTCCGGGGTGCAGGGCTGCTTTTCTCAAAAAATCCTCTTGCAGGGGAGCGGCGGTATAGGGTATGCTAGGGTTAGATCATAAGAGGAGGAAACCCCATGCAGGAACCAAAAAGAGACCATCAGACTGGGGAGGAGCAGCACACCGACCCCCGGAAAACCAGCGCGTTTCATCGCTATCATATTGGGTGGGTCATTGGGGCCATGCTGGTGACCGTGGGCTTTGTCCTGCTCACCAACGGCGGATTGGCCGTATTTTCTACACCTGAGGGCTGGACCGCCATCATTCTGTTGCCCTTGATTGCGGGGGTGCTGGTGTTTCGCTCCATGTTGGTGGCCGATTACAACAAGAGAAAAAATTCCACCCAGAAAGATGAAACCTAAAAGCAGCCAAGGGAAACCATCTCCCTTGGCTGCTTCACGGGGGGGAAGGGAACAGGTGGAAGGGGTATGCAGTCCCCACGACAGGAAGGGAGCCAAAGGGCGTGATTTGTCCCGCCTTCAACCAGGAAACCACCGTCGAGACTACGGGCCCCAGGACATAGTGCGGTTCAAGTTCATGTGCATAATCCCCTTTCCCTACAACTTCAAAGATTGAGGAGCCATGCCCGGGAAACGAAACCAAACAAAGTGGGCAAGTCTGCGTCTATTTATTACAATAACAAGAACAAATAACGGCTTTTTGATTAAAATGCAAAAAAATGGTCTGTTTAGTGATTACAAAATTTGACAGGCCTGTCGAACGAAAGTGGAAACAATGGCTTGCCAGATTGGGCATCCTGTGGTATTTTAGATGTACAGGAAAAAGATGGTAAAACTATACCGATTCCACTTGAGAAAGGATTGTCACTGGATGAGCGATGTGAAGAAGATTATCCTTGCGGATGCTTCGGAGGAGTACCGGGCGATGTTGGCGGACGTTCTGCGGGACCGTGAGGATATGGAAGTGGTGGCCCAGACCGGGGATGGGGAGCAGCTGCTGGAGTTGGTGGAACAGTACCAGCCCCAGGGCATCATCATGGATTTGATGCTGACCGGCATGGACGGCCTGGAGGTGTTACAGAAGCTGGGCCCCAACCGGCCCCGCGTGGTGGTGCTTTCCGCCTTTTCCCACTCCGCCCTGGCCCAGCAGGTGAAGGACAGCGGCGGAGACTACTGTATGCTCAAGCCCTGCCGCCTGTCGGCGGTGGTGGAGCGCATGGCTCAGCTGTGCAGCCAGGTGGAGCAGCGTCAGCCGCAGCAGGAGGAAGAGTGGGATTTAGAGCGGAAGATCACCTCCATCATCCATGAGATCGGGGTGCCCGCCCACATCAAGGGCTATCAGTATCTGCGGGTGGCCATTGCCATGGCCGTGGAGGACATGGGCATGATTAACGCCGTGACCAAAGTGCTCTATCCTGAGGTGGCCAAGCGGTTTGGCACCACGGCCAGCCGAGTGGAGCGGGCCATTCGCCACGCCATTGAAGTGGCCTGGGACCGAGGGGATTTGGAGGTCCTGCAGTGGTACTTCGGCTACACCGTGTCCAATACCAAGGGTAAGCCCACCAACAGCGAGTTTATCGCCATGATTGCCGACCGGATTTCCCTGCAAAAGGACAAACGAGCAGGCTAAAAAAATCTCCGCCCTCCTGATGGGGGGCGGAGATTTTTTATTGGTAAGAGAGCTGTTCCACAGACCAATTCTGAATGAGGTCGGCGTAATAGCGGCACTGGGCGCGGGCCAGGTTCACATCCAGATTGATGTAGTTGCCGCACTCCACCGCCGACTTGCCCGGCATGGCGCCGGTGAAGTTGGCCCCGGCTTCAAAGACGGTCTGGAGCAGGGCAATGCCCTCTTCCAGGCTCAGCTGGGCCCCGTCAAAGAGAAAATAGAAGCCAGTCTGGCACCCCATGGGGCCAAAGTAGAGCACGGCGTCCTTTTGGGGGCTGTTGCGCAGCAGGGTGGCGATGATGTGCTCCACCGAGTGCATCTCGGCGTTGGTGAGCAAATCCTCGGTGTTGGGGGTTTTGAAGCGCAGATCAAAGGTGATGACATTTCCGTCCCGGCGGGAGAGATACATTCCGGGGCGCAGGGTGGTGTGATCCACCTGAAAGCTTGCGATTTTTTCCATATTAAGACCTCCTCAGTAAGGCCGCCAGGGCCTGGTTGAGCTTGTCCACCACCTGGGGCACGTTTTGGGCGTATTCCTCCCCTTGGGCGGGGTGAAACAGGTGGTCGGAGACGATTTTCAAAGAGGAGAAAGGTACCTGGTTGCGCAGACATACCTGGGCAACCGCCCCTGCCTCCATATCGCACACGGTGGCGGAGAAGTGATCCCGCAGCATGGCCGCCCGGGTGTAGTCCCGGCCGAACCAGTCTCCGGTGGCCACCACCCCGGTGCGTGGGGCAAACCCTGCTTCGGTGAGTACGTCCATATGCTCCTCCACCTGGGAACAGGGCAGTTCAATGACATCCAGGGAGGGAATTTCCCCCAGGGGAGAGCCGGTGGCGGAGATGTCCATGTCGTGCTGGACGCAGTGGCGGGCCACCACCAGGGTGCCCACGGGAAAGTCGTGGAAGCACCCGGCTACCCCGGCGTTCCAGACCTCATCCACCCCAAAGCGGTCGATGAGGGCCTGCGTACCCATGGCGGCATTGACCTTGCCCACCCCGCAGATGCACACCATGGTATTCGCAGCCAGGGGATAGAAGTCCATCCCCGCAATGGTCTGCACCTGGCCGGAGGGGCGCAGAGCTCCAGCCACCTCCTTGTGCATGGCATATACAATTCCTCGCATGGTGCACCTCAGGAGTTGTGGGACAGCAGCTGGGCTCGCACGTCCCAAAGCTTCTGAGAGAGATCCACATAGTAGTTGTGGGGGTTTTCAAAGCGCTTGACCTCGTCCCACAGGCTGTCCACTTCCCGAGCGCAGTACACCCGGGTCTCCTGGATGGTGGGGGCCTGGTACACCAGCTGTCCGTCCTGGAAGATGGGCACCAGCAGGGGGCGGGCGGTGTAGTTGGAGACGGTTTTCCGCTTCCACACCGCCTCGGGGTCGAACAGCTCCAGGGGTTGGGTGAAGTCGGGGGTCTCGTCGTGGAGGCAGATATAGTCGGCCAGAGCCTTGCCCGTCTCAATTTCGTACAGGCGGTACACCCTTTTGAAGTGGGGAATGGTCATCTTGGCGGGGTTCTCACTGATTTTGATTTTGGGGATGATGGTTCCATCCGGCTCCTCAATGGCTGCCAGCTTGTACACGCCACCACATACCGGCTCGCTCTTGGAGGTGATGAGCCGTTCGCCCACCCCAAAGCTGTCAATGGCAGCCCCCTGGGTCAGCAAGTCCCGGATGATATATTCATCCAGAGAGTTGGAGGCGATGATTTTGATGCCGGTCAGCCCTGCCGCATCCAGCATGGCCCGGGCCTTTTTGGACAGGTAGGTCAGGTCGCCGGAGTCGATGCGGATGCCGCCCTGGGTGATGCCCAGCTCCTGGAACACCCGAATGGCGTTGGGCACGCCGGACTTGAGCACGTTGTAGGTGTCCACCAGGAGGGTGGCGGCGTGGGGGTAGATTTCGCAGTAGGTCTTGAAGGCGGTGTACTCGTCGGGGAACATCTGCACCCAGGAGTGGGCCATGGTGCCGGTGGCGGGAGTGCCAAACATCTGGTCTGCCATGGCGCAGGCAGTGCCGGAGGCCCCGGCAATGTAGCTGGCCCGGGCACCCAGCAGAGCGCCGTCCGCCCCCTGGGCCCGCCGGGAGCCAAATTCCGCCACTGGGCGGCCTTCTGCGGCCCGGACAATGCGGTTGGACTTGGTGGCAATGAGGGACTGGTGATTGAGGGTGAGCAGCAAATAGGTTTCCACAAACTGGGCTTCAATGGCCGGGGCGCGCACGGTGAGAATGGGCTCCCGGGGGAAGATGGGGGTGCCTTCGGGCACGGCCCAGATGTCCCCAGTAAAGTGGAAGGTGCGCAGATATTCCAAAAACTCCGGCGAGAAGGTGTTTTTGGATTGCAGATAAGCGATGTCCTCCTCGTCAAAGTGCAGGTCCCGGATATAGGAGATCACTTGTTCCAGCCCTGCGGCAATGGCAAATCCTCCGCCGTCAGGCACACTGCGGAAGAAAACGTCAAAGTAACAGATGCGATCGGTGACTCCGGTCTGGAAGTAGCCGTTTCCCATGGTCAGCTCGTAGAAGTCGGTGAGCATGGTGTAGTTGATGTGGTGTTTCACAGGGAAATCCCCCTTTAGGCGTTAAGGTTGTAGTCTCCATTATAAGCTGTCTTGACAGGAATTGCAATCATTCCTTGCACATTGATTTCCAGATGTCACCACCATGGGTGGGTGGAATACACTGGGATGAGGGCGGTGTTGAGAGGTTTCAAGCCCCGGAGAGGAGCATGGCAGGAATATGGAGCGAACACACATTTGGGTGCTGGGCGGCGACCAGCGGCAGCGAATTTTGGCGAAGCTGCTCCGAGACGACGGTCACAGGGTACATACCTTTGGACTGGAGGGGGAGGAGCAGCCGGATTTGGAGGGAATGAGGCAGGCCCAATGTGTCATTCTCCCCTTGCCGGCAGAGAAACCGGAGGGGTGGATTTACACGCCCCTGAGCCCGGTGCGTCTGTCGGTGGAGCAGGTGCTGGCGGGCATGGAGCCGGGCCAGCTGTTGTGCGGCGGGCTGGTGCGGGACTCCTTGCGGGAGCAGGCGGGGAAGCGCAGCATTCCCGTCGTGGACTATTATGCCCGGGAAGAGCTGACGTTGCTCAACGCCATTCCCACCGCAGAAGGGGCCATTCAGTTGGCCATGGAGCGCATGCCCACCACCATCCACAACGCCCGTATCTGGATTTTGGGCTTTGGGCGGGTGGGGCAGGCCCTGGGCGTCCGCCTCCACGCGCTGGGGGCCAAGGTGTGCATCCTGGCCCGAAACCCCGCCCAGAGAGCTCTGGCGGTGAGCCTGGGGCTGGAGGCGGAGCCTCTGCACGGGATGGGGGAGTGGCTGCACTGCCCCCATTTGGTGGTCAACACCGTGCCCGCCCCCCTTTTGGGGCTGGAGGAGCTGTCCGCCCTGCGGGAGGGAGCTTGGGTGATGGACCTGGCCTCGGAGCCAGGGGGTGTGGACCGGCAGGCGGCCCAGACCTTGGAAATCCCCGTGGTGTGGGCCAGAGGTCTGCCCGGAAAGGTGGCGCCCCACACAGCGGCGGAATACCTCAAAGACACCGTCTATCACATTATGGAGGAGTTGGGAATATAACGATGGAAGCGAAAAATATCGGCTTCGCCTTTTGCGGTTCCTTTTGCACCATGGCCCGGGCCTTGGACACCTTGGAACAGCTGGCGGGGAAGTACACCCAAATCTGGCCCATTGTCTCCGAGACGGTGGCCAGCACCGATACCCGATTTGGCAACAGCCATGATTTTATGCGGGAGATGGAGCGCATCTGTGGCCGGCGGGTTATCCGGACCATTGCGGACGCTGAGCCCATCGGGCCGCGCAAGCTGCTGGACGCCCTGGTGATCTGCCCCTGTACCGGAAATACCCTGGCCAAGTTGGCCCACGGGGTCACGGATGGAACGGTGACCATGGCCGCCAAGGCCCACCTGCGCAATGGCCGCCCCCTGGTTCTGGCCCTGGCCACCAACGACGGTCTGGCGGCGTCCGCCCCCAATGTGGGCACCATGCTGGGGCGCAAAGGGGTGTACGTTGTCCCCTTCCGACAGGATGACTGCTATGAGAAGCCCACCTCGCTGGTTTCCGATTTTTCCCTCACCGGAGACACTCTGGCCCTGGCCATGCAGGGAAAACAGTATCAACCTCTGCTGTTGGGGGCAAACTGACGAAATATCACCCCCGGTGGCGCAATTTTTAGGGTTGCAAACCACCGGGGGCTGTCATATAATGATGATTGGCCCTAGATTGGCCCGGCAAAATTTGCTGTAGGAAAGAAAGGATGTGACATGCGCCGTGGCTGGTGACCCATCGAGTCGAAGTTGGAAAAAATATGTGCGGCGTGTGTGT
The DNA here is from genome assembly GCA_944387075.1 of uncultured Oscillospiraceae bacterium. Classification (GTDB taxonomy): domain Bacteria; phylum Bacillota; class Clostridia; order Oscillospirales; family Oscillospiraceae; genus Enterenecus. Next base: position 80,214 of record CALXDO010000027.1, on the reverse strand, counting down.
TGAGGGGATGTTCCCACATCCGTGTTCAACCTTTTGCGCCCACCGTTGTGTAACCATGCACAGCAGAATTTGAGCGCAAGCGGGGATGGGATTGGTATGCCCTTTGCCCGCTTGGGAAAGGTGTGAACAGAACATGATTAGCATTCACAAGACCATTGACGGGAAGATGACCAAGCTGGACAGCGTAGAGGACGGCTGCTGGATCAACATGATCTACCCCAGCGAGGACGAACTGAAGACTGTCTCGGTCACTCTGGGCGTGGAACTGCCCTTTTTGAAGGCCGCTCTGGACGAGGAGGAGACCTCCCGCATTGACAGCGAGGACGGCCAGACCCTGATTATTGTGGACACCCCTGCCATGGAGCGGGATGAGACCGGCGTGGTGTATTCCACCCTGCCTATGGGCATCATCGTCACAGACAAACACATTGTCACGGTGTGTCTGAAAGAGACCTCCGTCATGCGGGATTTGCAGGACGGACTGGTGAAGGATGTGCGCACCCAACAGCGCACCCGGTTTATCCTCAACATCCTGCTGCTGGTGGCCAAGCGATACCTGCAATACCTCAAGCAGATTGACAAGACCTACAACTACATGGAGCGGCAGCTGTACAAGTCCCAGCGCAACAAAGAGCTCATCCAGCTGCTGGATTTGGAGAAGTCTCTGGTCTACTTCAACACCTCGTTGAAGGCCAATGAGGTGACGCTGGAGAAGATTCTTCGGGGCCGTATTGTCACCCTCTACGAGGAGGACCACGACTTGCTGGAGGACGTGCTCATTGAGGTGCGTCAGGCTATTGAGATGGCCCAGATTTACTCCTCCATCATCTCGGGGATGATGGATGCCTTCGCCTCGGTGATTTCCAACAACCTCAACGTCATCATGAAGGTACTTACCTCCATCACCATTCTCATGACAGTGCCCAACATTATTTTCGGCTTCTATGGTATGAATATCATGGGTGGCCTGCCCCTGGATCAGTTCTGGTGGGTGCCCCTGCTGATGTCGGTGCTCATCATTGTGGTTTTGGCGTTTTTCCTCAAGAAGAAGGATTTGTTTTAATAAAAAACTCGGAATTCGTCAAGAATTCCGAGTTTTTTCCATGTGTGCGTAGGCCTGGCACAGCTTCTCACTGGCCTGCATCATCTGGCGCTGCAAGCTGGCGGGGGAGAGCACCTCCACGCCACCTCCAAAGGATAGCAGGTAACTGGCCAGCCATCCCCCGTCCGGGAACACAGTGGAGACCAGCAGAGAGCCGTCGGGCTGGGGGGTGATGCAGTGTCGGTCGAACTCATCATACACCCGGTGGGCCAGGCTGGGGGCAAAGCGCAGCTCTGCTTCCACCCGGAACAGGGGGGGAATCTCCCCGGACAGCTCCGGATCGGGGGGATTCATCAGCCGGTGGAAGGGCTGGTCGGTGATGGTCAAGTCCAAAAGCCGGGTGAGGCGAAAGGTGCGGTAGCACTCCTGAAAGGGACAGTAGGCCTGGAGATACCAGCCCAGGCCCTGGAACACCAACCGCACCGGCTGCACCAGATAGGGAATCTGATCCCCCTGAGAGCTGGCGTAGATAAACTGCACCGCCCGGCGTTGCAGGATGGCCTCCCGCAGCAGCTTAAAGTCGGCGGTGTCCCCGGCGGCGGTGCCCCAGTGGGTGAGGTAGACCCGCAGCCAGTCCTCCTCCGGGCGGCGGAAGAGGGCGGAGAGCTTGGCCAGAGTGGCCTCTCGCTGGGCCTCTGGGTTGTCGTCCAGGGCGGCCAGCAGCTGCTGTTGCTCGCCGGGGGTAAACAGGTTGGAATCGGGGGCGCACCCGTCCATGAGGGTGATGCCGCCGTTTTTTCCTGGCGTTGTGCACACCGGCACTCCCGCTGCGGACAAAGCGTCAATCTCCCGGTACACGGTGCTCACCGATACCTGGAGCAGCTCGGCCAGCTGAGGGGCGGTGATGCGGTCGTGCTCCAGCAGCAGGGATAAAATTTGGATCAGTCGATTGGCGGACATTTGTATCACCTCCACAGGTGTTCCAAGTATAGCAGAATAGGGAGATTTCGTAAAGAAAATCGCCCGATTCCTTCGGAACCGGGCGTTTTTCAATTCAACTGGATTAGGCCAGCTTGCTCTTGGCCATCTCGGTGAGCTGCACGAAAGCAGCCTTGTCGTTGACAGCCAGCTCGGCGAGCATCTTGCGGTTGATCTCCACGCCGGCCAGCTTCAGGCCGTGCATAAAGGTGGAGTAGTTCATGCCGTTCATCTTGCAAGCGGCGTTGATGCGGGCAATCCACAGCTGACGGAAGTCACGCTTCTTCAGCTTGCGGCCGGTGTAAGCGTACTGCAGGGACTTCATCACCTGCTCGTTGGCCATCTTGTAGTGCTTGCTCTTGGCACCCCAGTAGCCCTTGGCCAGCTTCAGAATCTTATTTCTTCTCTTACGGGTCATCATTGCGCCCTTAACTCTTGCCATTGTCGTTCAGCCTCCTATATGTGAGTGTATCGGGTGTGAATTATTTGTAGGGAATCAGACGCTTGACGGCGGCCTCATTGGTCACGTCAGCATAGGCACCCTTGCGGAGGCCTCTCTTGAGCTTGGTGGTCTTGCCGTGGCCGTTGAGCAGGTGGCGGCGGTTGGCGTGGGCGCGCTTCACACGGCCGCTCTTGGTCAGCGAAAAACGCTTCTTAGCACCGCTGTGGGTCTTAATCTTAGGCATGGTGGTTATCTCCTTTACTCTTTAGATGGGTGGGCAATGGCTGCCCGCAGGAAATTACTTGTTGGTTTTGCTGCTTTTGGCGGAGAGGAAAATGCTCATGTGCCGCCCCTCCAGCTTGGGCTCCTTATCCAGGGTGGCCAGTTCGGCACACTGCTGGGCGAAGTCCAGGAGGAGGTTCTTCCCGATGTCGGTGTGGGCCATCTCACGGCCACGGAATCGCACAGTGACCTTCACACGGTTGCCGTCGGCCAAGAACTTCTGGGCGTTGCGCAACTTGGTGTTGAAGTCGCCGATGTCGATGCCCGGGGACATGCGCACTTCCTTGATCTCGACGATGTGCTGGTTCTTCTTGGCCTCCTTCTCCCGCTTGGCCTGCTCGAACTTGAACTTGCCATAGTCCATGAGCTTGCACACAGGGGGGACGGCATTGGGAGAGATTTTGACCAGATCCAAACCCGCCTCGTCGGCGTGGCGCTGGGCCTGGGCAGCGGACATTACGCCCAGCTGGTCACCGTCGGCTCCAATCAGGCGAACCTCACGGTCTCGGATCTCCTCGTTAATCTGATGGGTTGGGTTAGCTATGGCAAAGCACCTCCTGAGAAACAAAAAATGTGAGTGCAGCAACAGCACCCACAAAAACAAAAAAAAACGACAATCCACAAAGATTGCGTGTTTTTTACCATGTAAACCTCTTCGCTCTGGCTGGAGGTGAGGACGGCGGTGCCATTCCTACTTTCTTTTGCCCGAGTATTATATCAAGTCAAGCGGTTTGTGTCAAGGACTTTTTTGCAAAAAAGACTGGGTCAGATGGGTGGGGGGATTTTGTGGGTGGTTGAGGTCAAACAAATAGATGTCCAGCTGACGATCCATGGCATAGTTTAGGGTGTACTGGGTGCCGCCCCGGGTGCCGTTGAACACCGCCAGAATGGCGGAGGCGTGGTCCACCATGTACCGATCCCGGCGCAGCATACAGTACCGGTCATAGTGCTCCTGTACCAGAGTGGTGGCGTCACAGGCATCCACCAGACGGTGCCAGCGCAGCCGGTCCGGCTCGCTCCATTTGTTGGCCTGCCCCAGGCAGGGCAGAGCCGCCTCCAGCGTCACCTCCGGATGCGTCTCACGCAGGGACAGCACGGCCTCGGCAAAATAGAAGTCTGCGCCCCGGGCCATGCCGCAGATGAAATGGCGATACCCCTTTTGATACAGCTGCTCCAGCTGGGCGTTCAGGCTTTCTTTCAGGGCCACGCAGTGGGGATGCTCCTCCTGCCCGCCCCAGGGCAGCTTTTCCGGCCGGTGGCCGGTAAAACAACAGGTTTGAAGTGAATCCATGACAGTTCCTCCCGTGGGCGCATTTGCTCCATTTTACCCGAGAAGGGACGGGAGCGTCAATGCAGCGGAGGGAAAAACTTCTTGCATTTTTTGCGCAGCGTGCTATAATGGCGTGGAGAGACAAGTGAATACCATGTCTTCAGGGCGGGGTGAAATTCCCCACTGGCGGTACAGTCCGCGACCCGCAGGTGATGCCTGCGGCTGACTCGGTGAAACTCCGGGACCAACGGTAATAGTCCGGATGGAAGAGGATGTGCAAGAGCTCCAAGTGGGTTGTTGCGCCTGAACGGCATTGGCGTTTGGGCGTCTCAATATCATTTGGAGGTTTTTATTTATGTGGAACAATCTGACCAAACTGGGTCAAGCGGTGCAGGAAAACGTGGGATATGTGCTGGTGTGTCTGGCGGTGTTTGTGGCTTTGTTTGTGGTGGCCATGGCCGTGGAACGTCTGTGGTTGAAGCTGCCCCGGGAGCGTGGGGCCCGGCGGGCCGCCTACATCGGCATCTTTGCCGCTATGGCAGCGTTGCTGATGTACTTTGAGTTTCCCCTGCCCTTTGCCCCCAACTTCTATGAAATTGACCTCAGCGAAGTGCCGGTGCTCATCTGCTCCTTCTCCCTGGGCCCTGTGGCGGGCGTGGTGTGCGAGTTGGTGAAGGTCATTCTCAAGCTGCTGCTCAAGGGCACCTCCACCGCCTTTGTGGGCGATTTTGCCAACTTTGTGGTGGGCTGCTCCTTCCTGCTCCCGGCAACGATGATCTACCACCGTTTCAAGACCAAGAAGGGCGCGCTGATTGGTATGGTCACCGGAACCGTGGTGATGAGCATTTTTGGCAGCCTTTTCAACGCCGTCTACCTGCTTCCCGCTTTCTCTGCCCTCTACGGTCTGCCCCTGGATCAGCTGGTGGCCATGGGCACTGCCGTCAACGGTATGATTAACAGTGTATCCACCCTGGTGCTCTTTGCGGTGATGCCCTTCAACATCATCAAGGGTGTGGTGGTGTCTCTGCTTACCACCCTGCTCTACAAGCGCATCGAACGGCTGCTGCGCATGCGCTGAGCCAGGGAAACCGGGCAAGCTGTCCAGGAAACTACCCGGTGTGAGGGGAAAGTTCAAACACGCTCACGGAAAAAATCCTTACATGGGTGACTGCCATTTGCCGGAATATGTTGGGCAAATGGCAGTCGCAGAGGAGAGCAACGAGACGAAAGTTTCGCTGCTCTCTTTTTTACATGGAATAGATGGCGGTGGGGGAGAAGGTGTGATACAATGGTGGTGATAGGAAATACACGCAAAGGTGGGTGTGGATATGGAGCGGATCAGAGCTTTGAATCGCTATCAAAAGGGTGTTTTGGTGGTCATGGCGGCCATGGTGCTGGTATTTACCGTTCTCTACCCGGTCGTCACCTCTCGCACGGGTTTTGCATACAAAGATACCGTACTGGTGCAGGGGCAGGAGGAGGGCAACACGGTATACACCGGGAAAGTCTATGGAATTCCGTCCCGTTTTACCGTGACCCCAGACAAGACGGTGGTATTCCAATACGGTAAGGAAACCTACGGCCCCTACGCCGTCCGTGAGGACCCCACCGCCGCCCCCAAGGGGGTGGATACCTCTGGGCATATGACAGGCATTGAGCTTCGGCGAGGGGATGAGGTAATATTCCGCGGCGGTGTGGTGGAACAGGGAGAAAATCGCTGGATTTATAACGAGGATGGCAGCATCGAGAGTGCGGTGGGGATAGACATTGGCATTTCGGTAGGTGGAACCGGGGACGTGATAGATCCCATGGGACCTTCCGTCTCCACCATCGTGAATTTGGTGGCTGGCCCCAAGCTGACGCATCCAGGGGGCTGGTGGGGCTGGGCGGCCGGCATGTTCTGCTGCGTGGTGACGGTGGTGTCCATGCTGTTTGCCAATGAACTGTTTCGGATTCAGCTGTCCGTTTACATTCGGAATGTGGAGGACGCAGAGCCCACGGATTGGGAGATGGTGAGGCGATACGCCACTTGGACGGTTTTCCCCATCTTGGCATTGTTGGCCTTTATCATGGGATTGCAATAAGCGGAAAGAAACACGGAGGAAGCAGTCGAAACCGGCTGCTTCCTCCGTGATCTTTTTTCCACAAAAGGGGACGTCACTTGTGGAAAATCTGTTTCAAGGTAATCTTATGTTCCCGGGCGATGCGGGCCATGTCCTCATACTCCGGCTTGGAGCGGGTTACCCCGTAGCCCTGGGCCTTCTTCATCCGCACCGGGCCGTAAGGGGTGTCCCGGGTGGTGAAGGTACAGGTGAGCATATGCTTTTCACAGGTGCGCACCCGCAACCCCGTGGTGGAGGTCTGGGCAAAGACCTGACGGATCAGGTGCTCTTTGTGTTCCCGGTCACACAGTGCCACCAGCTGCCACCCCGGACGGCCCTTTTTCATGCAGCCGGGGAGGGTGTAGATATCCAGAGCCCCCTCTTCCAGCAGCCGTTGGCAGGCAAAGGACAGGGCTTCGGGGGTCATGTCATCCAAATTGCACACCAGTTCCAAAATTTCCCCGGCGCTCTCTTGGGTGTGGCCCCACAGGGCCCGCACACAGTTGGCGGCGGGGAATTCCTTTTTCCCCATGCCGTACCCGGTTTTCTCCAGCACCATGGGGGGCATGGCACCGAAACGGGTGGCAAAGGTGGAGAGCAGTGCCGCTCCGGTGGGAGTACACAGCTCCCCATGAATGTCCCCACCGTAGCAGGGAACCCCTTCCAGCAAGTGGGCGGTGGCGGGGGCGGGGACAGGGACCAGCCCATGGGCGCAGCGCACCATACCGCTGCCCACATGGACAGGGGAGACTACAACTTGGTCGGGGGAGAGCAGATGGAGGGCATAGCAGGCCGCCACCACATCCGCCACGGCGTCCAGCGCCCCCACCTCGTGGAAGTGCACCAAGTCCACCGGCTGTCCATGGGCCTTGGACTCGGCTTGTGCCAGGCGGTGGTACACCTGCCGGGCCTGCTCCAGCACCGGGGCGGGGAGATTCAGGTGGGAGATGAGGTGCTCTACGTCGTGGAGGCTGGTGTGGTGGTGATGCGCATGGCCATGTTCGTGCTCATGTTCGTGGTGGTGATGGTGTTCGTGGTCATGGGGATGGTCGTGGTCGTGGGGATGGTGGTCCACACTCTCCTCCCGCTCTCCGTGCACCACCACATCCATGTGGGTGCCCTGGATGCCGCAGGACTGGGCGGGAAGGGCGTGGAACTCCACACCGGGGAGCCCCATGTGGTTGAGGGTGTGGAGATACTCCGCCTGGTTGGGGAGCAGTTCGTAGAGGGCGGCGGTGAGCATGTCTCCGGCGGCTCCCATGTTACATTGTAAATATAAGGTGTTCATTGCGGCAGACCCTCCATTTGATTGATGCGGCTAGCCAGGAATCCCGCGCCAAAGCCGTTGTCGATGTTGACCACACTGCACCCGGAGGCGCAGGAGTTGAGCATGGACAGCAGAGCGGCCAGACCGCCAAAGCTGGCCCCATACCCCACACTGGTGGGCACGGCGATGACCGGACAGTCCACCAGACCGCCCACCACCGAGGCCAAGGCCCCTTCCATGCCGGCCACCGTGATGACTACCCGGGCCTGCATCAGCACATCCAGAGAGGAGAGCAGGCGGTGGAGTCCCGCCACCCCTACATCGTACAGGCGGGTGACTCGGTTGCCCAGCACCTCGGCGGTGAGAGCGGCTTCTTCCGCCACCGGCATGTCGCTGGTGCCCCCGGTGGCCACCACAATGGAGCCCACCAAAGGTCGGCTCTGGTGGTTTACCACCCCGATGCGGGGAACCGGGTAATAGTTCAGAGGCACTTGCTGGGCCACCTGGGCGGCTTTCTCCTCCTCCAGCCGGGTAATCAGAATGTTGTGGCTGCCGTGTTCCATCATGGTTTGGGCAATGCCTACCATTTGCGGGACGGTTTTTCCTGCCCCGTAGATGACCTCCAAAGCACCTTGGCGCACAGCGCGGTGCGTGTCCACCCGGGCGTAGCCCAGATTTTCAAAGGGGGAGCGTTTGAACTCCAGAGCCGCCTGCTCCGGAGTGACGGAGCCGTCCGCCACCTGGCGCAGCAGGGAGAGCACATCCTGTTTATTGTCCATGGAACTCCTCCTCGGGCCGGGGCTGCAAGTCCAGGCTGATGTGGGAAATGTGGGGGGTGAGGGCATCCAGCAGCTCTTGCCGGTGGGTGATGGCCCGGGTCATCTGGCTCTCGGGCAGCTGGAGCAGCCCGGCATCCCCCCGCAGACGAAGGCGGAAGTTGGTAAAGCCCAGGGCGAACAGGGCATCTTCCCCCGCCTCCACCCGGGCTAAGTCCTCCGCGGTGACGGGGGTGCCGGTGGGAATGCGGGTGGCCAGACAGGCGTAGGCGGGTTTGTCCCAGGTGAACAGCCCCGCCTGGCGGCTGAGCTGGCGCAGCTGCCCCTTGGTGATGCTGCACTCCCGCAGAGGGGAGCGCACCTCCAGCTCGGCCAGGGCTTTCATGCCCGGGCGGTCACCGGCGTCGTCTGAGGCGTTGGTGCCGTCCAGGAGCAGGGAGAAGCCGTCGGCCCGGACCTGTTGCCACAGAGCGGAAAAAAGGGCCCGTTTGCAGTGATAGCACCGGTCTGCCGGGTTGGCGGTCACCTGGGGGCAGGCCAGCACGTCCAGCTCCACCACCGTCAGAGGCACCCCCAGCTCTTGGGCCAGACGGTGGGCATCCCGCCGCTCCCAGGCGGGCTGGAAGGGGGTGGAGACATAGTAGGGCCGCACGTCCTCCCCCCAGGTGCGCCCGGCCCACAACAGATAGGCCGAGTCCGCCCCCCCGGAGAAGGCCAGGGCCGCCTTGGGGTGCTGTGAAAAAAATTCTTCCAGTGTCATGGTGATTCCTTTCATAAAAAGAAGGCATACTCCGAAAGTATGCCTTCTGACAACCCATTTTTCTTCTGAAAAACGGAATATGATCGTATTGCAGGAATGGGGCTTCTTCAGAAACCAAGTGGAGCTTCCAGCATCCACATTGTGTATGGTACAGGAAAGGGTGGAAGAAGTCAAGTCCTCATCAGTCCAAAATCTGCCCGTCGGTGGAGATGGTCACCACCTGCCAGGGAATGAACTTGCCGCTGTCTTTCAGGGCCTGGGTGGCGGCGTGCTGGATGCCGCCGCAGCAGGGCACCTCCATGCGCACCACGGTGAGGGCGGTGATGTCATTGTCCCGGAGAATGTGGGTGAGCTTTTCCGTGTAGTCCACCATGTCCAGCTTGGGGCAGCCGATGAGGGTCACCTTGCCCCGGATGAAATCCTGGTGGAAATTGGCGTAGGCATAGGCGGTGCAATCTGCGGCAATGAGCAGATGGGCACCCTGGAAATAGGGGGCCTGGACGGGGGCCAGCTTGATCTGCACCGGCCACTGGCGCAGCTGAGAGGCGGAAGGGGTGGGGGCGGCGGACTCTGCCTGGGGGTTGAGGGCCCGGGACATGCTGCCCGGGCAGGCGCAGGGGGAAGGGGCGGCTTTGGCGGTCTGATTGGCCTTTACTGCGGCCTCGTCATAGGGGGCGGCCTCCCGTTCCACGAAGGTGATGGCCCCGGTGGGGCAGGTGGGCAGGCAGTCCCCCAGCCCGTCACAGTAGTCGTCCCGAATCAGCTGCGCCTTGCCGTTTACCATGGCAATGGCTCCCTCGTGGCAGGCGTTCGCACAGGATCCGCAGCCGTTGCACTTGTCCTGGTCAATTTCAATGATGCGTCGAATCATGGGTATGTCCTCCTCATGTGGTCATTTTGATGACAGTATATCATCGATTTATGGGTTTGTCTGTTGGTATTCCAACAAATGCAAAGGTTTTCCCATCCATGTCTTGCCAAGGGGGGAGCGGGGGTATATACTGAATGGACACGAGACAAGAGAAAGAAAGGAAATGGAAATGGCACACACCGTAGAACCCATGACCCAAGGGGCCATTTGGAAGCGAATCACCTACTTTGCCCTCCCTATTTTGCTGGGAAATTTATTCCAACAGCTGTATAACACCGCCGACTCCCTGATTGTGGGCAATTTTCTTGGGAAAAATGCCCTGGCTGCGGTGAGTTCCACCGGCAGCCTCATTTTTATGCTTATCGGCTTTTTAAGCGGCATCTCCATCGGCGCCGGTGTGGTTATCGCCCGATACTATGGGGGAAAGAAGGAGCAGGAGCTGCACATGGCTGTGCACACCACGGTGGCTTTTGGTCTGGTGGCCGGTGTGGTGATGACGGCGGTGGGTGTGGGCCTGTCCCCCCAGATTTTGCGGTGGATGGATACCCCGGATAACGTGATGCTCAACTCCCAGCTGTATCTGAGCATTTACTTCATGGGTTCTCTGGGCTCGGTGATGTACAACATCTGCGTGGGCATCATGCAGGCGGTGGGGGACAGCCGCCACCCCCTGTACTACCTCATCGTCTCTTCCGTGGTCAATGTGGTGCTGGACTTGTTCTTCATCGCCGGGCTGGATATGGGGGTGGATGGAGCGGCCCTGGCCACCATCATTGCCCAGTACATCAGCGCCGCCATGTGCCTGTGGCGGCTGCTGCGGGTGAAGGAGAGCTACCGGGTGGAGCTGCGGCGTATCCGCTTCCACTGGAATATGCTCAAGCGCGTGGTGCGGTTCGGTCTGCCTTCCGGCGTGCAAAATTCCATCATTGCCATCGCCAACGTGGTGGTGCAGTCCAACATCAACCACTTTGGAGACGCCGCCATGGCCGGTGTGGGGGCCTATTCCAAAATTGAGGGCTTTGGCTTCCTTCCCATCACCAGCTTTACCATGGCCATGACCACCTTTGTGGGCCAGAACTTGGGAGCGGATCAGATTGACCGGGCCAAAAAGGGCGCACGGTTTGGCACCATCACCTCTGTGATTCTGGCTGAGCTCATTGGCGTGGTGGTGTTTGTCTTTGCCCCTCAGCTCATTGCCGCTTTTGATACCTCCCCCGACGTGATCCTCTACGGGGTGGAGAAGTCCAGAACTTCGGGCCTGTTTTATTTCCTGCTGGCCTTTTCCCATGCCATGGCCTCCATTCTGAGAGGTGCGGGCAAGGCCATGGTGCCCATGTTTGTCATGATGGTGTGCTGGTGCATCATCCGGGTCACCTTCCTGGCCATTGCGGTGCCCCTGACCGGGGACATTCAGATGGTGTACTGGGTCTACCCCTTCACCTGGACCCTCAGTTCCCTGACCTTCCTGTGGTACTATCGGCGCATGGATTGGTCCAGAACACTGGGATAATTTGAGAAATATTGAACGGACGGGAAATTTTTCCCGTCCGTTCGACTTTTTTCGACGTCCTTCGATATTTTTTTATGGTATCATACAAAAGTCCCATAGAACGGACAATTTTAGACAAGTTTTGACAGCACCCCTCTTGAAACAGAACAGATGTTCGATTATAATGGAATCATGACATCGCACACCATAGGGAGGAAGGAAAATGGAACGTAAATGGATCAAAGCGGCGATCATAGACTTGCTGGACCGGGCAGATGAGGCCCAGCTACGCGCCATTTTCCAGTTTATTTCCCATTACCTAAACCGGTAGATGGGGAAAAATCCCCGGGCATTCAAGTTTTTTGCTTGGATGCCCGGGGATTTTTTATGCTTCGGAATTCGACAGGTCTTTGCTCAGACGCTCCAGCACCGCCCAGTCCTCATCACTGAGCCGGGACAGGGCGGAGATGAGCCGGGAGCGGAAGCTGTGCTCCCCCACCACTTCCCCAAGGAAAGCGGTCAGCTGCTCCACTTCCGCCTGGGGGGTGGGGGATTGCATCATTTTGCCCTCTCCCGTGCGCAGCCAGTCCTCATTGACGTGGAACACCCGGCAGATGTCCAGAAGGGTTCGGTCACTGGGGGTAGTTTTCTCGATTTCATAGGTGGCAATGGTGTTTTGCTTCAAGCCCAGCTGATCGGCAAACACCTGCTGGGTCAGTTTATAGGTTTTGCGCACCTGGCGGATGCGTTGTCCAACACTCATACAAATCCTCCATTTCTCCAACGAACACGGGGGTATACCACCGTATTTTACCACGGTCTGGGAAGAAGTACAAGAAGAAGGATTGACCAAATCAATAAAAAGGACTTGACAAATATCATTAACCGATATATTATAATCGAGAAATCAATAAATGGAGGAGTTCCATGGAAGAGATCATGCAAAGACTCTGCGTCCGCTTGCCCCAGCTGGGGCAGCGGGAACAGGCCTATTTTTGGGGCTATGCCCAGGGCCTGGCGTGGAGACATTCCACACAAGATCAGGAGGAGCGAAACATGCAGCGGGAAGAAATGGTGTATCACGGAGGAAAGCGCACCCAGGGCCAACAGGTGACCCTGGAAGTGCACAAGGAGGAGGGGAGCGACCGGTTTTGCCAGGTCATCGAGGCATCCAGCACCGCAGCGGCCATGGATGCCCTGGAGGCCCTCATCCGGGGCTATGAGATCTGGCTGGGGGTGCCCGCCCACCACATTCTGGCGGTGATGGCCACAGTCATGACGGTGCCGGTGGGAGGGGGATGGAGCCGTGAGTGAGAGGGTGTATCAGTACCGGGTGGAGTACCCGGGGAAAAAGGCCGTCAAGGTGCAGGCGGAAAATCGCTTGCAGGCAGTGGAGCAGGCGGCCAAGGTCTGGGGCGTGCCCTGGGTGGCCATTGCCTGGCAGTGCCAGGTGGCGCGGGAGAAGGAGGTGAGGCGCCGTGGCAGGGTTCACCGACCAGGAACGGGAGGAGATGGCACGGGCGGACGCCGAGATTGAGGCGGAGTTTCAGGCGTGGTTCCCGGTGGAGCCTAAGGCCAGAACCTCGGATTTGATATGGGTCTCCCGTCTGGCCCGGGAGAGCCACACCACCTATGGAAAATTTGTCTCCACCCATAGCCAGGAGGAACTTCAGGCCTTGGTGGAACAGCGGAGAGAAGGAGAAAAGCATGAAATTTCGATATAAACCCGGGATTGCTCTGCCCTATGAACGGCAGGGGTACATTTACTTCAAGTCCCTGTCCTATTCCCACATGTCTGCCCAAGAGAGGGAGCGGGTGCGCAGCCTGTGTACTACCGTAGGGGGAGAACACGGGCAGGCTCTGCTGGAGCACGTCACCACGGGGGAGAGCATCAAGTCCGTGTGTCAGAGACATTATATCGCCTCGCCCACCAGCCTCTATCGGGCGTTGAAGCGATATTATGAACGGTTTCCCTATGAATTGTAAGGGAGATGTGGACTTAGAAGTCCAAATGTGTAATCACAAGCATGATTGGACTGCTAGAATGAACATAGGAAGAAAACAAGGGAGGGAAGCGTGTGGCTGCCAGACAGCGACAAACAAACACGTCCAAGGCTTTGATGCGGGAGGTACGCCAATACCTGGACTCCATCAGCCGCACGGTGGAGGTCACAGAACAAGTGGCCACCGGAGAGGTGGATGAGAAGGGCCGCCCACTGCACGAGCGCAGGGAGGTATACAACGACCGGGGGGAGGTCATTCGCACCCGGGAGTATGTGATTCCGCCCACCATCACGGGAATCTGCCTGCACCTGGGCATCACCCCCGGCACCTGGAAAGCCTGGTGTGACCACCAGGCCCACCCGGAACTGGAGGAGGCCACGGAGTGGGTCAATGGGGTGCTGCGGGCGTGGAACGAGGAACAGCTGCTCACCCGCAAGGATGTGAAAGGGGTGATGTTCCACCTGCAAAACAACTATGGCTACAGCCAGAAGGTGGAGGTGGAGGCAGGCCCCCAAACCCGGCAGACCCAAGCCCTCACCACCCAGGAGAAGCTGGCGCTGCTGCAAGAGCTGTGGGAAGGAGGGGGGCAGGGGAAGCTGCCAGATGGCCATGAACCATGACAACACAGACCAGGCTCTGCTGTGGTACAAGGGGCTGAAGGAGACCAACAACGAGACCTTTCTCCCCCTCTTTTTCGACCAGCACCGCTTTCTGGTGCTCAAGGGGGGCGGCGGCAGCGGCAAGAGCATCTTTGCCGGGCGCAAGGTGCTGGAGCGGGTGACCAGTGAGCCGGGACACCGGTGGCTGGTGTGCCGCAAGGTGGCCCGTACCCTGCGGGAGAGCTGCTGGGCGCAGCTGGTGGGGCAGATTTCGGATTTTTACCCCGACGCCGGGGCCAAGACCAACAAGTCTGTCATGACCATCACCTTTGCAAACGGCAGCGTCATCCTCTTTGCGGGGCTGGACGACGTGGAAAAGCTGAAATCCATCTTCAACATCACCGGCATCTGGATTGAGGAGGCCTCGGAGTTGGAGGAGGGGGACTTCAACCAGCTGGACATCCGTCTGAGAACGGATTTCAACCAATATCTCCAGATGATTTTGACCTTCAACCCCATCAGCGCCACCCACTGGCTGAAAAAGCGGTTCTTCGATCGCCACGACCCCCGGGCCACGGTGCACGAGAGCACCTACCAGGACAACCGCTTTCTGACAAAAGAGGCGGTGGCCACCCTGGAGGGGTTCCGGGAGACGGATGAGTATTACTACATGGTCTACTGCCTGGGCCAGTGGGGCGTGACGGGGAAGACGGTATTCAATGGCAAGGCGGTGGCCCAGCGGCTGAGCCAGCTGGCCCCGCCGGTGCGCCAGGGCCTGTTTGAGTATCAGGTATCCGCCGACGGCATCCACCTGGATCATATCCAATGGGTGGAGGAGGAGGGGGGGCCGGTGTGCATGTACGCCCCGCCCCAGGAGGGACGGCCCTACGTCATCGGCGGCGACACCGCCGGGGATGGCTCGGACTGGTTTGTGGCCCAGGTACTGGACAACCTCACCGGGGAGCAGGTGTGCACTCTCCGCCACCAGTACGACGAGGACACCTACACCCGCCAGCTCTATTGCCTGGGGCTGTACTACAACAAGGCCCTGCTGGCCCCCGAGTGCAATTTCTCCACCTATCCGGTGAAGCTGCTGGGGCTGATGGGCTATCCCAAGCTGTATGTGCGGGAGGTGGAGGACTCCTTCGACGGGAAAATCCACCACGCCTATGGCTTTCGCACCGACCGGCTCACCCGCCCGGTGATCTTGGCGGAACTGGTGCGGGTGATGCGGGATCACCTGGACAGCGTCCATGACAAGGCAACCCTGGAAGAGATGCTCACCTTTGTGCGCAACTCCGCCATGCGGCCCGAGGCGGAGCCGGGGGCCCACGACGACTGCATCATGGCCCTGGCCATTGCCCACTATGTGCGCCCCCAGCAGTCCATGCGCCTGAGCCATCCCCGTGCCCAGGGGGAAAACCGGTGGACGCCGGATATGTGGGAGGATTGGAACCGGGCCAGCGGAGAGGAGCGGGAGCTGCTCCTGCGCCTGTGGGGCAGGCCCGGAGAACATGAAGGAGGAGGAACATGAAGGGAAAACGCCAACAAAAGTCGGGGGAGAAGCTGAAGCTGTGGCAGCAGCGGCTCAGCCAGAGCAACGCTGCCTATTCCGCCGAGTACACCCGCATGGACCAGCGGGAACGGATTTACAACGGAGACGACCAGCTGCGCCCTCTGGTGCCTGGGGACACGAGAAGAGACGGCGGCCCCCGAAAAACCAGCCATGTGCGCAACATTGTGTTTGAAAACATCGAGACCCAAGTGTCCAGCGCCATCCCCCAGCCCAAGGTGACCCCCCGACGGCGGGAGGATGAGGAACTGGCCCAGCGTCTGGAGCACTTTTTGCGCAATGAACTGGAGCGGCTCCCCTTTGCCCAACTCAATGACCTGGCCGAGCGCACGGTGCCCATCCAGGGCGGGGTGGCCTTTCTGGTGGAGTGGGACAACCGCTCCCGCACCCATGACACAGTGGGCACCGAGGTGGTGCGCATGCTCCACCCCAAGCAGCTGGCCCCCCAGCCGGGGGTGTTCACCTCCATCCAGGACATGGACTGGATCATTGTGAAGATTCCCACCACCCGGGACGCCATTTACCGGGAGTACGGCATCTGGGTGGAGGAGGACGGCGAGTCCGAGCCGGCGGTGCGGGGGGTGGACGGGGTGAGCTCCGCCGAGGATGCCCTCACCCGCTATGTGGGCTACGAGAAAAACGCCCAGGGAGGGGTCAACCGGTACTGCTGGGTCAACGACACCCCCTTGGAGGATTTGGAGGACTACCAGGCCCGCCGCCAGCCGGTGTGCCGCCAGTGCGGACGGGTGCAGCCTCTGCCTGGGCAGCTCATCCAACAGCCTGCCGCCCCCATCCAGCCCGGCGTGGAAGAGCAGATACAGGCCCAGGTGGCAGGGCAGAGACTGGCTCAGATCCTGGCCCAGGAGACCATGGCTGGGGGCGGTGGGCTGGACAGCATTCCGGTGGAGCCGGCCCCCCAGGAGATCCCCCGGGAGTACCAGGGCGGGGCCTGCCCCTGGTGCGGCTGCGGGGAATTTGAGGACCAGGTGCAGGCGTATGAGCAGGTGCTCCTGCCCATGGTGACGGGGAAAGGGTTGGAGGTGGCAGGGGCCACCCCTGACCTGGACCAGGAGGGAAACCCGGTGTTGCGCCCCACCCTTATCCCCTTCTATCAGCCGGGGGTGTTCCCCATTGTGCTGCAGCGCAGTGTGTCGGTATATGGACAACTGCTGGGCAATTCCGACGTAGATATGATTGCCGACCAGCAAAACACCATCAACCGCCTGGAGCAGAAGATCATTGACCGGCTCATCAAAGCGGGCACCCGCATCACTCTGCCCGACAACGCTTCGCTGCGGGTGGACAGCCAGGACGGGGAACGGTGGTACATCGGCTCGGCGGCGGATAAGGCCATGATCGGGGTGTACGACTTCAAGGGGGATTTGGAGTACGAATTGCTCTACCTCTCCAACGTCTACGAGGAGGCCCGGCAGATTCTGGGCATCACCGACTCCTACCAGGGCCGTTCCGACACCACCGCCACCAGCGGCAAGGCCAAGGAGTTTTCCGCCGCCCAGGCCGCCGGACGGCTGGAGAGCAAGCGGGTGATGAAACATCGGGCCTATGCTGACCTGTTCCGCATGATGTTTGAATTTTGGCTGGCCTACGGAGATGAGCCTCGGCCCGTCACATATCGGGACGCCCAGGGCCACACCCAATATGAGGAGTTCAACCGCTATGACTTTTTGGAGCGGGACCAGGATGGGCAGTACTACTGGAACGATCAGTTTCTCTTCTCGGTGGACACCACCGACACCCTGGCCAGCAACCGGGAGGCCATGTGGCAGGAGACCCGGCAGAACCTTCAAACCGGGGCCTTTGGCGACCCGGCGGCCACCGAGACCCTGATCTTGTTCTGGACCAAAATGGAGCAGCTGCACTATCCCGGGGCGGGGGAGACCAAGCAGGCCCTGGAACAGCGGGCCAGCCGGGAAGCCCAGACCCCAGTGGGACAAGAACACATATTCGCGCAAGGCGACAGCGGGAACATGCCAATAGAGGGGACTCCTGAATAAAATTCGGCGTTCTCTAGGAAGGGGGGGAATGAAATGAAGGAACAGAGCGGGTACATCGGCCGGATTCAGAACACCGGTACCCAGGTGGTGAAAGCACCTTGCCAGACCACCGCCACCAAGACCGGCACCGTCCACACCGGCGGTGACCTGAGACAGGGCAAGAAGTAACCAAGCCCAACCAAATACGCAGGGACAGCGGGAACATCCAAACGCCCTCAACGGGGGCAGGAAGGAACGGATCACCATGGAAATCAACCAAGAACAGGTCTATGAGGCCCTGGGGGTGGAGCAGCCCCAGCAGGAGCAAACTCAGCCCCAGGCAGCGCAGGAACCCCAACAGCAGGAGCAGGTGCCCCAGGGGGAGATGAGCCTGGAACAGCGCCGGGAAAACGCCGCCCGCAGGCGGCGGGAGGAGACCCGAGCCGCCATCCAAGAGGCGGTGGAGGTGGAGCGCACCAGTGCCCGGCGGGATGTGGAAGAGGTGTTGCAGGATGCGGGGCTGAAAAATCCCAGCGACGGTACCCCCATCACCAGCCTGGAGCAGTACCGGGCCTGGAA
The DNA here is from genome assembly GCA_944387075.1 of uncultured Oscillospiraceae bacterium. Lineage (GTDB taxonomy): Bacteria > Bacillota > Clostridia > Oscillospirales > Oscillospiraceae > Enterenecus. The sequence continues at coordinate 62,186 of CALXDO010000027.1, read as the reverse complement.
GAAGGGCCAATCGGCCCAGCCTGTGGCCACCCCCCAACCCAGCCAACCGGACATGGAGGCCCGGGTGGAGGTGGAACTGGCCCAGATTCGCCAGTTCAACCCCAACATCCGCACGGTGCAGGATTTGCTTACCATGCCCCGTGCCCAGGAATTCTACCAGCTGGTCAAGCGGGGGAACAACTTCGTGGACGCCTACAAACTGGCCCACTACGACGAACTGACCCAGCAGGCAGCCACCGCGGCCCGGCAGCAGGCCCAGAACCTGGCCCGGAGCAAGGGGCATCTGGTGGCAGCCACCCAGCGAGGCAAAGGTGGGGCTTCGGTACCGGTGGAGGAGATGAACCTGTTCCGGGCCTTCAACCCCCAGGCCAGTGAGACGGCCATTCAAGCTTACTACAACAAGTACCAAGGAGGAAAATGACAGTGTTTGTACCTGTGAAACGTGATACAGAGGCCATGCTGCCCTGGGAGTACCTGGGCGCAGCGGCGGGCACCTACCGGGCCGGTCAGATGCTCACCGTCAGCGAGGGAAAGCTGGCCGCTTTGAGCCTGGCCAGCACCGAAACACCCCCCTACCTGTGCATGGCGGATGTGAAAGCTGCCGAGGGTCAGGTGATTCCCGTGACCCGGGTGGAGGGAGACTGCATCTATGAGACCCAGCTCAAAGCCTTGTACGCCGATGCAAAGCCCGGTGTGAAGATGCAGGTGGACGCCGATGGTCTTACTGCCAGTGAAGGAGAGGGGAACTTCGAGCTGGTAGAAGTCCACGGAACCGCACAAGGTGCGACCGTCCGCGGTCGATTCAAGTAAAACGAAAAGGAGCGTGAAAGCGTGAAAATTACATTCTCTGAAGGCTCCGGCCTCAATGACAGCATTTATGGCAAGTGCCAGGCCCCCATCCGCATGTTCTTGGAGCAGCGGGGGGAGCAGTTTGAAAAGCAGTCGGTTCTGAAAGACCTCTTTCTCATGGGCAAGAGCGAGAACTACGGCGACCTCATGACCACCATGACCGCCATGAGCGGCTTTGAGCCGGTGGGCGAAAACGGGGCCTATCCCCTGGATGGCATGCAGGAGGGCTACCAGAAGCTGCTGGTGTACGATACCTGGAAGGACTCCTTCTCCATCTCCGCCGAGATGATGGAGGACTCCAAGGTCATGGACATGAAAAAGCAGCCCGCTGCCTTCATCACCAGCTACAATCGCACCCGAGAGTTGTTTGGGGCCGCTCTCTACGGCGGCGCCATCTCCGGCAAGGACAAGGTGCTGTACAAGGGCCGGGAGTTTGACATCAAGAGCGCCGACGGGGTCACCATGTTCCACACCAAGCACCCCGCCAAGGTGTCCGGAGAGGCCCAGTCCAACAAGTTTAACGATGAGTTTTCTGTGGATGCTCTGGGGAAAATGGAGACGGCTATGCACCTGTTCCGAGGCGACAACGACGAGATTCTGGACGTGGCCCCCGACACCATCCTGATTCCTGAGGTGGGCAGCCTGAAAAAGGCGGTCTTTGCCGCCATTGGCGCAGACAAGGAGCCCACCACCTCCAACAACGCCTTCAACTACCAGTATGGCCGTTGGACCGTCATTGTGTGGAGCTACCTCAACCAGTTTGTCAACCTCACCACCGGGAAGGCCCCCTGGATTTTGCTGGATAGCAAGTACAACCAGACCTACGGCGGCGCGGTGTGGAATGACCGCGTCCAGCTGGCGGTGCGCTCCACTGTGGACGAAAACACCGACGCCAACGTCTGGCGTGGCCGCAGCCGCTTCAACGCCACCTTCAACGACTGGCGCTTTGCCGCCGTGGGCGGCATGACCGACGGCAGTGAGCTGCCCAACTAAGAGGTTTCCCTCCCCGGCAAAGCCGGGGAGGGAGTGAGAGAGGAGGTTTGACCGTGGCTGACACCAGCCGATACCCCCAGGCCATGGACATCCTGACCCAGGCGGATTTGCTCTGTCCCAACCAGTACAGCCAGGAGCAGAAGCTGAGTTGGCTGGGGGAACTGGAGGGACGGATTTCCCTGGACGTGCATTTGGCCACCCCCCAGCAGCTGGAGCAGGTGTGGCAGAACTGGCCGGGAACCCTGGCGGTGGGGTGGCCCCACAGTGACCTTTACCTGCACTGGCTTCTGGCCAAGCTGCACCAGGCGGACGGGGAACTGGAACTGTACCAAAACCGCATGGAGAGCTTCAACGCCAGCTATCAAAACTACGTCAACTGGTACATCCGTACCTACGACCCCGCCCATGTACCCACACAGGAGGGGGGTGACGGGCGTGAAGCGGATGTTGGATGAGTGGCTGGACCGGATGCTGGGAGGCAGCCTGGAGCGCATGATACACAGGAGAGGGATGGAATGAACGGGGAGGAATTACTGGCAGCGGTGCTTTTGGCCCTGGCCGGGGGCAGCGGCATCACGGGCCTGGCCATGAATTACTTGCGGCGATACATCGACCGGAGGTTGGAACAGGGGGAGGCGGAGGCGTTGCAGCGGCAGGAGCACCGTCAACGGCGGCAGGAGGTGGAGGACCAGCTGCACCATGCCTATGGCCGGTGCATATTCTGGCTTAACCACGCTGTGACCAAGTCGCCTCCCAATGGGGAACTGGCCCAGGCCATGGAGGAACTGGCCCAGGCCGAGGAGATCAAGAAAAAGCTGGATCGAGAGATTCTGGCGGCTTACGAGAAGGAGTGAGAGCGTGGAGGTACTATGCAGAAAATTGTCCAGTCGGAAGCTGTGGACGGCTCTGGCTGGTATTGCGGCGGGACTGGCCCTGGCCTTTGGGCTGGATCAGGAGGCGGTGGCCAGTACAGCGGGAGCGGTGGTGTCGGTGATCTCGGTGGTGACATACATCGTCACCGAAGGGCGCATTGACGCCGCAGGCGTGAAAACCGCCATTGAGGATGTGCAAGAGGCTGTGGAGGAGGTAACCAGCATTGAATCTGATTAAATGTATTTTGACCGACAACGACTGTTACAAAGCGGGACGAACCATCACGCCCAAGGGAGTTATGGTCCACTCCACCGGGGCCAACAACCCGGCAGTGGCCCGCTATGTGCAGCCCGCTGCCAATGACGCAAACAGCACTCAGCTGCTCCAGAAGCTGGGTACCAACCGCTATGACAACGACTGGAATCACGGTAGGCTGGATGTGTGTGTCCACGCCTTTGTGGGCAAGCTGGCCGATGGATCGGTGGCCACGGTACAGACTCTGCCCTGGAATCACCGGGGGTGGCACGCGGGCACCGGCACCTCAGGAGGCAGTGCCAACAACACCCACATCAGCTTTGAAATCTGTGAGGATGCCCTCACCGATGCCACCTACTTTGGCAAGGTGTATCAGGAGGCGGTGGAAGTGACCGCCATGCTGTGCAAGCAGTACGGCCTCAATCCCCTGGCCGACGGAGTGGTGATCTGTCACAGCGAGGGATACCAGCGGGGTGTGGCCAGCAATCACGCCGACGTGATGCACTGGTTCCCAAAGTTCGGCAAGTCCATGGACACGTTCCGGGTGGATGTCAAGACGGCTATGGGGGGCTCCACGACCACCAATGGATCGACACCGGCTCCAGCCCCCGCCCCGTCCAAAGAGGTTGGCAAGGGCAGCATCGTCAAGGTCAAGCAGAGAGCCAAGGACTATAACGGCAAGAACCTGGCCTCCTTCGTCTATGACAGGGAGCATGTGGTATCTGAGGTGAGCGGCGACCGCTGTGTCATCACCTATGACGGCGTGGTGGTGGCAGCCGTGCGAAAGACGGATCTCATTCTGGTCAGCGGAGGAGCATCTACCACAACCTCCAAGCCCTCGGCCCCGACCTTTCAACCCTACACCGTGAAGGTGTCGGTCACCGAACTGCGCATCCGCAGCGGCCCCGGCACGGACACCGCCAGTCAGGGCTTTATCGCCCCCGGCGTGTACACCATCGTGGAAGAGGCGGACGGCCCCGGTGCTGCCCGTTGGGGCAAACTCAAATCCGGAGCGGGATGGATCAGTCTGGACTACGTGGAAAAGGTGTAACGGAGCAGGCTGGCCCCTGCAAGAGATTCTGCACACAACAGGGCATCACCGCCAAGCGGTGGTGCCCTGCTTGAGAAAGGAGGAGCGTACCACATGCCATCCAACTGGCTGTATGTGGACAGTCAATTTCCCAACTTCAACGGGGACGAGACCACCGAGGAAAAGCTGGCCCAGCTGCAAAACTATCTGTACCTGTTGGTGGAGCAAATGCGCTACACCACCCAAAACTTGGACACCACCAACGTCAACCAAAACGCGCTGACCCAGTGGGAAAACGCCTTGACCCGTCCCATCTATGCCCAAATTGAGGGGGAAGGGGAGCGGATCACCCAGCTGAGCGTCACCGCCAACGGCCTGAAAGCCATGGTGCAGGGACAGCAGGAGAGCATCCAGCAGCTGGAGGACAGCGCGCAAGGCCAAATTCAGGTGATCCAGGAGGTGCAGCAGGCCCTGGGGGAGCAGGGCGGGATGATCACCGACATCCAGGGAACCGTCACCTCCCAAAAGCAGCAGCTATCGCAACTGGAGCTCACCGCCCAGGGGCTGACCGCCTCGGTGGAAGAGCAGGAAACCAAACTCACTGAGTTTGAAGGAACCCTCACCACCCAGGGGGAGGACATTGGAACTCTGGAGGGTACCATCCAGGCGCAGACGGAGAAACTGGCGGACCTGGCCCTCACCGCCGATGGCCTCACTGCCACAGTGTCAGAACAGACCCAGACCATCACCCAGATCACCGGGACGGTGACGGGCCAGGGGGAGCGGCTGGAGCAGCTGACCGAGAACCTGGCCGGGTTTACCGACACCGTCACCGGCAGCCTGGAAGGGCTGCAAGCCCAGATTGACGGGCAGATTCAGACCTGGTTTTATGACTACATTCCCACTGCGGACAATGCCCCTGCCAGCACCTGGGTCACCCAGGAGGACAAAATCAACCACTTGGGAGACATTTTCTACATCGTAGAGAACGACACCATTGGCGGACAGGCCTATCGCTGGGCCAACGTGTCCGGCACTTATCAATGGGTGCTCATTGAGGATGTGGAGGTGGCCAAGGCTTTGGCCGATGCCGCCAAGGCCCAGGACACCGCCGACGGGAAACGCAGGGTGTTTGTCTCCCAGCCCACGCCCCCCTACGACGTGGGAGACCTGTGGGCTCAGGGCTCCAGTGGGGATTTGATGCGGTGCAACACAGCCCGGGCCAGCGGGGCCTATGTGGCCTCAGACTGGGGCAAGGCCTCCGACTACACCAACGACGATGCCCTCCATGAGTTTGTGGACGGAACTTTTACCCAGACCAGGAAGGAGATCACCCAAAAGCTGTCAGAACTGGATGTGAAGGCGGATTCCATCTCCGCCACCGTGGAGCAGCACACCACCCAGATCACCGAGGTCAACCAAAAGGTGGATGGGATTGAGGTGGGTGGGAGGAACCTGCTGCTTGAATCTGAATGCCCTATTCTAAGGCCGTATAATGGAGCTGTTGTTTCGGTTTTAGATTCCTCAGTTGCGGTTGAAGAATGGGGAGGAATAACCGGAATACGATATTTGATTTCTGGAGGGGAAAGCAGAATCAAGGCTGTGTGTGGAAACGATAAGGTATCTGTAAAAGGACAGCAGTACACTTTTTCAGCGTTTATAAAAAACAATTCAGAGGAACCCGTAACCATCGCAACTAATGGCGTTGGCGGGAATATGGTACTTGATCCCGGTTTTTCAAAAAGAGTCATTATCGTTGGGATTGGAAACGGATCATCGTATCTTCAATTTGTGCTTTCAACAGGCGCAGAAGATATAGATATTGTGTGCTCGAGATTCAAGATTGAACTTGGCAACACTCCCACCGACTGGACTCCGGCCCCAGAGGATACCCAATCGGACATCAACGACCTACAGGACACCACAGCCAACCAGGGCCAGATCATCACCTCCCAAGAGTCCCGGATTGCAGACCTGGAGGTGAACACCAATACCATCTCTGCCACGGTGCAGCGGGTGCAGACGGAGACCAAGACCACCCTGGACGGTGTGGAGCAGTCCATGAGCGAACTGACCCAGCGGGTCAATCTCTCCCTCACCCCGGAACAAGTGGACATCGCCATTGAGCAGAAGCTGGCCGACGGCGTGGAGACGGTCAAAACCGCCACAGGCTTTACCTTCGACGAGGAGGGGCTCACGGTGAGCAAGACCGGCTCGGAGATGACCACACAGATCACCGAGGACGGCATGACCGTCCGCCGCAACAACGACCAGGTGCTGGTGGCCGATTCCCAGGGAGTGCAGGCCACAAACCTCCACGCCAACACCTATCTTATCATTGGAGGAAAGACTAGACTGGAAGCATATGGGACCAACCGGGTGGCCTGCTTCTGGATTGGAGGCTAACACATGGCATTATCGGGAAGCTTAACCACCAACGCCTATGGCGGGGTGCGCTCTCTGACGTTGACTTGGAGCGGAACCCAAAGCATATCCGGGAACAGCACCACCATCACCTGGACGCTGTCGGGGTCGGGCAGCACAGCCAACTATAACCCGTGGTATTTGACCGGACCCACCAAAGTGGTCATCGATGGCACCCAGGTTCATTACTCCTCAAACCGTATTCAACTACGAAGCGGTACTGTGGTGGCCTCTGGCACCCGCACCATCACCCACAACAGCGATGGGGCCAAGAGCATTACCATCCGCATCGAGGGAGCCATCTATACCACGTCAGTGAATTGCACGGCGGAGCAGACCTTTACTCTGAACCAGATTCCCCGTGGGGCGTCCATCGTCAGCGCGCCCAACTTCAAGGACACGGACAACCCCAAGGTGGAGTACTCCAACCCGGCAGGGGCCAGCCTTCAAGTGGGCATCTACAAAACCGATGGTGCCACCGCTCTGGCAGCATACCGCACCGCCACGGGGAGCGCCTACACCTTCAACCTCACCAGCACCGAGAGAGCAAACCTGCAAAAGGTCAGCACCACCAGCAACACCGCCACCGTGCGGTTTTATCTGAAATCCACGGTGGGAGGCCAGACCTTCATCAAATCGGTGGAGCGGACCCTGACCATCGCAGATCCGTCCCCCACATTGAATCCCACGGTGGTGGACGGCAACACCGCCACTGTAGCCCTCACCGGCAGCAATGCTAAACTGGTGAAATACTACTCCGACGCCAAAATCGCCTTTGGGGCGGCTGCGGTGAAAAGCGCAACTTTAAAGAGCAAGAAGGTGACGTGCGGCAGTAAGTCCCTCACCGCAGATGGGACCATGCAGGATGTGGAGAGCGGAACCTTTGCCTTTTCCGTCACCGATTCCCGGGGGAACACCACCACCAAGAGCGTGACCAAGACTCTGGTCAACTACATCAAATTGACCTGCAACATGGGCGGCGGGGTACCGGACGGGACCGGGAAATTTACCTTTACGGTGTCTGGTAATTTCTTCAACGCCAGCTTTGGAGCCGTCACCAACACCTTAAGCGTGAAATACCGGTATCGGGTGGCTGGCGGCGCATATAACGACTATCAGGATATGACGGTGAGCAAATCCGGCAACACCTACACCGCTACCGTGAATCTGACTGGGCTGGACTACACCAAAACCTATCAGTTCCAGGCCCAGGCAGCGGACAAGCTGGCCACCGTCACCACGGAAGAGAAAACCGTCCGCAGTACTCCCGTCTTTGATTGGGGGAAGGATGATTTTAACTTTAATGTGCCGGTGACCATCCTTGGACGCACTGTGCTGGGCTGTGGGTGCACGGCCCACATGGGGAGTAACCTGGGAACCATCAAATCCAACGTGAAAACACCCATGACGGTTTTGGACTCCAGTTTTGGAGGAATGGGGCTGTCCAACGGCAGCATCAAAATTCCGGAGGACGGCATCTATATGGTGTCGGGGCAGATCATGGTGGCGGATGGGGCCACGGGTTACTATTTGGGCCTGCAAATTGATGGTAGTTCTCACGGTGTTATCCTGGATGCCTACATCGGTTTTTCAATTGGTTATGGCGTCATTCCATCGGTACCTACCCTTGTGCAGCTGCAAAAGGGAGAACTGGTCTCCATGACGGCCAGAATGAGCGCAGCCACCAACGGCGTGCTTGTCAATGCAAATGCACGCACCAAAATCACCATCATGAAGGTGTATTGAGGGGGGAGACAATGAAATTACCATCTATGGTGTATTCCAACGGCATGGCTGCGGCCACGCAAACCGCATTTGGCGGACTGAACCACACATTTGGGGCGGGAGATGGGGAGCTGTACCACATGGAGAACCTAACCGGGGCCTATGCGCCGCTGCTGGCCAGCCGCCCGCCCCGGTGGAAGCTGCGCACCCTGGCCCAGCCGGGGGGGATGTTTGCCCGGGGAGCGTTGTGCTGGGTGGAGCAGGAGGGATTCTGGTATGACGGGGAGAAGAAGGGGACGGTGTCCCAGGGAGAAAAGAGCTTTGCGGCCCTGGGCCCCTATTTGCTGATCTGGCCGGACAAGGCCTATTACAACACCCAGACCGGGGAATTCGGCTCCCTGGAAGCCAGGTGGACAGGAGTCGGCGTTTCCTTCCAAAACGGTACCATCTACGAACAGGAGGCCAAGGCCAACACCATCCAGGCTGCTGGGGTGGCCTGGGAGGACTACTTCCGCAAAGGGGATGCGGTCACCATCTCCGGGTGCACCACCCACCCGGAAAACAACAAAAGCCTCATCATCCGGGACATTCAGGGGGACAAGCTGGCCTTCTATGAATACTCCTTTGCCCTCAATGGAGAGAAAGGGGACGAGGCCTACACCGAGGAGGGGGAGGTGTGCATCACTCGCACGCTGCCCGACCTGGATTTTGTGTGTGAAAACGAGAACCGGGTATGGGGATGCAAGGGAAATACCATCTACGCCAGCAAGCTGGGAGACCCATTTAACTGGAACGTCTTTGACGGGCTGGCCACCGACTCCTACGCCGTGGACAGCGGCTCCGCCGGAGCCTTCACCGGCTGTGTGTCCTACCTGGGCTACCCCATCTTCTTCAAGGAGGACCACATCTACAAGGTCTACGGCACCATGCCCTCCAACTTTCAGATTATGGGCACCTCCACCCTGGGGGTGATGGAAGGATGTGAGAACAGTTTGGCAGTGGCGGGAGAGGTGCTGTTCTACGTCTCCCGGGTGGGGGTGATGGCCTATTCCGGCGGTATTCCCCAGTGCGTCAGCACCCCGCTGGGACCTCAGCGGCTGCACCGGGCCGCTGCCGGGGCGGATGGGCTGCGTTACTACCTCTCGGCCCAGGTGGGGGATGGGACGTGGAGCCTGCTGGTCTATGACACCCAGACCAAGCTGTGGCACCGGGAGGACGAGACTCAGGCCACCCAGTTTGCCTTCAGCGGCGGGAACCTGCATCTGCTCAACCACTTGGGAGAAATCTGGCTGGTGGGGGATGTGGAGAACCCACCGGAGGAGGCAGAGCGGGAAAAACAGGTGGCGTGGGTGGCGGAGTTTGCCGACTTCACCGATGGCAGCCCGGACAAAAAAGGCATTGCCCGTCTCCAGGTTCGCCTGGAGGTGGAGGAGGGGGGACAGGTGCAGGCCTGGGTGCAGGTGGACAGCGACGGGGTGTGGCTGCCCATGGGCCAGCCCATAGGCCCCACCCCCAAGCGCAGTTTCCAGCTGCCCATGGTCATCCGCCGGGGAGACCACTACCGGCTCAAGTTCACCGGCACGGGGGGATGTAAAATTTACAGCATCACCCGGGAACGATACGGCGGTTCGGCGTACAACGCCACACCGGGCCGCAAATAAAGGAGGGAGAAACCATGGCATATACCTATACCGACTTTCTCAGAAGGGCCGGGATCAGCAACACGTTGAAGGACTTTGACCTGGACGAGCTGAGACTGGCGAAGCCATACCCAGAGTATGGGATTGCAACCACAAGTCTGAAACAAGACGCAAATACCGCCGCCACCAGTGCCCAGCGGGCATTGGCCAACGAGGCCGCCGCCCAGCTCAAGGCCAGCTACAACGGCTTTGTGGGCAGCAAGGACCAGGAAATTGAGGATATACTTGGTCAGATCGGAAGTTTCCCGGACTTCTCCTACGATGAGGAGGCGCCCACCTACGAAAACAAGTACGAACAGGAACAGGACGAGGTTTTGGGGCAGATTGGCAGCTATCCCGATTTTACCTATGACCAGCAGGCCCCCACCTACCAGAATCCCTATGAACAGCTGCAGCAGCAGCTGTTGGATAAAATCCTCAACCGGGAGGATTTTACCTGGAGCAAGGACACCGACCCGGTGTTTGGGGAGTACCAGAAGCAGTATTTGCGGGAGGGGGAGCGGGCAACTGCCAATGCTTTGGCCCAGGCCGCCGCGGCGTCCGGGGGCCAGACCTCCAGCTACGCCGCCACGGCGGCGGCTCAGGCGGGCAACTACTACGCCGCCCAGCTCAGCGACAAAATTCCCGAGCTGTACAACCAGGCCTATCAGCGGTATCTGAGCGAGTACGAGATGATGGCCAACGACCTGGGGCTGGTGAACACCCAGCAGCAGTTGGGCTATCAGGAGTATCTGGACAAGCTGGGCCAGTACAACACGGACAAAAATTTTGCCTATCAGCAGTACATGGACGACTACAACAAGCTGCTCAGCTACCTGGATGCCATCAACGGCCAGGAGCAGATGGACTATCAGGAGTACCTGGACAGGCTGGGCCAGTACAACGGAGACAAGGACTTTGCCTATCAGCAGTATCTGGACAACTACAACAAGCTGCAGAGCTATCTGGGCAACCTCCAGGACGTCAACGCCGACGAGTACCAGAAGTATCTGGACCAGATTGCCCAGGAGCAGTATGAGCGGGAATGGGAGCGAGACCAGCAGCGGTATGAGCAGGAGCAAAAGCAGTATGCCCAGGAACAGCAGCAGGCCCTCCAGCAGCAGAACCAGAAGATGGCCCAGGCTCAGGTGGACGGCATTTTGCAGGCAGGGGTTATGCCTTCGTCTGCGCTCATTGCTGCCTCTGGGTACTCCCAGGAGTACGTCAACGCCATGCTCCAGTACTACCGGCAAAAGGCAGCCAGTGCTGCCCGGAGCAGCAGCAGCAAAACCAGCGCCACAACATCCACCAGCACGGGAAACAAGACGGTGTCCAGCTCCACCTCCCAATTGGTGTCGGTGCCCCGGTATGGTGAGGTGTCCTTGGCAGACGCCCAGCGTCTGGCGGCAGCAGGGCTGGTGCGCCTGACGGGGACGGACAAGAACGGGAAGCCCATCTATACACCTACCGCCAAAAAGCCCACCCAGAGCATCCAGTTGAGCCGATAACAGATTCCCTGTGGGCGGATTGACCTGGAGGGGTGAGCGGGGTATAATACCAGAAGAATACCTGCCATTGGGGCAGAGAATACGGAGGCGGACCATATGTGGTTTGACCAGGCAGTGATCTATCAGATTTACCCTCTGGGTCTATGCGGGGCACCGGAGGACAACGACGGCGTGGCATCCAGCCGGATTTTGCGGCTGCTGGACTGGGTGGAGCACATCAAAAAGATGGGGGCAGACACGGTTCTGCTCAACCCCGTGTTTGACAGTGACCGCCATGGCTACGATACCCGGGACTATTTTACCGTGGATTGCCGTCTGGGCACCAATGAGGATTTGGCCCAGGTGTGCCAGGCGTTTCACAAAGCGGGCATCCGGGTGATGCTGGATGGGGTGTTCAACCATGTGGGCCGGGGCTTCTGGGCGTTCCGGGACGTGCAGGAGAAGAAATGGGACAGCCCCTATAAGGACTGGTTCCACATCGACTTCAATGGCAACTCCCCCCGCAATGACGGCTTCTGGTATGCCGACTGGGAGGGGCACCCAGAGTTGGTGAAGCTAAACCTGGACAACCCGGCAGTGGTGGAGCACCAGTTTGCTGCCATTCGCGCCTGGGTGGAGCAGTTTGACATTGATGGACTGCGCCTGGATGTGGCCTACTGCCTGTCCCAGAACTATCTGCGCCAGCTGCGTGGGTTTACCGACACCCTCAAGCCCGACTTTGTCCTCATGGGGGAGACCCTCCACGGGGATTACAAGCAGTGGATGGGCCCCGATCTGTGCCACTCCGTGACCAACTATGAGTGCTATAAGGGGCTGTGGTCCAGCTTTAACTCCATGAACCTGTTTGAAATCGGCCACTCCCTGGCCCGGCAGTTTGGCCCTGAGCCCTGGACCCTGTACAAGGGGGCCCATCTGCTGTCCTTCCTGGACAACCACGATGTCACCCGCATTGCCGGCCAGCTGACCAATCCGCAGCATTTGGAGCCTGCCTATGCCCTGATGTTTGGTATGCCTGGAGTACCGGCGGTGTACTATGGCAGCGAGTGGGGCATCGAGGGGAAAAAGGAATCCTGGGGGGATGCACCCTTGCGTCCTGCCCTGGAGCAGCCGGAGTGGAACGACCTCACCGACTGGATTGCCCAGCTGGCCAAGGCCAAGCGGGAGAGCCGGGCCTTGTGCGATGGCGGTTACCGGAATGTGGTGCTCACCAACCGTCAGATCATTTTTGAGCGGGCCTGTGAGGGGGAACGGGTGCTGGTGGCGGTAAACGCCGACGACCAGCCCTACACCGCCCACTTTGACGCCGGGTGTGGACAGGCGGTGGATTTGATCTCCGGTCAGCTCCACGACTTTGGCGGCGGCAGCCAGCTCCCGCCCTATAGCGCATACTTCTGGAAGATGGAACGGTAATATAAACGTCACTGCCCTGTGTGCTTTCCCGGATGGGAAGCACACAGGGCGGTTCTGTTTTGGAGGGAGGGGCCATACACTGGGATGAACCAGCTGTGGAAAGGGGAGTGGCCCATGAGAATTTTGGTGGTGCACCGCCGTATTTTGGCGGGAATTGGGTTGGCGTTGGTGGCGGTGGCCATCTTGCGCCTGGTGGGGGATCCCAAGGTGGTGGGGGCATCTGCCACCACGCGTCAGCTTCCAGTGTATTGTGTACAGGCGGACTATCCAGTGGTAGCCCTGTCCTTCGATGCGGCCTGGGGCAACGAGGACACCCAGAAGCTCATTGATATTTTAGGCCGGTATCAGGTGAAGGCCACCTTTTTTGTGGTGGGAGATTGGGTGGAAAAATATCCGGAATCCGTGAAGGCCCTCCATGAGGCGGGACATGAGATCATGAGCCATTCCGACAACCACGCCCACTTTAACAGCCTCTCGGCCCAGGAGATTCAAGCAGACCTCACCGCCTGTGGGAAGAAAATTCAGGCCATCACCGGGGAGTTTCCCACCCTGTTCCGCTGCCCCTATGGGGAGTATGACGACCATGTGATTACCACCGTGCGCAGCATGGGCATTCAACCCATCCAGTGGGATGTGGACAGCCTGGACTGGAAAGAAATCTCCGCTGCGGAGATCACACAGCGGGTCACCAGCCGGGTGGGGCCGGGCAGCATTGTCCTGTTCCACAATGCGGCCCTCCATACCCCAGAGGCGCTGCCCACCATCATTGAGACGCTGCTTCAGAAGGGATACACCTTCCTGCCCATCTCCCAGCTGGTCCTCCCTGGGGAGTATGGAAAGGACTATACCATCGACCACACCGGACGGCAGAGCCCGGTGACATAAAAATGGCGGGAGCCGGTATTCCGGCTCCCGCTGCACTTATTTGTGGAGAATGTAGCGTTCAATGGCGATGGCGGCCCCATCATGGTCGTAGGGCAGGGTGACCGCTTTGGCAGCGGCTTGGATGTGGGGATCGGCGTTGCCCATGGCCACAGAAAAGCCGGTGGCCTGGAGCATAGAAACGTCGTTTCCGTTGTCGCCCATGGCCATGGCATGGGCGGGATCAATGCCTAGGCGGCGGCAGACCTCCAGCACGCCATTGCCTTTGGTGCTTTTCTCATGGGTGATCTCTATGGTCAGTTGTCCGGAACGGCAGTGGGAGAGGGGAAGCTGATCCAAATCGGCGCACAACGCATCCAGAGAAAAATCGGGTTGGAACAGGAGGTTGATTTTTTCAATCTGAACCCCAGGGGCCTGGACGGTGTCCTCCAGGCGCTCCACCATGATGCCATAGGTGGGGAGGATGGTGTCTAAGCGATAGCGTATGGGATAGGGGAGCGTGTTCTCCATATCCCAGCTGGTTTGGGTGAAATACAGGTAACCACCAATGGAAATTTCCACAGGGATGGAGTACCGATCTGCCAGTTGAATGACTGCCAGGGCAAGCTCAGGGGAAACATAATGACCTTGCAGCAGCTCTCCGGTGGCAATGCGACGAATTTCTCCACCGTTGCACAGCACACACAGATCCTCCCATACGGTTCCGGTTTGCACCGCAGGGGGGAGAAAGTTATACTGGCGGCCGGTGGTGGGGACGATGACCACCCCTTGAGCATGGGCGTCCAGCAGGGCCTGCTGCAGGCGGGGGGTGAAGCTCTGGTGGTCGGCTTGCAGGGATGTACCATCCAGATCCATGGCTAAGAGTCGAATATCCATTGGTATGACCTCCTTCAAACAGAGAAAAGGTCATAAGCCCTGGGAAATGGGCTTATGACCAGGGTGTCAGGGCAAAGGATGCACCGTTTTTTCGCGCAGAATGCCAGGGGCAGGGAATCCGGGAGCCACAGCCCCCAGGACATAGACCTGTGGGTCGGCGGGAAAGCAGCGGCAAAGCATCTGTACTTCTTCAGAATAACGGCCGTGCGCTTGCTTGTCAACGGTGATGGAACCGATCCTACGAATCTCACAGTTTTTGAATAAAATGTGGGGCTCAAAACGGGAATATTTCTGGAAGTTGGGAAACACACTGGGCGGGCAGAAAATGCCTTGCACAAAAAATCTCCCTTTGGCCTGGGCCAAAGGGAGATTTTTTAGGTTGATTTGCTTAGAGAGACAACAGGTGCTGACCGTACTCGGTCATGGACAGCTCCTCACCCAGCTGGTGCAGCTGCTGGGTGGAGATCCAGCCCTCACGGTGGGCGATTTCCTCAATGACGCCCACATATTCCTGCCGGTTGACCTGCAAGTCGTGGATGGTCTGGGCGGCCTGGAGCATGCTGTTGGCGTTTCCGGCATCCAGCCAGACATAATTCTCCTCCATAGGAATCACCTGGAGCTGACCCCGGCGGAGATACTCCAGATTCACGTCGGTAATCTCCAGCTCGCCCCGGGCAGAGGGAGTGAGGTTGGCGGCAATGTCCATGGCCTGTCCGTCGTAGAAGTACAGCCCGGGGACAATGTAGTTGGATTTGGGGTTCTGGGGCTTCTCCTCAATGGAGATGGCTTTGCCGTTTTGGTCAAATTCCACCACACCGAAGGGGCGGGGGTCATCCACATAGCAGCCAAAGACCGTGGCACCCTGGTTGTTGGCAGCGGCCTGTTTCAGCAGCTGCTGGAAGTTGGGGGACCAGAAAATGTTGTCACCCAGCACCAGACATACGTCGTCCCCATTCACAAATTCCCGACCAATGAGCAGAGCATCCGCAATGCCCCGGGCCACGGGCTGCACGGTGTACTGGATGGACATGCCCAGCTGAGATCCATCGCCCAGCAAAGCGGAAAAAGTGTCCACTTCTCCAGGGGGGACGATGACCAACACCTCACGAATGCCGGCCTGCATGAGCACCGACAGGGGATAGTAGATCAGCGGCTTATCGTAGACAGGCAGCAGCGGTTTGCAAACGGGACGGGTCATGGGATAGAGACGGGTGCCCCGTCCTGCAGCCAAAATGATACCCTTCATAAATTCATACCTCCATGCCGGACTTATGAGAATCCAGCGAATTCTGTCGCAAGAGATGGGTACAGTATATACAATTCAGGAGGAAAAGTCAACGAAGGTGGGAGATGTGCATGGGAAAGAATGATTTCCAGCAAGTGTTAATCATATCTTAAGGCTCTCAATGGTTGCAACTTAAGGATGAGGTTGGTAGTATATAGGTAAGACTGATGGTTGGGAGGATACGCACGTGTACAAAATTCTGATCTGTGATGATGACCGTGATATTGTTTCGGCTTTGAAAATTTATCTTACCAGTGAAGGATACCAGACGGTGGAGGCCTACAACGGCCAAGAGGCGTTGGAGGCGTTGGAAGAGGGTGGCATTGACCTGGTGCTCATGGACGTGATGATGCCAAAAATGGATGGCATCCGCGCCACCGCTCAGATACGGGAGCAGGGGAATATTCCCATCATTCTGCTCACCGCCAAGGGAGAGGACAGCGACAAGGTGCTGGGCCTGAACATCGGGGCGGATGACTATATCACCAAGCCTTTCAATCCCATCGAGGTACTGGCCCGGGTGAAGAGCCAGCTGCGCCGCTACACCACCCTGGGAGGGAAAAGCAGCAGAGAAGAACAGGGCGTGCTGCGCAATGGGGCTCTGGTGCTGGATGACGCGGCCAAGACCGTGCGCATGGATGGGGAGATCATCAACCTTACCCCCATTGAATTTAATATCCTCCATCTGTTGATGAAGAACCCGGGGCGGGTGTATTCCACAGCCCAGATTTATCAGCTGGTGTGGAATGATCCGGTGCTGGGCTCAGAGGGCACTGTGGCGGTACATATCCGACACTTGCGAGAGAAGATTGAAATTGACCCCGCCAATCCCTGCTATCTCAAAGTGGTATGGGGACTGGGGTATAAGATGGAGAAGATGGAATGAGTGTAAGACGAAATCCCCTGTTGAAAGGATTGGCGTTTGTGTTGGCGGTGATCAGTTTTTCCGTCGCCGCCATGCTGGGCTGTTACCAGCTGGTCAACTTGGATGTCATTTGGGGCCAGTCCTCTGCCGCCGGGGGGTACACCATCCGATATTTCCAGGGGCAGGACGTGCAAAACATCAGCTATCTGCTGGATTTGCGGTATTTGGATCAGGAAAGCGGGTCCCTCACCAGCTATGACCAGCAAACCATGGCAGACTTGGGGGAGCAATACGCCAAGGAAAACACCAATCTGTGCTGGCAGTTGCTAGACCCGGAGGGGAATGTGCTCTATGGAAACTGGCAGGGGGAGCGGCCCGCGCAGCCCCAGGGACTGTACTGGGGGGAGTATTATGTCTCCAACCTGACCATGGATGTGCGCAATGAGCTGGGCACCAAGTGGAAAGACGTGGTGGGCACCATCCGCAACCCACCCAAAAGCGGGAAAGTGGTGAAGTCGGATCAGTGGCAGGTCCAGCTGGCCGAAGCCGTGCAACGATACTGGGAAGACCCCAGTGGAGACATAGATCGCTATGCGGTGTATCTGGAAGCGGACGGGACCGGAGACTTTCTCCGCATTGCCACCAACTTTGGAGTATTTCTCTATGCACCCTCGGTGGAAAATGTTCTCCGGCCCAATGCCTTTGGGTTCCAATATGATTTGGATGCGAGAGACTGGACGCAAAACCTGGAGGATGGCTGGACCGAGGGGTCTGTGGCCCTGGATCTGGTTTTATGGGTGAATGACCCTTTGAATGTCACTGGGGATAAATACCAAAAGGCGTATGCCAGCTTGAACTGGTGGAAAGAACACAATGTAGCATTGCTGACCGTGACCCTGGTGTGTGTGGCGGTGGGGGTTGCCTTGTTGGTGTTTCTCTGCCTGTCTGCCGGATACGGCAGAAAGACAGAAGAAATTCGACTCAACTGGTTCCACCGGATTCCGGGGGAGTTAGTTTTGGTGGGGATATTCCTGTTGGGGTGCTATCCCGTCAACTGGCTGGCGGAAGGGATGCTGACGTATATTCCCTACACCGGGATGCCCATTGGATTCCAACTGGCCATGGTGGGCGGAAGCGTGGCGGCGTTGTCGATTCTGGGCATTGTGTTGCTGATGACGATCAGTGCCCGGACGAAAAGTCATACTCTGCTGAAAAACACCCTGATCTGGCGGGTGGGCATCTGGGGATTGCGTATGCTGGATCGGATGCGAAAGGTTGTCCCCCTGGTGTGGCGGGTTGCAATGGGAGGTTGTATCTATATGCTGGTATCTATGGGACTGCTGCTGAGTGATGCAGTTCTGATTTGGCTGGTGCTGAGCGTGGCAATCGTGGTGTACCTGTGCAGCTGGGCCCACGGCTGGAAGCAGATTCGCCGCTCCACCGGAGAGCTGTTGAAAGGAAATCTGGATGTACAGATTCCCTGCCGTAAAATGCCCTACGACCTCCAGGAGCATGCCCAGCAGCTGAACAATCTGGGCCAGTCCATCTCCCAGGCGGTGGCTGAGCAGATGCGCAGTGAGCACTTCAAAGCAGAGCTGATCACCAACGTCTCCCACGATCTGAAAACACCCCTGACCTCCATCATCAACTATGTGGACCTGCTCAAGAAAGAACCCATGCCCAACGAGCGGGTGGAAGAGTATCTGAACATTCTGGAGCGCAAGAGCAATCGTCTGAAAAAGCTCACTGAGGATCTGGTGGAGGCCTCCAAGGCATCCACCGGCGTGCTGTCGGTGGAGCTGGGGCGGCTGGACATGGCAGAGATGGCAGACCAGGCCCTGGGCGAGTACGAGGAGCGGCTTCAGGCCGCCGGACTGTCGGTGGTGCGCACCCTGCCCGATCACCCGGTGTGGGTGTGGGCGGATGGACGCAGGTTGTGGCGGGTGCTGGATAACCTGCTGGGCAACTGCGCCAAATACGCACTGGAAGGCTCTCGGGTGTACCTGGAACTGCACTATGATGATAAAAATGCCACACTATCCTTGAAAAACATCTCTCGGGAGGCACTGAATGTGCCGGTGGAGCGGCTTATGGAGCGGTTTGTCCGGGGCGATGAGTCCCGTTCCACTGAAGGCAGCGGTTTGGGGCTGTCCATTGCCCAGTCCATGACAGAACTGCAGCACGGAACCTTTGCCGTGGAGATTGACGGGGATTTGTTCAAGGCCATGGTGACCCTTCCTCTGGCTCCGGCGGAGGAACCGGAAGAGCTACCAGTATAAAAAAGATTGGGAAAACCGAGTCCATTCGGTCTTCCCAATCTTTTTTTCATTCTGCCACGACAGACTGACTGGTGGGAATGATGCAGACAAAACTCTTGCCCACACCCAAGGTGAGAGGTTTTCCATCGGCGGTGTAATAGCGCAGTTGGTCGTAGTGATTCCCCTTCTCCCAGGTAATGGGGATCATCTTGCCGCCGCAGGCGAAATAGCCGGAGCCGGAGGTGAGTTTGACATCGCTGTAATAGCCGTCGTCCATAAAAGAGTAGTCAGTTTTCAGCACCAGCAGATTGGTGGTGGAAATCTGGGTGTTGTCGTTGCCGTCAATGAAGGGCTCGTCGTACTGCTCCACCAGGTAGACCTTTTTGGCACTGTCATAACGGAAGGTGGTGGTCTTGTAGCTGGAGAAGGACACGGTGACGGTGTTGGCGTTCTCGCCATCCGCGGGGGTGCCGTCGGCGGTGAAATTCATCTCGTACTGGTAGCCCTGGCTGTGGGGGCCCAGGATGCCGTTGGCGGTCAGGTTTTTCACCAGGGTTTCCCCATCTGCCATCATGGTGTGTTCCAAGGCGTAGGTGACGCCGGGGGTGCGGTCGGGGTCCCGGTAAAAGATGCCCGAGGCGTTGGTGCCCTTGACGCCGTCCACGTCGTCCACGCCCAGCTGGGCCAGTGTGTCGTAGACATAGTGGCTGCCACCGGCGTGGACAAACACGCCGTCATGGCCCAGGGCCAGGTCTAAGAAGCAGTCCCGAGCGGAGCGCACCGAGCCGATGGTGGTGAGGTCTGCGGGGTCCTGATACACCGCCAGCATCCGGGTGATGCCCCCTTCCGCCACGGCCTCGTAGATGATGTCAGCGGTGGAGTTGCCCTGTTGAGGCATGGCGGCCCGGATGTTATTGAGAACCACAGTGACGGGCTTTTGTCCGCTCAGGTCGCTGTCTGTGGGCTCACCGGTGAGAGGATTGGTATACAAAGACGGAGCGGGTGTGGATTCCGCCGTGGCAGTGGACTCCGGGGTAGGGGAGGAAGAGGGATTGGAGTGAGCGGAGCAGGCACACAGTGTGAAGAGCATCGCTCCGGCTGCCACCAGACTGGTAAGACGTTTCATGAAAATCCTCCTTTGGTTCTGTAATTTTTGCTTCCAACAGTATAGCAAGAACGGGAATGTTTGTAAAGAAATCACGTTGTCACTGGGGATATGGGACGGTATAATGGAAGGAAACCAATGACCAGGGGGCGATAACATGCGAAAGGTGGCGGCCATCCACGACCTGTCCTGTTACGGGCGGTGTTCACTGGCGGTGATTGTGCCGGTGTTGTCGGTGATGGGGGTGCAGTGCTGCCCCCTGCCAGGGACGGTGCTGTCCACCCACACAGGTGGGTTTGGGCCGGCGGCGCGCACCGACCTGACCCACCAAGTTGCAGGGACGGTGGAGCACTGGGCTGGGCTGGGGCTGACCTTTGACGGCATCTACACCGGGTACATGGCCAGTACCCAGCAAATCCAACAAGCGGTGGAGGTGGTGGAGCGGCTGGCCGCTCCCCAGGCTCAGATCGTGGTGGACCCCGTGCTGGGGGATCATGGCAAGCTCTATTCCTCCATGACCCGGGAGATGGCAGCGGCGATGGGGGAGTTGTGCACCCATGCCCACGTCATCACACCCAACCTCACCGAGGCGGCCATTTTGCTGGGACAGTCCCCGGATGCCCTGCTGGATCAGCGGGGGACCGACGTGGCTTTAGAGTTGTCCCAGCAGGGAGAGCGGTCGGTGGTGGTCACCGGTGTCACTCCAGAGGAGGGGTACACCGGAGCGGTGTGGTTTGACCACACCACGGGGCAAGTGGGCACCACCGTGGCGGTGCGGGCCCCGGGGGACTACCCGGGCACCGGGGATTTGTTTTCCGCCGTGCTCACCGGCGGCCTGATGATGGGGGAGGGACTGGAGCGGGCGGTGGGCCGGGCGGCCCATTTCATCAGCCGCTGTGCCAGCTATACCGCCGCCCTGGGTACCCCCGTGCGGGAAGGAGTTTTGTTTGAACCCCTGCTCCCCCTTTTGTTGGGGGATGGGCTTGCCATGGACGACAGAATTTGATATACTACACTTTTAGAAAGACCGGGCAAACAACCATTTTGTGTAACACATGTGAAGGAGTACGACATGGAATTCATGGATGCAGCGGTTCCCATATTTCAGCGGCGACTTGGCCCCATGGGGCTGGATATTGCCCCTGCCGGTGAGGCGGAATTTGACCAGCTGGTGGAGATGTACCGCAGCAAGCTGGGGCCGGGGCAGGGGGCTGTCCATATCAACTGTATGATCGGCATGGCAGAGTGCCGGGCCGCGCTGTTGGCCGCCCGAGAGTTGGGCTACGGGCCGGTGTGGGTGTCTTGGGCCTGTAACGAGGACGGGGAATCCATCACCCGGGTGCATATGCTGGCCGCCCTGTTTGTGGCAGAGGGCATGGGGGCTGCCGCCTTTGGCCTCAACTGCCCCAAAGATCTGGCTTTGGAACTGCTGAATCAGGTGAAGGAGTACGCCAGTGTGCCCCTGTTTTATGTATCGGACGGCGATGTGGTCACCTACCCCTATGTGGTGCGGGAGAAGGACCCGGATGTGATTCCCTGCGCCACGGGAACCTCACCCTGCTTTGTCACCCGCACCGTAGACGTGGGGGAGGAGCTGGAGTGCACCCCCAAGCTGCTGGAGGACATCATCCAGGCCGAAGACGATCCGGTAGGTGCAGTGAAGATCTCCATTCTGGAACAGGACGACGTGGATATTTTTGCCCAGCACCAGTATGCGGTGAACAAGGCGTTGTGCCTGTGGTCCGATGTTCCGGAACTGCTGGAGCAGGCCCTGCGGTACTACCAGGGGCGTGCCTTTTACGATGGCACCGGGGATTTGGATGCCCAGGAGCTGAAGGTGCTCAGCAATCGCTACGGGCTCATTGTGCTGTGACCCAGACAAGCCTATGCAGGAGAAAGGAGAATATGACAATGGAAACCATTCGCTATACCCCTCGAGGCGTGTGCGCCCGAGAGATGGAAATTGATTTGGACAACGGTGTTATTCAGGCCGTGCGCGTGGTAGGCGGCTGCAACGGCAACCTCCAGGGTATTTCGTCCCTGCTGGTTGGCATGACCCGGGAGGAGGCCATTTCCCGCATGGAGGGCATTCACTGTGGGGCCAAGCCCACCTCTTGCCCCGATCAGCTGGCCCAAGCGCTGAAACAAAACTAAACCGTCAGACGTGCTGCCCATCAGGTTAAATCTGATGGGCAGTTTTTATAGACAAACCAAGAAAAATGTGGTATTCTGTGGCCAAGAGAAAGGAGAGGTTTTATGAACCATCAAAGAAGCATTCCCCTTTGCATTGTTCTGTCCATTGTCACCTGCGGCATCTATGGCATGTACTGGATGGTAGTGGCCACCGACGACGTCAACCGCGTGACAAACCGCCCCGGAACTTCCGGCGGTCTGTCTCTGGTGTTCTCCCTGATCACCTGCGGCATCTACGGTTTGTACTGGGCCTGGACCATGGGCGATAAGCTGGACGGCGCTCGGGAGGAAAATGGCGTGGGACGGGGTTCCTTCCCCATCATTTTCCTGGTGCTCAACCTCTTTGGCCTGGGTGTGATTACGATGGCCTTGATGCAGAACGAGCTGAACAACTATTCCCCCAACATCTGATATGACCCCCCAACAGCGATTGCACCGCTTGCTTACCAAGCTGTTTCTGGTGGCGGCGGTGGGGGTAGGATATGCCCTGTGGGTAAACCTGACCCATTGGTCTATCCCCTGTCCCTTCCACGCCGTAACGGGGCTGCTCTGCCCCGGATGCGGGGTGACCCGGATGTGCCTGGCACTGCTGCGGCTGGATGTTGCCGCCGCCTGGCGGGCCAACGGGGTTCTGCTGGTGCTGCTGCTGCCCATGGGAGTGCTGCTGCTCTACCGGGCGGTGGTGTATGTGCAGAAGGGGCATGAACCTGCCCAACGCTGGGAAACCCTGGTGTGGAGCGGCATGGCCGTGGTGCTGCTCCTATGGGGTGTGGTACGAAATGTGGCATAAAAAAGTCCGTTGCAGAATTTCCTGCAACGGACTTTTTTGTTCTCAGCCCACAAGCGTGCCAGCTTGCTGGTGCGACGCAGTGGGCTGCAACCCATCCCGGAAACGCTTGCGTTTTCGGGAATTACTCCAGGACAGCGCCCCGGCTGGCCGAGGTCACCAGTTTGGCGTAGCGCGCCAGATAACCGGTGGTCACCTTGGGGGGCGGGCACACCCAGGCCTTGCGGCGGGCTTCCAAAGTCTCCTGGTCCACATGGAGGGTGATGGCGCAGTTTGTGATGTCCACGGTGATCTGGTCTCCGTCCTCCACCAGAGCGATGGGGCCGCCCTGGGCGGCTTCGGGGCACACATGGCCGATGGCCGCGCCTCGGGTGGCGCCGGAGAAACGGCCGTCGGTGATGAGGGCCACCGAGGAGCCCAGACCCATGCCCACAATGGCAGAGGTGGGGTTGAGCATCTCCCGCATACCGGGGCCGCCCTTGGGACCTTCGTAGCGAATGACCACCACGTCACCGGGGACAATCTTCCCGGCGTAAATGGCCTCAATGGCATCGTCCTCGCAGTCAAAGACCCGGGCAGGGCCTTGGTGGGTCATCATCTCGGGAGCCACGGCGGAACGCTTGACCACGCAGCCCTCGGGGGCCAGATTGCCCTTCAAAACGGCAATGCCGCCGTCAGGGGAGTAGGGGCGGTCAATGGGGCGGATAGTCTCGGGGTCCCGGTTCACCACGCCCTCCAGATTTTCGCCCAGGGTTTTGCCGGTGACGGTCATCACGTCGGTGCGGAGCAGGCCCTTCTTGTTCAACTCTGCCATGACGGCGTGCACGCCGCCGGCCTGCTCCAGGTCCTCCATGTAGCTGTCTCCCGCGGGAGCCAGGTGGCACAGGTTGGGGGTGTTGGCAGAGATGTCGTTGGACTGGTCCAGATCCAGCTCAATGCCGCACTCGTGGGCAATGGCGGGCAGGTGGAGCATGGTGTTGGTGGAGCAGCCTAGGGCCATGTCCACGGTCTCGGCGTTGTGGAAGGCTGCGGGAGTCATGATGTCCCGGGGCTTGATGTCCTTTTCCACCAGCTCCATGATCTGCATACCGGCGTGCTTGGCCAGGCGCAGACGGGCAGACCACACAGCGGGGATGGTGCCGTTGCCCTTCAGGCCCATACCGATGGCCTCGGTCAGACAGTTCATGGAGTTGGCGGTGTACATGCCCGAGCAGGAGCCGCAGGTGGGGCAGGCGGCGTTTTCGTACTCCTCCACCCCCGCCTCGTCCAGCTTGTCGGCGTAGTACGCGCCCACCGCCTCAAACATGTGGGACAGGCAGGTGCGGCGGCCGTCAGGCAGCTTGCCCGCCAGCATGGGGCCACCGGAGCAGAAGATGGTGGGGATGTTGACTCGGGCGGCGGCCATCAACAAGCCGGGCACATTTTTGTCACAGTTGGGGATCATCACCAGGCCATCGAACTGATGGGCCATGGCCAGGGCCTCGGTGGAGTCGGCGATGAGATCCCGGGTGACCAGGGAGTACTTCATGCCCACATGGCCCATGGCGATGCCGTCGCACACGGCAATGGCGGGCACTTCCACGGGGGTGCCGCCAGCGGCACGGACACCGGCCTTGACGGCTTCGGAAATTTTGTCCAAGTTCATATGGCCGGGGACAATTTCATTGTAGGAGCATACCACGCCAATGAGAGGCCGCTCCAGCTCCTCCTTGGTGTAGCCCAGGGCGTAGAGCAGGGAGCGGTTGGGGGCGGCGGGGATGCCTTTTTTCACAACATCAGAGCGCATAGGGAAAACTCCTTTATCAATTTCAGTGGCTCAATCACAATCTTCATGGCGAGTGACTGGAATACCGTTGGCAATGAGAAGTTGTACAATTTCAGCAATATAATGGAAACATTCAGGGTCAGATAGAGAATCATCATTGATGATTTCTACGATTTGACTCAGAATTCGTGTAGATTCCGATTCCTCATGTGCAGCAAGTGCATTTGGGGTCAATGCCTGCATGTATTCAACCACCGCTTGACCAATAGCGTTCCGGTATAAGACGTGACGAAATTGCTTATTGGACTCATCCATAGTATCACCTCACTCATATTCTAGGTCAAATACACCCTAATTTCAATAGGTCAATTTGCCATAATACACGTGGGTGATACGATGAAGCGGTTACAGGAATTGCGAAAAGCCAAGGGATATTCTCAGATCAAAATGCAAATGCTCACGGGGATTGACCAAAGCGACTACTCCAAGATTGAAACGGGGAAACGTAGTATATCCTTTGAGCAGTGCAAACGGCTGGCGGTGGTGCTGGAGACCAGCATGGACTATCTGGCAGGCCTCACCGACGATCCCAGGCCATATCCCCGGGCAACGGACAAAAACTAATCGTTTGCCTGGCAGAGTTCCGCCACCTGTGGTGGCGGAATGAATGGAAATATTCCGTAGGGGAAAGGCTGCGCCTTTTCCCTATGAGCAAGCGGCCTGGCCCTACGGGGTCAGGCCGCTGTTTTTATAAGTATCTCAGTTGGAAGCGGTGTCGGGATCGGCGTCGTCGCCCCACAGCATATTTTTCCGCAGCTCCGCACCCACGGTCTCCATGGGATGCTTGGCCAGCTGGCGGCGGGAGGCGTTGAAGAAGGTGCGGCCGTTCTTGTTCTCGGCGATCCAGTTGCCTGCGAATTTGCCGTTCTGGATGTCGGTGAGCACCGCCTTCATGTTGGCCTTGGTCTCCTCATAGGGGAGGACACGGGGGCCGGAGACGTACTCGCCGTACTCGGCGGTGTCGGAGATGGAGTAGTTCATCATGGCCACGCCGCCCTTGTTGATCAGGTCGATGATGAGCTTCATCTCGTGGATGCACTCAAAGTAGGCGTTTTCAGGGGCGTAACCGGCCTCCACCAGGGTCTCAAAGCCCAGGCGCATCAGCTCCACCACGCCGCCGCACAGCACAGCCTGCTCACCGAACAGGTCGGTCTCGGTCTCGTCGGCGAAGGTGGTCTCCATCACGCCGCCGCGGGCGCCGCCAATGCCGGCGGCGTAGGCCAGGCCGATCTGGTAGGCCTTGCCGGTGGCATCTTGCTCCACGGCGATGAGGCAGGGCACGCCCTTGCCAGCCACGAACTGGGAACGGACGGTGTGACCGGGGCCCTTGGGGGCGATCATGAACACGTCCACATCAGCGGGGGGCTTGATCTGGCCGTAGTGGATGTTGAAGCCGTGGGCGAAGGCCAGAGCCTTGCCGGCGGTGAGGTAGGGGGCGATGTCCTTCTTGTACATGTCGGCCTGACGCTCGTCGTTGATGAGGATCATGATGATGTCCGCGATCTTGGTGGCCTCGGCAGTCTCCATGACGGTGAAGCCGTCCTTCTCTGCCACGGGCCAGCTCTTGCCGCCCTTGTACAGGCCGATGATGACATCACAGCCGGAATCCCGCAGGTTCATGGCGTGGGCGTGGCCCTGGGAGCCGTAGCCGACAATGGCAATTTTCTTGCCGGTGAGGTAGTTTAAGTCGCAATCCTTTTCGTAGTACATTTTAGCCATGTGAAACACTCCTTAAATAGAATATATTGCAATGTTAGAGAACATTTTTACCAAGATCAAATTCGTCGGTCTCTTTGTTGTCGTCGTTGTCGTTGATGGTGGCCTCGCCCCGTTCCAGGGCGACCATACCGGTGCGCACCAACTCAAGAATGCCAAACTCACACAGAAGCTTCTCCAGGGCGTCGTCTTTGGATTCCTGGCCGATGACCGCCAGGGTCAGGCTCTTGGAGGACACATCAATGATGGTGGCTCGGAAGATGTTGGCAATCTGGATGACCTCGTTGCGCACATCCCGGCCCTCCGCTTTTACCTTGATGAGTACCAGTTCCCGGCGTGTCGAGGAGTTGGGGGGGAGCAGCCGCACAGAGTAGACACAGAAGAGCTTGCGCAGCTGGTTGGTGATCTGTTCCACCATGAGGTCATCGCATTTTACCTCGATGGTAATGCGGGACACTTCTGAGTCGTCGGTGGTACCCACCGCCAGGGACTCGATGTTATAGCCCTTGCGGGAGAAGAGCCGGGAGACCTGGGAGAGAACACCGGGGGTATTTTCCACCAGCACAGACAGGGTGTGACGAGTAATGATGCTATTCATAGTGGCCCTCCTCTCAATCCAAGATGAAATCGGTAACAGGGGTACCGGCACTGACCATAGGATGCACCATGGCGTCCATGCGGATGGTGCAGTCAATGACACAGCCGCATCCAGCCTGCAGAGCCTGCTGGAAAGCCTGGGCAAATTCCGCCTGGGTTCCGGCACGGAATCCCTTGAGGCCGTAGGCCTCTGCCAGCTTCACAAAGTCCGGGCCGCGGTCCAGATCTGTCTGGGAGAATCGCTTGTGGTAGATGAGGTTTTGCCACTGGCGAACCATGCCCAGGGTACCATTGTTGAAGATGACGGTAATCACCGGGATGTGGTAATGTTCCAGGGTGGCCAGTTCGTGGCAGTTCATGCGGAAGCAGCCGTCTCCGGTGCAGTGGACCACGATCTGGTCGGGATTGCCCACCTTGGCCCCCATGGCGGCCCCCAGGCCGAAGCCCATGGTGCCGAAGCCGCCGCTGGTGAGCAGCTGACCGGGACGGGAGAAGTGGTAGTATTGACAGGACCACATCTGGTGCTGGCCCACGTCAGTGGCGATAATGGCTTTGCCGTCGGTGGCCTCCTGGATGGTTTCCAGCACCTCGTGGGCGTGGAGCACGTTGTCCTTTTTCAGCGGCAGCTCCTTGTGGGAGAAGACCTCTGCCTTCCATGCTGTGAAATCGTGGCGGGGCAGCTTTTCGTTGAGCAACTCCAGCACCCGGCGGGCATCCCCGATGATGTGGTGATAGGTCAGGACGTTTTTGTCAATTTCTGCCCGGTCGATGTCGATATGTACAATCTTGGCCTGCTTGGCAAAGGTGGCGGGGTCGGTGGCCACTCGGTCGGAGAAACGGCAGCCGATGGCAATGAGCAGATCACATTGGGTGGTGGCGATGTTGGAGGCGTGGGAGCCGTGCATCCCCACCATGCCGGTGAACAAGGGGTGATTGCCGGGACAGGCGCCGCCGCCCATGATGGTGGAGCCCACAGGGGCGTCCAGGGTTTCCATGAACTTGCGGAACTCCGTGACTGCCCCCTTGGAGCGAATGACGCCGCCGCCCACCAGCACCATGGGTCGCTGAGACTGGGCGATCAAATCCAGCAGCTTTTGGATGTCCCCATGGTCCGGCTCAGGGGTGCCAAGATCCCGGCCGGTACGCCGCATCAGATTGGCCAATCGGCCATGGTTGGGGTGCTCAGACACGGGGAGGTATTCATACTCCGCCGTGGCGGCAGTGACGTTTTTGGCGATGTCCACCAGCACAGGCCCCGGTCGACCGGAACGAGCGATGGCAAAGGCCTCGCGAATCACATCCGCCAGCTTGTTGACATCCTTTACCAGATAGTTGCACTTGGTAATGGGCATGGTGATGCCGGTGATGTCCACCTCCTGGAAGGAGTCCTTACCGATGAGGTTTTCGTTGACGTTGCAGGTGAGAAACACCACGGGGGAGGAGTCATAGTAGGCGGTGGCAATGCCGGTGACCAGGTTGGTGGCGCCGGGGCCGGAGGTGGCAAAGCACACCCCCACCTTGCCGGTGGATCGGGCATAGCCGTCAGCGGCGTGGCTGGCTCCCTGTTCATGGGAGGTGAGGTAGTGGTGGATTTTCTCCTTGTACCCATGCAGCTCAAACTCGTCATAAATGTTGAGGATGGTGCCGCCGGGGTAGCCAAATACCGTGTCCACTCCCTGTTCCAGCAGACATTCCATCACGATTTGAGAACCTTTCATTCGCATACAATACCCTCCTTTGGATAGAAAAAGAACGCAACTTCATCCCAAATTAGGACGAAGCTGCGCTCCGCGGTACCACCTAAATTCCCCGCTATGGGGGCACTTGAACCCGATAACGGCGGGGGCCGGTTCTGCCTACTCTTCTGAAATTTCAGCAGAACTGCTTCCAGGGGAGATTCACCACACCATACAGCAGAAAGGACTCGCACCCACCGCCTTTTCTCTGAGCTGCCGCCAAGGGGGTTACTGGCCTGATCGTCGCAGTTGTTTGCTTTAGATTATTAAAGCCATGATAGACCCTTTCCCGCCATTTGTCAATGAGAAATTGCGAAGGTAAAAAATATTTTACACTGTACCGAAATAATGTAATAATGTAAAAAGAATTTTGGTGATATAGAAAAAGGTCTGGAAGTGTCCCTTTGGGAGAACACTTCCAGACCTTAGCCTCGCATACTTGCCCCGCCAATAGGCGGGGAAATCAATTGAAATTCAAGTTCTCCCAGAGACAAGGCCCTCGGCAGAGTTTCCCCGTCCGCAGACGGGAAAAAAATCATAAATTCCGTCATTTCCACGGACATGTGCCGGGGGAATGGCACTTCTCATGGGGGATGGGGTGACTTTTTCGTGAGAAATCGAGCCACATCCCCCATGAAAACCCGCTCCAAAGAAGTCCTGGGACTTCTTTGGAATTAGTGGCAGCTGTTGGTGGTGCCCAGCTGGAAGGACGCACACTTGGTGTCCTGGCAGCAGTCCACTTTGGTCTGGCAGCAGCCCACTTGAATCTCGTTGAGGGTACAGGCCTGATTGCGGAAATGGGCGCAGCTGGACACGGTGCACTTGATGTTGGGGTTGGTTTGTTCAAACATAGCAAAGACCTCCTGGTTTTAGACTCCACCAGAAGTATGCACCAGAGCCCCGCTGTTTATTCCTCGGAGGAAGATTTTTCCTCTGGAAGCACTTGAGGGATAAACCGGGGAGCAAAGCGGCTGCGACCCCGACCCTTGACGTAGAAAAAGCCGATGGCAGAGAAGATCACCGCCCCAATGAAGTTGACGAACAGGTCCACCATGGTGTCCACGATGCCAATGTCCAGATAGCCCCCCAGCCCCAGGGACTTCTGGGTGCCGTCTTCCAGCACCAGAATCACATCCTGGATACCGTCCACCATCACGGCGGTGGTGCCGTGGTTGGGGTCCAGATTCACCGTGGAGATGGTGTGGAGGATGGTGTCCTTCTGCATGTCGAAGTGGAGGAAGTAGTCCATGGAAAACTCGAAAAATTCCCACAGAACCCCCACCGTCATGGAGAAACAGAAGGCCACCACCGCCATGTAGAAGGGGCTGAGGCTCAGGGACACCCGTTCCGTGCGGTTGAGGATGTCCACCAGGGCAAAGCCGATGGCAGCGCACAAGAAGCCGTTGATGGTGTGGAGCATGGTGTCCCAGTAGGGGAAGGTGATGTAGTAATCCTGAATTTCCCCCAAAATTTCAGCAGCGAAGATGAACAGCAAGATGATGATTTCCAGCGTGTCCGGCAGGTCGATGCGCAGCTTCCGCTCAAAGGCGGAGGGAAGCATGAACAAAAAGAGGGTGAGCACGCACAAAAGCACGTTTTCATAGCTGCGGTTGAAGACTGCCGCCACCAGCATGAGCATGACTGCCACACGCAGCACAAAGTAGACCGCATAGAGAAGCCCCTTGCGCTCCAAGGGGCGGGGCTTGGGGGTGGCATCAGAGGGACGATGTTTTTTGGACACAGCAATTCCTCCAGTCAAAAATCAGGGGGCATGTGCATAGGATGGGGGAGAGGTGATGAAGATGGATTTACGCAACAACCAGATTACATTGGGAGAGCTGTGGGACAATCCCCGCAGCCGAAGCGTGTTTCAGCGGCGCATTCCCCTGCTCTCCAAGCACCCAGTAAAGGGGGCGGCCCGAACCGTGACCCTGGAACAGCTCTCCGCCTTTCTCTCCAGTTGGGTGCCGGAGAGCATGATTCAGGGGGTCATTGGGGAACTGAAGAAGCTATAAAGGATCAGGGAACCAGTTTTGCCTGCTGTTGGGCGATGGTGTGACCGGTGGGGGTGGCGGCAAGGCCTCCCTTGCCGGTCTCCCGCAGGGCGGAAGGGAGGGTACGACCCACCGCGGTCATGGCGTCAATAACCTGGTCGCAGGGAATGGCGGAGGTGATGCCGGCCAGAGCCATATCGGCGCAGGCCATGGCATTGACGGCCCCCATGACGTTGCGCTTGACGCAGGGGACCTCCACCAGACCCGCCACCGGGTCGCACACCAGCCCCAGCACATTTTGCAGGGCCATGGCACAGGCGTGGGCCATCTGTTCCCCAGTGCCGCCTCGGGCGTGAACCAGAGCGGCGGCGGCCATG
This sequence comes from uncultured Oscillospiraceae bacterium, assembly GCA_944387075.1. GTDB lineage: Bacteria > Bacillota > Clostridia > Oscillospirales > Oscillospiraceae > Enterenecus. The sequence continues at coordinate 30,944 of CALXDO010000027.1, read as the reverse complement.
CCGGAGGCGGAGCCAATCTCCGCCTGACAGCCCCCTTCCGCCCCAGAAATAGAGGCTCGGGTGGCGATGACCTGGCCGAATCCGGCGGCCACATACAGGCACTCCACCATGGTGTGGGTGGACAGGCCCTCTTTGCGCCACAGGGGAAGGAGGACGGCGGGCATCACCCCGCTGGCTCCGGCGGTGGGGGCGGCCACAATGCGCCCCATGCAGGCGTTGTGCTCGCCTATCTTTAGGGCAGTGGCAATGACCTGCTGCATAAACCCACCGCATAGGGTGTCCTGGGCCTGTTCCATCTGTGCGCCCTGACCGCCGGACAAGCCGGAGGCAGAGCGGCGCTGGGGGTCGTAGTGTTCCACCGACTCCACCATGGCCTGCCACAGGGTCTCCATGCGGGAAAAGCTCTCTTGTTCTGTCACATCCCGGTCCTGACAGTCGTCCAGCACCACCGCCTTCCAAAGGGGGTGTTGGGTCGAGCAGGAGAGAAGATGTTCCACCGATTGATATGCCATATCAGCAGTCCTCCATGTTGAGATAGGTACACCGCTCCACCCCGTCCAAGTGGGATAGCTCGTCCACCAGAGCGGGGGAGAGGTGATTGTCGCATTCCAGCACCATCACCGCCAGACCGCCCCGGCGGTCCCGGTAGAGCTGCATGGTGGCGATGTTGGCCTGATGGTCGGAAAGCACCTGGCTGACCTGGGAGACAATGCCCGGCCGGTCCTGGTTGCGGATGATGAGGGTGGGCAGTTCCCCAGAGAAGGAGGCCTCCATCTCGTCAATGGCATTGACCCGGATGCGTCCGCCGCCCAGAGAGGAGGCGGAGACGGACAGGGTGTGGCCCTGGGCATCGGTGAGGTGCAGGAGGGCGGTGTTGGGGTGCGCCCCCGGCAAATCCACCGGACGGATGGACACCTCCATACCCGCCTGACGGGCCAGCTGGAAGCTGTTGGGGATGCCGGGGTGGTCAGGGGCCAGGTCCAGGAGTCCAGCCACAATGGCCCGATCGGTGCCGTGTCCAGAGCCAGTGGCGGCAAAGGAGCCGTGGAGCTGGATGTCCGCCTTTACTGGCTGGCTGCCCAGCAGGTGCCGGGCCACCCGGCCCATGCGGGCAGCTCCCGCCGTATGGGAACTGGACGGCCCCACCATAATGGGGCCCATAATGTCAAAAATGTTCAAGGGAGGATTCCTCCAATTCTAGAAATAGCACGAAGGGGGACGGTGGTGCACCATCCCCTTTTTCAGATTGTGGAAAAACTCTCGGGGTTAGAAGCCTCGCAGAGTTCCGTCATCCGCAGATGACGGAATAAATTGAAATCCCGTCATTTCCACGGACATGCGCCGGGAAAATGACACTTCTCAGCCCCCAAGCGTGCGAGCTTGCGAGTGCGACGCAGGGGGCTGCATCCCCCCGAAAAAATGCTTGCATTTTTGAGAAACATGTCGAACTGGTTCGACATGTTACGAAGGGGGACGGTGGTACACCGTCCCCCTTTAGTATGGCAATTTGAAATTATTTTACCACCTGAGCCTTGATGAGGTTGGTGGAGCCGCTTCTGCCAATGGGCACACCGGCGGTGATGACTACAGTGTCACCCTCCTTGACAATGCCCTCCTTCTTGGCGGATTCCACGCACAGAGAGAACAGACGGTCGGTGGAGTCCACGGTGCCGGACAGGTAGGGAGCTACGCCCCAGGTGATGGCCAGCTGGCGGCGGACGCGCTCATTGGTGGTCAAGGCGGCCACTACGCAGCCGGGACGGAAACGGGTGGTCATGCGGGCGGTATGACCGGTTTCGGTGGCGGTGAGAATGGCGGTAGCCTTCAGGTCCATAGCGGTCAGGCAGGCGGTGTGGCTGATGGCATCGGTGATGCTGGAGGTGTGATCCACAGTAGCGTTGCGGAAACGCTTCCAGTAGTTGGTGGAAGCCTCCGCAGTGGTGACGATGTCCACCATGGTCTGGAGGGCCTCCACGGGGTACTTGCCGGAGGCAGTCTCACCGGAGAGCATCACGCAGCCGGTGCCATCAAACACAGCGTTGGCCACGTCGGACACCTCGGCACGAGTGGGACGGGGATTGCGGATCATGGAAGCCAGCATCTGGGTGGCGGTGACCACGTGCTTGCCCTGAGCAATGGCGGCCTTAATCATACGCTTCTGGAGCACCGGCACGTCCTGAGCGGGAATCTCCACGCCCAGGTCACCACGGGCCACCATCAGGCCATCGGCCACCTTGAGGATGGCCTCCATGTTGTCCACGCCCTCCTGGTTCTCAATCTTGGCGATGATGCCGATGTGCTGACCACCGTGGGAGTCCAAAACGGCACGAATCTCCTCCACATCGGAGGCCTGACGCACAAAGGAGGCGGCGACAAAGTCAAAGTCGTTCTCCACAGCAAACTTCAGATCGCCCTTGTCCTTCTCGGTGAGGGCGGGCAGGGAGATGTGAGTATTGGGGATGTTGATGGACTTGTTGTTGGACAGGGGGCCGCCGGTGACCACGCGGCAGATGATGTCCTGACCCTTGATCTCGGTGACCTCAATGTCCACCAGACCGTCATCAATGAGCAGGTGGGTGCCCACGGACACCTCTTCATGGAGGTTGGTGTAGGTCACGGACACGATGGTGTTGTCACCCTGCACGTCGCGGGTGGTCAGGGTGAAGGTGTCGCCCTCGCTGAGCTCAATGCGGTCGCAGGCAAAAGAACGGATGCGGATCTCGGGGCCCTTAGTATCCAAAATGGTGGCCAGAGGACGGCCCAGACGGTCCCGGACGTTCTTCACTCGGGTGAGCAGAGCCAGGTGGGACTCATGAGTGCCGTGGGAGAAATTGAAACGAGCGGCATCCATGCCGGTGAGGATCAGTTTCTCGATGACTTCTTCGCTGCTGGAAGCAGGGCCCAGGGTACAAATAATCTTTGTCTTTCGCATAGAAGTATTTCCTCCGTTCTGTGATTGGTACAGGGTAAGAAGGGTGTGCATGCACACACCAATAGTAAAATGATCTAAATGATCTATTAGAAAAACAAGGCCCAAAGCCCTGCTCATCTACAAAAAAGTAAAATCAGTGCTTGGATGGCTCTTCCTCCTGGGGAGGAAGCTTGGAGACCAGGGCTAGCTCCACACGCCGGTCGTTGAAGTTGAGCACCTTAATGTGCAGCCCATAGGCATCCAGTTCCAATTGCGCCCCATCGGCGGGAATGACAGACAGTTGGGCAAAGACTAGACCGCCCAACGTGTCAAACTCCTCTTCCTCTGGGAAGGAAATATCCAGAGCCTTGGACAGCTGCTCCAGATCACAGGAGCCGGAGACCTGCCAGAGATTTTCCTCCAGCTGTATCAGGTCTGCCTCCTCCTGAGGGTCGAACTCGTCATAAATGTTACCCACAATCTCTTCCAGCAAATCCTCCATGGTCACAAGGCCGGAGGTTCCGCCGTATTCATCCACCACAATGGCCAGGTGAACTTTTTTGCTCTGCATATCCCGGAACAAAACGTCGGTGCGCACCGACTCGGGGACAAAGTAGGCGGGGTAGAGCAGCTCACGCAGAGGTTTGGGGTGGGCCTGCTGGGTGTTGAGCAAATAGACGCGGGTGGAGAGGATACCCACAATATCGTCGGCATCTTCCTCGTAGACGGGGAAGCGGGAGAGACCGGACTGCCGAATGGTGTTCAAAATTTCCTCTGCGGTGTCGTCGGCCCAGATCATCATCATGTCGGTGCGGTGGACCATCACGTCCTCGGCGGTGGAATTGTTAAACTCGAAGATGTTCTCAATGAGCTCCTTTTCGGCGGTTTCAATGGTGCCCCGTTCTTCGCCCAAGTCCACCATCATGCGGATTTCATCTTCAGACACCTCTTCCTCGTCAGCACGGGGGTCAATGTGCAGCAGACGCAGCACGCCGTTGGTGGATTTGGAGAGAAGCCAAATCACCGGGCGGCACACCGTAGCAATCACACAGACGGCACCCACGGTCACACGAGCCACCGACTCGGTTTTCTTCATGGCAATGCGTTTGGGCACCAATTCGCCCAGCACCAAGCTGAAGTAGGACAAGACAATGGTGATGACAATGACGGTAAGGGTGTTGAGAGTGCCCTGGGGGAGTTGAGTCACGCCCCGGGCTACCAGCCATTCCACCAGAGGGTCGGAGAAGGTGTCCGCAGCAAAGGCCGAGGACAGGAAACCGGCCAGGGTAATGGCGATTTGGATGGCGGAGAGGAAATGGTCGGGCGCCTGGGTCAGCCCCAAGAGTTTCTTGGCTTTCTTATCCCCGTCCTCCGCTTGCTTTTTCAGCTTGGTTTCGGATAGGGAAATGACAGCGATTTCGGCGGCAGCAAAAAATGCGTTGACCAAAATCAGGAGAATGAGAATCAGAAGTTGGGGCAATAAAGATGGGTCGTCCGGCAAAATGAGTAACCTCCTAATTTTTAGTTGGGGAATGGATTTGCCATAGGAGCATAAGCCCCAACGCCTTACAGTATAGCATCTTTTTGTAAAAATGCAACTGGAAAAGGGGCAGTATCATGGGTGAAAAATAACTGTGTAATTTATGCAAAATTCCTGGAAACAATGGGGATTGGGCCCAGCAATTCTGAACTTAGTTGAATTTGTATATCTTCCGGGCCACGCGATAGAGCTGAACCGATAACTTTCGCCCCTGATAACCGGGGATGTTGGTGGCGGCATTGGTGGCGCGATAGCGGCAGCGGCGGTAGAGGGCGGCATCTTTCTGACGCAGGTACTCCCACAGCTGGGTGCGCAGGCCCAGAGACTCAGGCGTGTTGGCAATGACGGCGAAAATGGAAGAAATTGTCATCATCATGGACAAATAGTTCAACATATACCGGCCCAGGCGGGGCTGGCTGGCCTTGATGGCCAGCACGTCGTGGGCGTCGATCATCAGACGAGTGACCCGCACCTGCTGGTCAATGCGCCCGGCCATCACCGACTCGTTGACACTCTGGTCGGAGCGGCCGATGAAGTAGCGGTACAGATCTACATTCAGGTAGTAAATGGTCTTGACATAGGGCAAGGGCTGGTAGACAAAGATGTTGTCTACATAAAAGGTGTGCTTGGGCAATTCCAGACCACAATCCCGCAGCAGCTGGGTGCGGTAGATCACCGAGTGCATGAGCAGGTACTGGGAGGTGCGGAAGTGGCGAATTTCGTCCCAGGTAAAAATACGTCCGGTGGGAAACACATTTTTGTAGCCCACGGGCTTGCGGGTGTTGTCCTCCACATGCTCATACACATAGTTGGCCACCACCATATCCACAGGGGCGGGCATATGGGCAAACTGGCGCAGTTGGTGCATGACGGTGTGCAGGGATTCCTCGTCCAGCCAGTCGTCGGAGTCCACCACCTTGTAATACAGCCCACGGGCGTTGCGAATGCCCTGGTTGACTCCTTCGCCATGGCCGCCATTTTCCTGGTGGATGGCCCGGATGATGTCGGGGTACTTGGCGGCCCACTCATCACATTTTTCCGGGGTGTTGTCCTTGGTGGAGCCATCATCCACCAAAATGATTTCGATGTCCTCGCCCCCAGCCAGCAGGGTTTCCACGCAGTGGTCCATGTAGGCGGCTGAGTTGTAGCAGGGAACGGCAAAGGTAATGATCTTATCCATGAAATTGTTCTCCCTCTTCTCTATTATGGTATGTGGTAATCAGCAAAATGTGTCTCGGTAATTGGCGATGGCCTCGGCAATGATTTGGACGGCGGCGGCGCGGTTGTTTACCTCGCCGGCCACAGTCTCCTTCCCCTCCAGGGCCTTGTACACCGAGAAAAAGTGGGACATCTCATCAAATTTATGGGCGGGCAGGTCGCACAGGTCCTTGGTGGTGTTGTAGGTGGGATCGTTGAAGGGAATGGCCACGATTTTCTCGTCTCGCTTTCCACCATCCAGCATGGAGATATAGCCGATGGGATAGCAGCGCACCAGAGTCATGGGGTCCAAGTCCTCCGAGCACAGCACCAGCACGTCCAGGGGGTCTCCGTCATCGCCGTAGGTGCGGGGGATAAAGCCATAGTTGGCGGGGTAGTGGGTGGAGGTATGGAGGATGCGGTCCAGGATAATCATGCCGGTAGATTTATCCAACTCGTATTTCTTCTTGCTCCCCTGGGGAATTTCAATGACGGCAATGAAGTCCTCGGGAGAGATGCGTTTGGGGTTCATATCATGCCAAATATTACTCATACAGGGCACTCCTTATACCATTCGGTGTTGGATATTGAGAAACTCTGGCCCATTATATCGTAATTGGGGAGAAAATACAACAGGGGAGGGGGGGATGGGGAGAAAAACATTGTCACAGGTGTGACGATGTGGTAAAATGTCCCCAAAGAAGGACTGGAACCCTGAAAAATGGGGAACCAGCTAATTTTGGGGAAAGGGGAACCGCGATGGAACCCGTAATCGAAAAATTTCGCACCTCTCTGGCGGGATTTAATCGGGGAGATGTGCTCCGTTACATGGATAGGCTGGTGGCCCAGCATCGCAGCCAAGTGGCCGAGTTGGAGGAGCAGCTCAAGCAGTCCAAGGCCCGGGAGAAGAAGCTGGAGGAGGAGATGGAGGGCTTGCGTCAGGCCCACGGCAACGTCTCTGCCGAGGAGTCTAAGGTGCGGGCTTCGCTGGAGGAGTCCACCCGAACGTTGGCCCGTCTGCGGGGAGAATTGAGTCAGACGGAGACCAAGCTGGCCGCGGCCCGACTGGAGCTCAACCGTCTCCATGGTCAGGTGGATGAGATGGAACCCATGGCCCAGAAGTACGATAAACTCAAGGACTATGTGGCCACAGTGGAGTTGGACGCCCACCACAAGGCCCAGGAAACCATCGAAGATGCCAAGTCCAAGGCGGAGAAAATTCAAACCGATACCCGGCAATGGTTGGAGCAGGTACTGGCTGGGTACGGCACGCTGCGCAGCGAGATGGACCGGCTGTTCCAGCACATGCGGGAACTGGGGGAGATGGGTGTGCGGTTTGACCAGGCCGATGAAGCAGCCCAGAAGCTCCAGGAGCAGGGCCAGCAGGGGGAAGAAACCCAGGACAAGCAGGAGGAGAGCCATGAGTGAGGCGAAGAAATTGACGACCCAGCAGCTGCCCCAGGCGGTGGGCGAGTTGAAGGCGGGAGACCGAGTACTTTTGACGGGGACCATTTACACGGCCCGGGATGCGGCCCACAAGCGCATCTTTCAGCTGCTGGACGAGGGGAAACCCTTGCCCTTTGAACTGCACGGTGCGGTGATCTACTACGCCGGCCCTACCCCGGGCCAGCAGGGCATGGCGGTGGGAGCCTGTGGCCCCACCACCGCCGGGCGGATGGACGGGTTCGCCCCCCGGCTGTTGGATCTGGGGCTGACGGCCATGATTGGCAAGGGAGAGCGATCCCAGAGCGTGGTGGACGCCATTGTACGCAACGGGGCCTGTTACTTTGCCGCTGTGGGCGGAGCAGGAGCCCTCATCGCCAAGTGCATCAAGTCCGCCCAGGTCATCGCCTTTGATGAACTGGGGTGTGAGTCGGTGAAGCGCATGGAGGTGGAAAATCTTCCTCTCACCGTGGCGGTGGACAGCCAGGGCAATGATCTCTTCAAAATCGGGCGCAGCCAATACGCAAAATAAAGAAGGTGGAAGAGCCATACCAAGGTTCTTCCACCTTTTTATCTAATGAAAACCCTCGGCACAGCCGGGGGTTTTCATTAGATAAAAACGAGCCCGCTGCACGAATGCGTGCAACGGGCTCGCTCTATGTAGCTTTGTGGAAATCAGTCCACCAGCTTGTCCAGCTCCTTGACGTGCTTGGTGCCGGTGGCCACGGTGTGTCCAGCTTGCTTGGCGTACAGACCCACCACAGCCTGGGACTTCTTCACCGGCTGCATGGTGCCGGCACCGGCCACGCAGCCGCCGGGACAGGCCATGCCCTCCAGCAGATAGCCGTTATACTTGCCGGCAGCGGCCATGGTCATCAGCTTGCGGCACTCCCGCAGGCCGTCGGCACTGGCCACTTTCACCTCACGGTCGGGGTAGCGCTCGGCGATGACGTCGGCCACAGCCTTGGCCACGCCACCGGCCACGGCGAAGTTGCGTCCGTCGGTGGAGGCATCGTTGACGCCGTTGGGGTCCTCTTCCATGGATTCCAGGTCCAGGTGCTTGGCGTCGAAGATACCGGACATCTCCTCGTAGGTCAGCACAAAGTCCACCTCGCTGCGTACGCTCTTGCGCATGGCCTCCAGCTTCTTGGCGGCGCAGGGGCCAATGAAGACCACCTTGCCCTCGGGCTGCTGCTCCTTGATGAGGCGGGCAGTGAGCACCATGGGGGTCAGAGCCATGGACACGCTCTCAGCGTGCTGGGGGAAGAGCTTCTTGGCCATCACAGACCAGGCGGGGCAGCAGGAGGTGGCCATGAAGGGCAGCTTCTCCGGCACTTCGTTGACAAAGTCCTCGGCCTCCTGCACGGCGCACAGGTCCGCGCCAATGGCTACCTCGAACACGTCGGCAAAGCCCAGGGCCTTCATGGCAGCGCGCAGCTTACCCGGGGTGACCTTGGGGCCGAACTGACCCACAAAGGCGGGGGCCACAGCGGCGTACACCCGCTCGCCGGATTGGATGGCACGGATAACCTGGAAGATCTGGGACTTGTCGGCAATGGCGCCGAAGGGGCAGTTGACCAGACACATGCCGCAGGAGACACACTTGTCGTAGTCAATGTTGGCCTTGCCGTTGGCATCGGTGTGAATGGCATCCATGCCGCAGGCCTTGGCGCAGGGACGCTCTTGAACGATGATGGCCTTGTACTCGCACACGTCGGCGCAGCGGCCGCACTTGATGCACTTGTCCTGGTCAATGACAGAGCGGCCATTGAAGCGGTCCAGGGTGATGGCATCCTTGGGGCACACCTCCACACAGGGGTGGGCCAGACAGCCCTGGCAGCCGTCGGTAACGAACACCCGCTTTTCCGCACAGCCGTTGCAGGCAAACTTGATGATGTTAATCAGCGGGGGGGTATAGTAGGTCTCGTCCTTAGTGGCAGACTCAATGTTGTCGGACAGGGGGGCGTGCTCAGCGGCACTGCGGCAGGGCAGGCCCATGGCCAGACGCAGACGCTCGCCCACAATGGCGCGCTCCAGAAATACGTCGTTGCGGTAGCTGCCCACCTCACCGGGGATGATCTTGTAGGGCAGTTCCTCAATGCGCTTGTCCACCGGCCACTCGGTGTGGTAGGCCATGCGGGCCACCTCGCGGAAAATGCGGTGGCGAATTTCCTGAATACGGGTTTCTACACCTCTCATGTTGTACAGTTCCTCCTTCTGTCATCGGTGCATTGTCATCCATAGAATACATCAAAAAACACCACTTGTAAATGCAGGAATGGAAAAATGGTGAAAAGTTTCACAAGGCTAACAAGAGGGGCTGGGAAAGCCCCTCTTGTGGGTGTGCAATTAAGATATAATCAGTTATGCCAAAAACTGAATTTGGTTGACGCACACGAAGTAAATACGGTTGTTGGTGGAGTTGGACAGCACCAGCACATTTCCCACCGTGCCCAACAGGGTGACGCCTTGAAGGACCAATGGCCCGGCCACAATGGTGACCTTGCGGCTGAGGTTGCTCTGAGACAGGGTGGACAGCAGCCCGGCTGCGCAGCAGCAGTCATCGGTGCAGTTGCAGGGGCAGCAGCAGGTGGTACACTGGTTGGCGCAGGGGGTCAGGCACTGAGACAGGATGCGTTCAATGGTTTGGAAGTTGTTGGCCGTGGCCTGTTCGGCGGTGGTATCTCCGGAGGCGGTGCCGGTGGCGGTCTGGAGCACCACAGCAGTGAGCTGGCACAGGGGCACTTGGGTGGCGGTGACACCGGTGCTGGTCTCCGGGGGCGTGTTGACCAGAGCGGAAATCTCCAACAAGTCGCAGTTGCAGGGGGAGAAGCGGCGGAAGGAGCCGGAGAGGGTATTGAGGTTATCCGAGGGGGTGGTGCTGGACGGGGTGGTGTTGACGGTGGTACCGGCCACATAGGTGTCGGTGATAAAGGCGGCCTGATTGAAGTCTAGCAGGGTGGCCAGCTGGCTGTTGCACAGCAGCTGGAGGGCGGCCCGGAAGCTCTGTTTGCAGCAGCAGCCCTCCTCCACATCCACCACTGGCGGACAGGGGGTGGGGACAGGCTGGCAGCAGCAGATCATCTGGGGGGGCGGACAGGTGCAGGGATTGGGGCAGGGGTTGGAGCAGTTGTTGCAGGTGCAGGAATTCTGGCAGGTGCAGCCGCCTTGGCCGCTGCTTTGGGCACAGCCGGAACACTGCTGGGCGGCGAATTCTTCCGCCGTCAGGCTGCCCCAGCTTTGGGGGTTCCAAGTGGATTGATTCATATCATTCGCTCCTTTCAGACGTGTGGTTTTCCGAGGGAAACCACCAGGGTGCAGTCCATTCTATGTCAACCGTGACCACTGGGTCCCAAGAACAGGAATCGGAGGGAAATGTTGAAGTACACAATATTTCGAAAAAAGAAAAGCAACTCTTTACAACAGCCACAAGATATGGTATGCTGTCTAAGCGCAACACCCCTAGCGGAATGTGAAAAAACTTTAGGGTGTGTGCCCACTCAATTCCATAGCATGCGATGACGACGGTGTGTTGTTCCACTGGGAGCGACCGCCGCTTTGTCCCGCTTAGGATAAAAATAACGGGAGGAAGGGCGAGACTATGAAAGTAATTAAGCGAGACGGATCAACGGTGGACTTTGACCGATCTAAAATTGTGGTGGCCATTCAGAAGGCCAATCTGGCGGTAGAAGAGCCTTACCGGCTGGACGATCCCTCCATTGAAGCCATTGCAGACTCTGTGGCTGAGAAGGAACGGCAGCGTCTGCTGGTGGAGGACATACAAGATATGGTGGAAAAGCGTTTGATGGAGGCGGACAAGTATGAGCTGGCCAAGGCCTACATCATCTATCGCTATACCCGGGCTCTGGTGCGCAAGGCCAACACCACCGACGAGTCCATCCTGGCCCTGATTCGCAACGACAACAAGGACCTGGCGGAGGAGAACTCCAACAAGAACACGGCCATTGCCTCCACCCAGCGCGACTACATCGCCGGGGAGGTGAGCCGGGACTTGACCCGCCGGCTGCTGCTGCCGGAGAAGATTTCCAAGGCGCATGACGAGGGCATTCTCCACTTCCACGATGCCGACTACTTCGTCCAGCACATCTTCAACTGCTGTCTGGTGAACATCGGGGACATGCTGGACAACGGCACTATGATCAACGGCAAGCTCATTGAGTCTCCCAAGAGCTTCCAGGTGGCCTGTACCATTGTCACCCAGATCATTGCCTGTGTGGCCTCCAACCAGTACGGCGGCCAGTCGGTGGAGATGAGCCACCTGGGCAAGTACCTGCGCCTGACCTATGAGAAGTATCTGCGCCGCACCCGGGAGGCCGCCCCGGAGCTGGATGATGAGATCGTGGAGAAGATTGCCAAGGCCCGCACCAAGGACGAGCTGAAAAGCGGCGTGCAGACCATTCAGTACCAGATCAACACCCTGATGACCACCAATGGTCAGTCCCCCTTTGTCACCCTCTTCCTGGTGCTGCGGGACAATGACCCCTACATGGAGGAGAACGCCGCCATCATCGAGGAGATTCTCTCCCAGCGTCTGGAGGGCATCAAGAATGAGAAGGGCGTGTACATTACCCCCGCATTCCCCAAGCTGGTGTATGTGCTGGATGAGTGCAACTGCCTCAAGGGCGGCAAGTACGACTACCTCACCCGGCTGGCGGTGAAGTGTTCCGCCAAGCGGATGTACCCCGACTACATCTCCGCCAAGAAGATGAAGGAGACCTACGAGGGCAATGTGTTCTCTCCCATGGGCTGCCGCTCCTTCCTCTCCCCTTGGAAGGACGAGAACGGCAACTACAAGTTTGAGGGGCGCTTCAACCAGGGCGTGGTGTCCATCAACCTCCCCCAGATCGGCATTGTCTCCGGGGGCGACGAGGACAAGTTCTGGGCGGAGCTGGATTCCCGTCTGGAGCTCTGCTACGAGGCCCTCATGTGCCGCCACAACGCTTTGAAGGGTGTCCATTCCGATGTGTCTCCCATCCACTGGCAGTATGGTGCCATTGCCCGCCTGGAGAAGGGCGAGACCATCGACAAGTTGCTGGAGGGCGGGTATTCCACCCTGTCCCTGGGCTACATTGGCCTGTATGAGCTGACCAAGCTGGTCAAGGGCTGCTCCCACACCACCCCCGAGGGCGAGGAGTTTGCACTGCGGGTGATGCGCCACCTGCGGGCCACCACCGACCGGTGGAAGAAGGAGACGGGCCTGGGCTTTGCCCTGTACGGCACCCCCGCCGAGAGCCTGTGCTACCGCTTCGCCCGCATCGACCAGGAGAAGTACGGCACCATCGAGGACGTCACCGACAAGGGCTACTACACCAACTCCTACCATGTGGATGTACGGGAGAACGTGGATGCCTTCTCCAAGTTTGCATTTGAAAGCCAGTTCCAGAAGATTTCCTCCGGCGGTGCCATCTCCTACGTGGAGGTGCCCAACATGCGCCACAACCTGGAGGCTCTGGAGGATGTGGTACGCTACATCTACGACAACATCCAGTACGCTGAGTTCAATACCAAGAGCGACTACTGCCAGGTGTGCGGCTACGACGGAGAAATTCAGATCAATGAGGACAACCAGTGGGAGTGTCCCAGCTGCGGCAACAAGGACCACAACAAGATGAACGTTACCCGCCGTACCTGCGGCTACCTGGGTGAAAACTTCTGGAATGTGGGCAAGACCAAGGAGATCAAGTCCCGGGTACTCCACCTGTAAGCGAGAGGGAGTTTCATGAATTACGCCACCATCAAATGGGCGGACGTGGCCAACGGCCCCGGTGTGCGGGTGTCCCTGTTTGTCTCCGGCTGCACCCACCACTGCCCCGGGTGCTTCAATGAGGAGGCGTGGGACTTCTGCTATGGACAGCCCTTCACCCCTGAGGTGGAGGACAAAATTCTGGATGCTCTGGCCCCCTCTTATATGAAGGGCCTGTCCCTGCTGGGGGGCGAACCCTTTGAACCGTCCAATCAGGCGGTGCTGCTCCCCTTTTTGCACAGGGTGAAGGAGCGGTACCCGGACAAGGAAATCTGGTGCTACTCCGGCTACACCCTGGACGGGGAGTTGTGGCAGGAAAGCCGCGCCCGGTGTGCCCACACCGACGAAATGCTCTCTCTTTTGGACGTGCTGGTGGATGGCCGATTTGTGGAGGCGCTGAAGGATTTGAACCTACGCTTCCGCGGCTCTGCCAACCAGCGCATCATTGATGTGCCTGCCAGCCTGAAGGCCCACCAGGTAGTGGAGTGGAAGGGCGAGCACACCATCCAGCCCATACAAAAGTGAAAGATACCCCGGCAGCGAAGCTGCCGGGGTATAAACAATATTTTTCATATTCGGAGGAATCCATCTATGACACAATTGGTTGCAGTGAAACTCTTAGACCCTCGGGCCAAAATGCCCACCTACGGCAGTGCGGACGCCGCCGGGGCGGACCTGTACGCCGTCACGGACAGTACCGTCACGGTTGCCCCAGGCGAAACGGTGCTCGTCCACACGGGGCTGGCTCTGGCGATCCCCCAGGGGTTTGTGGGGCTGGTGTATGCCCGCTCCGGACTTGCCACCAAGCAGGGGCTTGCACCCGCCAACAAGGTGGGGGTCATTGATGCCGACTACCGGGGGGAGCTGATGGTGGCGTTGCACAACCACGGCTCGGAATCCCGCACCGTGGAGTACGGCGACCGCATCGCCCAGCTGGTGATTACCCCCTATCTCACCGCCCAGTTTGTCCAGCAGGAGCATCTGGACGACACTGTCCGGGGAGAGGGCGGCTTTGGCTCCACGGGAAGTAAATAAAGAAACGTGCCGCCCAGCATCAGCTGGGCGGCAAAATTTTTACTTCTTCATACTTTCTTCCTTGGGCAGCACCAGGTTGAGAACAATGGCCACGATGGTGGCCACCACCACGGAGGAGGAGCCAAACACGGTGTTTACCCAGCTGGGGAAGCCGGCACCGGACAGAGAACCAGACACCTGGGTGATGCCGGCGCCCAGGGCCACCGACAGGCCCATGACTGCGCTCTTCCGGGGGGTGAAACCGCCTTCGGCAATCATACGGATGCCGGTCATGGTGATGGTGGCAAACACCGAGATGGTGGCGCCGCCGATGACGCTCTGAGGGATGGTGGTCAGCAGAGAGGAGAACTTGGGCACCAGGCCAGCCACCAGCAAAATTCCGGAGGCCAGGGCAAACACGGAGCGGTTGATGACCCGGTTGACGGTGACAATGCCCACGTTCTGGCTGTAGGTGGCGGTGGGCAGACCGCCGAAGAAAGCACCCAAAATGCTGATGATGCCCTGGCCCATGATGCCGCCGGACAGTTCCTTGTCGGTGGGCATGCGGTCCATGCCGCCCATGGTGGTGGAGCTCAAATCGCCGATGGTCTGCACGGCGTTGACCACATACACAATGCTCAGAGACACTGCCGCGGAGGGGACAAACTGAATCTCAAAAGGCATGAACTGGGGCAGGGCAAACCACTGGGCGGAGCCCACGCTGGAGAAGTCCACCAGCCCCAGGGGAATGGAGATCACATAGCCCACAATCATACCGATGAGAATGGCACCCAGTTTGGTGATGCCCCGGGTGAAGTTGGTCAGAGCAATGACCACAATCAGGGTGACCATGGCCACCAGCCAGCACTTGGGGGTGCCGAAGTTGGGAGTACCGGCCCCGCCGGCCATATACTTGATGGCGGTGGGGTAGAGGGAGAGGCCAATGGTGAAAATCACGGTACCGGTGACCAGAGGGGGGAACAGAGGGCGAATCCACTTCACGAAAAGACCAAAGACAATGGCGACACAGCCGCCGATGATCTGGGAGCCCAGGATGGTGGCAATGCCAAATTCCGCGCCGATGGCCTGGAGGGTGGGGATGTAGGCGAAGCTGATGCCCATGATGACAGGCAGACCGGCCCCGATGCGCCCAAAGATGGGGAACAACTGCAGCAGGGTGGCCAGAGCAGTGAGAATGAGGGAGACCTGAATCATCAGGGTCTTCTGGTCCTCTGTCAAGCCGCAGGTGTTGGAAATGAGAATGGCTGGGGTGATGATGCCCACCACAGCAGCCACCACATGCTGCAACCCCAAGGGAATCAGCTGCCTTTTTGGTGGGATGCCCTTCCACTGGAATACGATGTCGGATGGATGTTGGTTCATCTACTACTCTCCTTCTCTTTGTTTGGCTTTTATCTTTGAAAACAGCAGGAGGGAACACAGGGTGTTCCCTCCTGCGATGCTCATACGTTGAAGCGGAAGAGGATGATGTCCCCGTCCTTGACCACATAGTCCTTTCCCTCGGAGCGGATCAGGCCCTTTTCCCGGGCTGCAGCCATGGAGCCACAGGCTTTCAAATCCTCAAAGGCCACGGTCTCAGCCCGAATAAAGCCCCGCTCAAAGTCCGAGTGGATTTTACCCGCGGCCTGGGGAGCCTTGGTGCCGTTGACGATGGTCCAGGCCCGGCACTCGTCCTCCCCGGCGGTGAGGAAGGAGATAAGGCCTAGCAAGGTATAGCTGGCGTTCACCAGACGATCCAGGCCGGACTGGGCAATGCCCAGGTCCTCCAGGAACATGGCCTTTTCCTCCCCGTCCAGCTGAGCGATCTCCGCCTCCAGCTGGGCGCACACGGGGATGCACTGGGCGCCTTCCTGGGCGGTCCGCTCCGATACCTGCTGATAGTAGGCCACCTCGTTGGGATGGGAGAAGCCCTCCTCGTCCAGGTTGGCGGCATAGATGACGGGCTTGAGGGACAAAAGCTCACTGGTGGCGATGAGGGCAGCATCGTCTTCGTCTACCTGGGAGAGGTAGCTGCGGGCGGACTTGCCCTCGTTGAGCCACTCCCGCAGACCTTGGAACACCTCGGCCTCGTGGAGAAATTTCTTGTCCGCCTTGGCGGCCTTGGTGGCCTTGTCAATGCGGCGGTCTGCCATTTCCACGTCAGCCATAATCAGCTCCAGGTCAATGATGTCAATGTCCCGGATGGGGTTGGTGGAGCCCTCCACATGGATGACATTTTCATCGTCAAAGCAGCGTACCACATGGACAATGGCGGCACACTCCCGGATGTTGGCCAGAAATTTATTGCCCAGGCCTTCGCCGCGGCTGGCACCCTTCACCAGACCGGCAATATCCACGAACTCCACTACAGCGGGGGTGGTCTTCTTGGGTTTGTAGAACTCACTGAGCCAGTCCAGACGGGGGTCAGGCACCGCCACAATGCCCACATTGGGGTCAATGGTGCAGAAGGGGTAGTTGGCGCTCTCGGCACCGGCATTGGTGATGGCGTTAAACAGGGTCGATTTTCCTACGTTCGGCAGACCCACAATACCAAGCTTCATAAATCAGGACATCCTTTCAGACGTTATATACCCAACGATTATACAGGATATTTTGACAAAACACAAGATAAATGCGACATCGGTGGAGGGGGGGCGCCTGCATGGGGAGGGCTTCCGCCATTACGGCCTAAAATGGAACATGGATGCAGTCCCTGGGGGGCTGCATCCATGTTTGTAAACATCGTAGAGAGAAAATTTACACGTCCTCGTGGTGGTCGAACCCGTCCGTGCGCAGGGTGAAGTGAGACACCAAATCCTTAAGCAGCTGGGCCTGGCCGGACAGCTCCTCGCTGGCAGCGGCAGATTCCTCGGCGGTGGCGGAGTTGGTCTGCACCACGCTGGAAATCTGGTTGGTACCTTCGGTGACTTGATGGATAGACTCGGTCTCGTTGATGATGTTCTCTGCCACCTGATTCATCAGCCCAACCGCCTGCTCGGCATATTCCATGGTACGATCCAAAGCGGCACTGACATCGTCGGTGAGCTCCTGGCCACGCTCCACATTGGCCAGGGAACGCTCGATCATTTCCTTGGTCTGCTTGGCAGCTTGGTCGGATTTGGAAGCCAGACTGCGCACTTCGTCGGCCACAACGGCAAATCCCTTGCCGGCGCTGCCGGCACGGGCAGCCTCCACGGCGGCGTTGAGGGCGAGAATGTTGGTCTGGAAGGCAATGTTTTCGATGGCGGCGATGATCTGCCCAATCTCCTGCTGGCCCTTGGAAATGTCATCCATAGCATTCTTCAGGTCGAGCATCTTCTGGTGGCTGGCCACCACCTGGCCGCCAGCCAAGTGGGACTTATCCTGGGCATCCTGAGCGGCATTGGCATTCTCCTGGGCGGAGTTGTTGATCTCGTTGATGGTGGCAGACAATTCCTGCACCGAGCTGGCCTGTTCTGTGGCACCCTGGGCCAAAGCCTGTGCGCCGCAGGAGACCTGCTCCGCACCCGTGGAGACCTGCTCCGCAGCAGTGTTAATCTGGGAAATGGTTTCGCTGAGGTCACGCTCCAACGTTCTCAGTGTGGAGAGTACGCCCTGCATCTCACCCACATAATACTCCGGGTGCTCCGTGCGTACATTCAAGTTGCCATGGGCCACCTGACCCAACAGGTAGTCCAAATCTTCCACAATGCCTCTGAGGACGTCGGAGATGGCCTGCGTGGCATTGGAGAGCAGTCCAATTTCATCCTTGCGGTTGAAAGCGGGAACAGGGGAGGACAGGTCGCCTTCCTTCAGCTTCTGAATGCGATCCACACAGATACGGATGGGGTTGGACAAGCCGCGGGCGGTGCGAATGGAGATGACAACAGAGACCACAATAACTGCGATGACCAAAACTGCAATAATGACGATGTTGCGGTAGGTGTCCTGCATAAAGTCCGAACTGTAGGCATTGACACACAGACTCCAGCCGTCGGTGCCATCCACCGGAGCGTAAGCAGCATACTTGGTCACACCTTCATATTTATAGCTTCCAAAGCCGCTCTCACCAGCTACCATCTTGGACTCAATGGCAGCCAAGGCCTTCAAAGAGGAATCGCTTTCGGCCTGCTTGATGGTATTGGACTGATCTTTGACAATCTGAATGTCCTCATGAGCGATGGTGTTGCCGGTCTTGTCCAGCATGTAGGCGCTGCTGTTGTCACTGACTTTGATGGCACCTACAATGTCATTGAGGAAAGTCTCATTGGGGACAAAGTAGACCACACCTACAATCTGGCTGCCCTGGATACCACCCTGCCACAGGGGAGCGGCCACCATGATGGACAGCTCACCGGTAATCTTGCTCACTGTGGGGACGGAAACGCTGGACTCACCCTGCATAGCCTGCTGGACATACTCACGATCCGAGTAGTCGTTGCCGTCAAAGAGACTCTTGCCGGTGGCATCCAGCACATTGCCGCGCTGCATGTTGTAATGGCTGACCCAACTGTTGAGCAAGGATTCCTTTTCCTGTACGGACACATTGGGATCGCTGAGGGCGGGAACCATACCAAAGGCTTCAACGGCATTCTTATAGGATTGAAGCTGGTAGGAAACGCGGGCCGCCGACGCAGTGGCCACCAGCCGCATATTTTGATCCAGCATGGTCGCACTGCTCAGGTAACTCATGAAACTTCCTATGCCACCGCAGATGATGGCCGCAGCTCCTGCCAGTGCCAAAAAGGAAACCAGGAGCCGTTGCTTGATACTCTTCATAAAAATCCCTCTCTTTACAAAGTTGGTTGCCCATAAAAAGGTTTATCTCATTACTTTCATCGACCTAATTCGACGAGAAGATAAGGAAGTGCGAACTTTTATGCCATGTATGGTTCGGTGAGAATGTCAAAAAAGAAAAGTGACATTTTGAGGTCAACTTCCATGTATTATGTGAAAAATGGTGGAAATACCCAACATTCGGAGAATGTACTTGAGGGGGAATGTGGAAATCTCTGGGGAATACATGTTGTATTTTTGTGTAAAATTACCACACATATATCAAGGGGCAGAAAAAAATTGGATAGGAGATGCGGCTGCTATGGAGAAAGCTGTGCGCATCCATCAGACTGGGAATAGAGATATTTCGGGTAAGTGAGCAGGTCGCTTTTCCCTCCCTTCGCTCTTTCCTTATGGGGGATCTTATGCTATGATAGCACTATTGATTGCACCAGAAACCCGTCAAGGGGGAATCTTACATCAGAAGAAGGAGCGCATAGACATGGATTATGCAGCAGAATCTTTGAAGCTACACTATCAGTGGCGGGGCAAGCTGGACACCGTGCCCAAAATGGAGGTCAAGGATCGCCAGACCCTATCCCTGGCCTACACCCCCGGCGTGGCCCTGCCCTGCCTGGAAATTCAAAAGGACATCAACAAGAGTTATGAGCTCACAGGTCGGTGGAACACCGTGGCGGTGGTCACTGATGGAACTGCCGTGCTGGGTCTGGGGGACATTGGCCCCGAGGCAGGTATGCCGGTGATGGAGGGCAAGTGCGTGCTTTTCAAGGCCTTTGGCGATGTGAATGCGGTGCCCCTGTGCATCCGCTCCAAGGATGTCGACGAGATTGTCCACACCGTGGCCCTGCTGGCCGGCTCGTTTGGCGGGGTCAACCTGGAGGACATCTCTGCCCCCCGCTGCTTTGAAATTGAGCGCAAACTCAAGGAAGTGTGTGACATTCCCATCTTCCACGACGACCAGCACGGCACCGCTATCATTGTGGCCGCCGCTCTCATCAATGCCCTGAAGCTGGTGAACAAGAAGATGGAGGACATCACTGCTGTGTTCTCCGGGGCAGGAGCTGCCGGCACCGCCATCTTCAAGCTGCTGAAATCCATGGGTCTGAAAGATGCCATCATCTGTGACCGGAAGGGCGCCATCTGCTCGTCCCGCACTGACCTCAATGAGGAGAAGAAGGAGCTCTTGGCCCTGTCTAACCGGGAGGACAAGTCCGGCTCTCTGGCGGATGTGATGGTGGGGGCAGACTTGTTCATCGGCGTGTCCTCTCCCGGGGTTGTCACCCCTGAGATGGTCAAGACCATGGCCCCCAATCCCATTTTGTTCCCCATGGCCAACCCGGTGCCGGAAATTATGCCAGACCTGGCCCGGGAGGCGGGTGCGGCGGTGGTGGGCACCGGCCGCAGCGATTTCCCCAACCAGATCAACAACGTCCTGGCCTTCCCCGGTGTATTCCGTGGGGCGTTTGACGTGCGAGCCAGCGACATCAACGAGGAAATGAAGCAGGCGGCAGCCCGGGCGCTGGCGGAGCTGGTCAGTGACGAGGAATTGAGCCCCGATTATATCATCCCTGCTGCTTTTGACCCGCGGGTATGTCCCGCCGTGGCCCAAGCGGTGGCCAAGGCTGCCCGGGATACCGGTGTGGCTCGAATCTAAACGGACAACTTGCATATCATCGGTGAGGAGGTTGCAGAATGAAACAGGAAGAGAATCTATCGCGTGGACTGGAACAGGAGAATTTGCATTACTTGCGCATGCTGGCCAAGCAATACCCCACGGTTCAGGCGGCCAGCACAGAGATCATCAACTTACAGGCCATTCTCAACCTGCCCAAGGGGACGGAACATTTCATCTCGGATGTGCATGGGGAGTATGGGGCATTTCAGCACATTCTCAACTCTGCCTCCGGGGTGGTACGGGAGAAGATTGACCAGCTGTTTGCCACCAACGTCTCCCGAGCGGAGCGGGACCAGCTGGCGACTTTGATCTACTATCCCCAGGAGAAGCTGGAGGAGCTGCAAGGGCAGATGAGTGCGGAGGACATGGAGGAATGGTATCGCCTCACCTTCCACCGCCTCATCGAGATCTGCTGTCTGGTCAGTGCCAAGTATACCCGCTCCAAGGTGCGTAAGGCCATGCCAAAGGAGTACGCCTACATCATCGACGAACTCATTCACACCCATTATGAGGACACTGACAAGCGTGACTACTATGAGAACATCATTTCCACCATCATTGAGCTGGATCGGGCGGCCAACTTCCTGGTGCAGCTGTGCCAGCTCATCAAGCGCCTGGCGGTGGACCACCTGCACATTGTGGGGGATATTTTCGACCGTGGCCCCGGTGCGGACATCATTTTAGACGCTCTGATGCACCACCACAGCGTGGACATTCAGTGGGGCAATCACGACGTGCTGTGGATGGGGGCCGCCTCCGGCTCCCGCACTCTGGTGGCCACCGTACTGGCTATTTCCATGCGTTACAACAACCTGGACGTCATTGAGACCGGATACGGCATCTCCCTGCGCCCCCTGTCGGTGTTTGCCGCAGAGGTATACAAAGACTGTGACATCAGTCGCTTTGAGGTGAAGATCAGCCACGAGGACGAGGAAAACTTCAACGAGCGGGACAAGCGTCTGGCGGCCCAGATGTACAAAGCCATCACCATCATCCTCTTCAAGCTGGAGGGGCAGAAAATCATGCGCAATCCCTGGTTCCGCATGAATGACCGGCTACTGCTGGACAAGATCGACTATGAACATAAGAGCATTGTCATTGACGGGACGACCTACACCCTGGAGGACACCGACTTTCCCACGGTGGACCACGCAGACCCCTATACCCTTACCCCCGAGGAGGAGAAGCTGATCAACCAGCTCACCCGCTCCTTCCTCCACAGTGAGAAGCTTCAGCGGCATGCACGGTTTCTCTATTCCAAGGGCAGCCTGTACCAGGTGTTCAACGGGAACCTGCTGTTCCATGGCTGCATTCCCATGACCGAGGATGGGGAGTTCATGCGCTTCTCCATTGGCTGCGATGGTCTGTCCGGCCGGGAGTTTCTGGACTTTGCCGACTTGGCGGCCCGCCGTGCTTACTATGATAAGGTAGGCTCCCCAGAGCGTCAGTTTGGTATGGACTTTCTGTGGTTTTTGTGGGCGGGCCGCAACAGCCCCATTTTTGGCCGGGACCGCATGACCACATTTGAACGCAGGCTCATTGCCGACGAGTCCACTTGGACGGAGAGGAAAAACGCCTACTACCGACTCTACCAAGACCCGGCGGTGTGCGATAAGATTCTCCAGGAGTTCGGCCTGGAGGGCCCGCATTGCCACATTGTCAACGGCCATATCCCCGTGAAGTCCAAGAAAGGGGAGAGCCCGGTGAAGGGGGGCGGCAAGCTGATCGTCATTGACGGCGGCTTCTGTAAAGCCTATCAAAAGACCACCGGCATCGCCGGATACACCCTTATTTACAATTCCAACTGTCTGCGCCTGGTCTCCCACCAGCCCTTTGCGGGACGGGAGCGGGCCATTCGTGACAACTGGGACATCTCCTCCAGCTCGGAAATCTTTGAGCGCATGGAGCAGCGCATGAAAATCCGCCAGACCGATGTGGGCCGCCAGCTGCAAGAGCAGATTCGGGACCTGAAGGATCTGCTGGCGGCATACCGCTCCGGGGAGATCGTAGAAAACCATTAATATTACAAGAGAAGCTGCCGTAGACTGTCATAGGTTTCCGGCAGTTTTTCTATGTCAAGAAGTTTGACTTTTCTGTAAAAATCGTGTATAGTCTTGATAAGCTTGCAAAAAAGAAAGGAAATTAGAAAAAACGTGATGGAATGGAAAGAAATGGACAGAAAAAGTAAGGGATCATTGATCTCCTTGCTGCTGCTGACCCCCGTGACAGCGTTTTATCTCATGCAGCTCATCATGGGCACCAAGTTTGTGGATGTCAAGCTCATAGCGGTATTGGCCAATGGCCTATGGCTGGCTGGTCTGTACTGGCTGCTGTGTGCTGTGACAGGGTATCCGGTACTCAGCAGTTTGGTGGTACATCTGCTCAGTGCGTTGTGGGGGATTGCCAACTACTTTGTCAACACCTTCCGGGGGACGCCGGTTCTTCCCTGGGACTTTGCCTCTCTGGGCACCGCAGCGGCGGTGTCGGGCAGCTACAAGCTGACCTTGACCCAGAATATGTATGTGTGGCTGGGCGTTTTGCTGCTTGTGGTGATTCTCTTGCGGAAAAAGCTGCTATGGGGCAAATTCCGCCCCACGGGAAAGACCGTGATGCCCCGCTTGGCAGGCGTGGTGGCAGGGCTGAGCCTGATGTTTATTTTCTGTCAGCCGGCGGTGCTGGAGCGCATCCATGTGGGTGCCTATACCTGGCAGCAGATGGTGGGATATTGCACCGATGGGGCACTGTGCGCGTTCTTTGACAACACCAAGTACATGGAGGTGGAGCAGCCCACCAATGCCACCGTGGACAACGTGAAGTACGTCCTCAGCCAGGTGGAAAACGCTGTGGGGGAGGGGCTGAACTTTCATGTAGATGGGGAGGCAGAACCTGCCCAAGCCCAAGAGACTCCCCACTATAACATCGTGGCCATCATGAATGAGTCCTGGGCGGACTATGAGAGCTATGGCAACATCACCTTGAGCCAGCCGGTGATGGACTACATCAAGTCTCTGGATAACACCATCTTTGGGCACGCCTATTCCTCCGTGTTCGGAGCGGGCACCAGCTCCTGTGAGTTCGAGTTTCTCACAGGACACTCCATGGCATTTTTGCCCACAGGCAGTGCGCCCTATCAGCAGTACATCACCCGGGAGACGGCCTCCATGGCCTCCCTGTTGGGCGATCTGGGGTATCGAACTCTGGCCTTCCATCCCGGAGAGCCGGGGTCCTGGAATCGGAACAAGGCCTATCCGCTGTTGGGCTTTGATGAGATGAAATTCCGCGCGGACATGAACGTGCCCCAGTTGGAGGAGCACGCCTACCTCAGCGATTACTCCGACTTCCAGCAGATTGTCTGGGAGTTTGAAAACAAGGAGCCGGGAGAACCCCTGTTTCTCTTCAACGTGACCTATCAAAACCACGGAGGCTATGAAGAGGCGGACTATCCCACCGAGGTGACGGTGGAGAACTGTCCCGGCCAGTACCCCAGAGCGGAGCAGTATCTCACCCTGGCCAACAAGACGGATGAATACTTCAAGGTACTGGTGGACTACTTCTCCACCTATGAAGAGCCCACCATCATCGTCATGTTTGGCGACCACCAGCCCTGGGTGGAGGAGGAGTTCCAAGAGTTGGCCTACGGGGTGGCTCAGACGGACATGACCATGGAGCAGTACATGGCCAAGTTCCAGGTGCCCTTTGTCATCTGGTCCAACACCCCTCTGGACGCCGAGGGTGCGCCGGAGGTAACCAGCATCAACTTCCTGGGCCAGTATCTGCTGGACCGCGCGGGGGTGGAGCGGGACCTCTATGGGAAGTTCCTCCAGAAGGTGGAGCAGCAGCTGCCGGTGTTTACCTCGGTGGGCTATATCGACTCCCAGGGCCATGCGTACAGCCACTGGGAGAGCACCCAGTATGACAAGCTCAAAGAGGACTACCAGCTGCTGCAATATGATCGGTTGTTTGGTATTTCTGACGTGACATAAGACATAAAAATGGAGCGTTCCCACCTGGGAACGCTCCATTTTTATGTCATTGGGGAAGTCTGCCGTACAGCTTCATCATCCGGTGCAGCCGCTGGGCCAGCCTTGGTGCGGCAAAGTTGGGCAAGGCTCGCCACTTCCAATTCTCGCCGGTGGTGGAAGGGGTATTGACCCGCCCTTCGCTGCCCAGCCCCAGCACATCCTGCATTTGCACCACAGTATACTGAGCCGCACTGGCCCAGATGCCCCGCATCATGCCCCAGTTCTCCCCCTCCTGGGCGGTGAGGTTGAGGTAGGTGCGGGCCAGGTCCACATCCTCCGGGTCGGCGGTGTGGGTCCAGCCCAGGGCGGTGTCGTTGTCGTGGGTGCCCACATAGGCGATGCAGTTGACGGGGTAGTTGTGGGGCAGGTACAGGTTTTGCCCGCTGTCCCGGCGGTCAAAGGCAAATTCCAGCACCTTCATGCCGGGAAACCCAGTTTGTGCCAGCATTTCATGCACCGAAGGGGTGAGAAAGCCCAAGTCCTCGGCGATGATGGGACGCTCTCCCAGCGTCTCCTTGAGGGTGTTGAAAAAGGCGATGCCGGGCCCGGGCCGCCACTGGCCCCGCCTGGCGTTTTTGTCTCCGGCAGGAATGGCGTAGTAGGAGTCAAAGCCCCGGAAATGGTCAATGCGCAGCACGTCATAAATGGTGAACTGAAAGGCTACCCGGCGCATCCACCAGGTGTAGTGGTCTTGGGCCATGCGCTCCCAGTGGAAGAGGGGATTGCCCCACAGCTGCCCATCCTCAGAAAAGCCGTCGGGGGGACACCCGGCTACCTCGGTGGGGCACAGGTTCTCATCCAGCTGGAATTGCTGGGGATTGGCCCACACGTCGGCGCTGTCTCCGGCCACATAGATGGGCAGGTCGCCGATGATGGAAATACCCTGGGCGTTGGCATAAGCTTTCAAGGCGTTCCACTGGGAAAAGAAGAGGTACTGCACCCCTTTCCAGAAGCGAATATCTGGGGCCAATTCTTGGGCCAGCGTCTCCACGGCCTGGGGCTGACGCAGACGGATGGGGTCGGGCCACTGGGACCAGGGAATGCCGTCAAAGTGGTCCTTGAAGGCCATGAAGCGGGCGTAATCCTCCAGCCAATCCTGTTGATCCCGGCAGAACTGTGCCAAGGCCTGGGGACGCTTGATTTGCAGGCGGGACACAGCCCAGTGCAGCACCCGGAACCGCTGGATGTAGAGCAGACCATAGTCCACCTGGGTGAGGTCATCTCCCCAGGAGAGAGCCTGATACTCTTCCGGCAGAAGCAGGCCGTCCCGGGCCAGATCATCCAGGTCAATGAAGTAGGGATTGCCTGCAAAGGAGGAAAAAGACTGGTAGGGAGAGTCCCCATAGCCGGTGGGGCTGATGGGGAGCACTTGCCAATAGCTCTGTCCCCCCTGGACCAGAAAGGACACAAACTCCCGGGCACACTGTCCCAAAGTTCCCACACCGCAAGGGGATGGAAGGGAAAATATGGGCATCAGAATACCGGAACTTCTCATGGAACATCAACCTTTCTCTTTCAGGGAAATAACCTGTGTCCTGGTGGGCATTGGTATATCTATTGTGTATTATGCAATAAAATGACACAAACTGCAAGGGGATTTTACGAAGTTTTTACACAAAACTTGTCTGCACAGGAGGGAGAGAACACCACATAATTGCGGGTTCCACTGCATATATATGCTCTGAGTGAGAACCATGAGGGAGTGTTGCCGTTTGAAAGGGAACATGGAAGAGCGAGCCTGTGAGATGGCACTGTACATCATCGAGGAAAAGGGCACGGTGCGCAGTGCCGCCCAAAAATTTGGCTTGAGCAAATCCACGGTGCACAAGGACTTGTCTGAGCGCCTGCCCACCTTCAACCGGCCCCTGTATGAGCAGGTGAAGGCGGTGCTGGAGGTCAACAAAGCCCAGCGGCACATCCGAGGCGGCCTGGCCACCCGGAAAAAGTACAAGGGAATTTGAAAAAAACAGCTGGCTGGGGGAGCCCCCAGCCAGCTGTTGGTGTAAAAATTAGGAATCGTCTTTTTCAAATTGTACCAAGGTGACATCATGGATCCACTGGGCACTGAGGAAACGGCGCAGGCCGAAGATACATTGGATGATGTTTTCACTCATCATGGACAGATACACCCAGAAGATGCCCAGCTGAAACACAAGGCCGGACAGGGCGGCCAGGGGCAGAGCCACCAGCCACAGGGGAGAGAGGTCGATGAGGGTAGCCATACGCACATCTCCGCCGCCCCGAAGCACGCCCACAATGTTGGTGGTGTCAAAGGAGCGCAGGGGCATAAAGCAGAACACGATGGTGAGCATCATGGTGCAGATGTTCCCCGCCTGGGCGGAGAGATGGAACAGCGGGTAGAGATATGGGGCGATGATGAAATAGAGAATGAGGAGAAACACGCCCCCGGACACCAGACCGAAGGAAAAGGCCAGAATGTCCAGCAACGCCCCCAGGCTGAATACCCGGTCGGCGTGGCCGGAGCC
Source organism: uncultured Oscillospiraceae bacterium (assembly GCA_944387075.1). Taxonomy (GTDB): domain Bacteria; phylum Bacillota; class Clostridia; order Oscillospirales; family Oscillospiraceae; genus Enterenecus. The sequence goes on along the minus strand of CALXDO010000027.1, from coordinate 4,116 downwards.
AATCTCTTGGCCCACTAAGATGGCGGCGGTGCCGCCGATGGCAAAGACCCCCACGGTACACAGATTGGTGATGTTGCCGGCGATGGCATAGGCGGCCAGAATCTCCTTGGAGCCATCCATGTGGCCCATAATGGTGGGGAAGAGAGACGTGCCCAGACCCCAGAAGGTCTCGTTGCACATGACTGGGGTGGAGAAGCGGATGAACCGCCGAGTCATCTCGGTGCCGGGGCGGAAGAAGAGAGCAGGCTGGATGCGGAACTTTTTGTCCCGCACCGCCCACACCAGGGCGATGGAGAAGGAGAGCACCCGGGCCAACAGGGTGGCCAGGGCGGCGCCCTGTTCCGCCAGACGGGGTGCGCCCAGGTTGCCGAAGATGAACACCCAATTGAGGAAGGTGTTGCCCAGCATGGACACCGCCAGAATATACATCCCTCGGTTGGGCTGGCCCATGGCCCGGTGGGCTCCGATATACACCTGCACAAAGCTGTCAAAGAAGTAGGACCAGCCCACAATCTGGGCGTAGCGCACGGCGGTGGCGATGACGTCCGGGTCGTTGCCGAACAGGCTCATAAAGGGCCGGGACAAAAAGCACATAATGAGGGCAAAGATCAGGGTGATGGCTCCCGCGGCATAGGCGCCAATGCCCATGACCCGGTTGATGGAGGCGTAATCCCCTTTGCCTCGATATTGGCTGATGAGCACCGCGGAGCCGCTTTGGATGCCGAACATCATCAGCTGAACCACAAACACGGGGATGTTGGCCAAGGTCACGCCAGCCAGTGGGCCTTCTCCCAGGGTGCCCACCATGAAGGTGTCCACCAGCCCTAAGGAGTTGGTGATGAGGTTTTGGATGAGAATGGGAAGGGCCAGGGCCATGAGTTTGCGGTAGAAACCTGGCTCTCGTCGGAAAAAGGAACGCATAACAGACCTCTCAATCTCAGGATCATCAGGATAAGGTGGTAAAGAGGGAGTCGGCGGCCTGCTGGAGGGCCGATACCAGTTGATCCGCCTCCGCCTGGGTGGAGGCTGGGGAGAAGGACAGGCGCAGGGTCCCGTCCAGCCAGGGCTTGGGCAGACCCAGGGCGGCAAAGACATGGCTGGGCTTGCCCTTGTGGCAGGCCGAGCCGGAGGAGATGCAGATGCCCGCATCGCCCAGCACCCGTACCACCACCTCACTTTTGTATCCAGGCAGGGTGACGGCACAGATGTGAGGTACATCCCCGGCAGAGATAACCTTCATCTCAGGGATGGCTTGGCGCAGCCGGGCCAGGGTATACTCCTTGATGGCAGCAGTGCGGGAAAGCCGGTCGGACTGGGCCATGGTGGCCTGGCAGGCGGCGGCAAACCCAGCAATTTGGGCGGTGGCCTCGGTGCCGGAGCGCATGCCGTTTTCCTGTCCGCCGCCGGTGAGGTAGGGGGTCAGGCGCACCCCCTTTTTCACCATCAGGGCCCCGATGCCCTTGGGCGCGCCGATTTTGTGTCCGCTCACTGAGACAAAATCCGCCCCCAGGGAGGACATGGAGAAGGGCACCTTCAAAAAGCCCTGAACGGCGTCGCAGTGGAAGAGAATGGCGGGGTCATAGGCTTTGACCAGCTTCACACACGCTGCCACGGGAAGGAGGGAGCCCACCTCGTTGTTCACCAGCATCATGGACACCAGGACGGTGTCGGGGCGCAGGGCGGCCGCCAGGTCCTGGGGGTTGATGTGGCCGTCCCGGTCGGGTTTGAGGTAGGTGACCTCATAGCCTTGCCGCTCCAGGTCCCGGCAGGTCTCCAGCACAGCGGCGTGTTCCAGGGCGGTGGTGATGATGTGCTTGCCTTTCCGGCGGTTCAGTTCCACCCCCCGGCGGATGGCCCAGTTGTTGCCCTCGGTGCCGCAGGAGGTGAAATACACCTGCTCCGGGGAGCAACCCAGGGCCTTGGCCACCACCTCTCGATGAGCCTTCACCCTCTGCGCCGCCTCCCGGCCCAGGGGGTAGCGGGAGGATGGATTGCCAAAGTGAGAGAGAGCTTCCACCACTGCGTCCACGGCCTGGGGACAGACGGGGGTGGTGGCGGCATAGTCGAAGTATATTACGGACATAAGTGCAAACCTTCTTACTACTATAATATATAATATTTGCAGTTGAGCAGATAACATTCTACTGATGGGAAAGGAAATTGTCAACACCCCCACGGAGGAGAATCACGGGGCCGGTTCCTCCCCAGTCCGACAGGAAATTTCTTGACACCTATGGGGGTGAATGTTATAATAATGACGTTGTTTTGATGTATGAACTGTTGCGCCCACCCTTTTCGTACATGAAAGGGTTGGGCTTCTCTTTTGCCTCAAAACCGCAATTTTTCATTCAGGAGGAATTCCACATGACCGGTATTGTCAAATGGTTCAACGCTGAGAAGGGTTATGGCTTCATCACCCCCGACGACGGCAGCGAGGACGTGTTCGTGCACTTCTCCGCTATTGTGGCGGATGGCTACAAGAAGCTGCTGGAGGGCCAGAAGGTTTCTTTTGAGACCGAGCCCGATCCCCGTGGCGCCAAGGGCGTGCGTGCTACCAACGTGGTGGCCGAGGCCGAGTAATCAAAACCATGAAAAAATGCCGTCTGCTGGAAATGCAGACGGCATTTTTTACTTTTTCTTGGGCAATTTTACTTTGTTGCCCTTCTCGTCCACCAGGTAGGTGTGGTCCAGTTGACCCACCAGGCTGGCCTTGACGCTGTCGATATACTCCTTCCGCAGGATGGCACGCTCCTCCAGCTCTTCCGGGGTCAGGGTTTCCCCCACCTTGACCCGGCGGGCAAACTCGTTGATGCGGGCGATTTTTTCCTCTGTCATCGGGGATGTTCCTCCTTTGCATTCATACATAGCGGTGCAGGGTGAGGATGATTCGCCCCTTGCGGGACTGTCCCCCCACCTGGGCCAGGATGCATTTCCCCAGCCCCCGGCAGGTGAGCACATCTCCCTGTTCCACCAGGCGGTCGCTTTTCATACACTCCATGTGGTTGACCGACACCCGGCCGGTGGTGATGCACTGGGCGGCCTTGGACCGGGACAGGGAGAAGCCGGAGGCCACCACCGCATCCAGGCGCAGGGTGGCCACGGTGTCGTGGATTTCCTTCACCGTCTGAGGGACGGGGGTCAGCTGAGTGAGGGGAATTTCCTGCAAGGTCAGGGGGTAGCGTCCTGCCTGGTCAAACTGGGAGAGAACAATGGGCAGGGTCTCCCGCAGGCATACAATCTGGGCCTCGTGCTCCCCCATCAGGATGTCCCCGATCTTCTCCCGGGTAATGCCAAGGCCCATCAAGCCCCCCAGAATGTCCCGGTGGGTGAGGGTGGCCTGGCGGGGGAAGGCGGCGGAGACAGCGGCCAGGTCCTCACTCTGGTCGTAGTCCTCTACCTCCTGCCAGTGGGGGAGAAAGACGCAGATGGTGCGCTCGGCTCCCTCATACCCCCCGGCAAACAGGTGGCGGGGGTGTCCGCAGGCGCACAGCAGGGACTCCACCGAGGCCCGCAGGGCGGGGGAGAGAAACTGAGTGGGGCAGGGAATGGAGCGGGTGTCCGCACGCTGCATCTGGTCCAGCACCCGGGCCAGTTCCATGCGCTGCTCTCCGTCCTTGGAAAACTTGTTCAGCAGTTCCGTCTTGTTCATATGCGCACACTCTTCTGGGCGTTGTACAACTGGGCGTACTCCCCGCCGCTTTTCAGAAGTTCCTCGTGGGTGCCCTCTTCCACAATGCGGTTGTCATCCACCACGATGATGCGGTGGGCGTTGCGGATGGTGGAGAGCCGGTGGGCGATGATGAGGGTGGTGCGGCCCCGGGCCAGCTCGTCAAAGGCCCCTTGAATCCGGGCCTCGGTCACCGAGTCCAGGGCAGAGGTGGCCTCGTCCAAAATAAGGATGGGGGGATTTTTCAGGAAGATCCGGGCGATGGATACCCGCTGCTTCTGCCCCCCGGAGAGCATGACTCCTCGCTCCCCCACATAGGTCTGAAAACCGTCGGGCATGGCCATAATGTCGTCGTAGATTTCCGCCCGCTTTGCTGCCTGGATGATCTCCTCCTGGGTGGCGTCCGGCTTGCCGTAGCGGATGTTGTCGTAGATGGTGCCGGCAAAGAG
>CALXDO010000026.1 GCA_944387075.1 uncultured Oscillospiraceae bacterium | reverse complement strand
GGTGCCGGCAGAGGGCTGGTGAATCATGATCTCAGCGTTGGGCAGGGCCAGACGCTTGCCCTTGGTGCCGGCAGAGAGCAAAAACGCACCCATGGAGGCGGCCATGCCCACGCAGATGGTGGACACGTCACACTTGATATACTGCATGGTGTCGTAGATGGCCATGCCGTCGGTGACAGAGCCGCCGGGGCTGTTGATGTAGAACTGAATGTCCTTATCCGGGTCCTGAGCCTCCAGATACAAAAGCTGGGCCACCACCAAAGCGGACGTGGTGGCGTTCACCTCTTCGCCCAGGAAAATAATACGGTCGTTGAGCAGACGGGAGAAAATGTCATAGGAACGCTCTCCCCGGCTGGTCTGCTCCACAACATATGGGTCTAAACTCCTGGAAATCTCTCCTTCGTCACTGGAAATCAGTTCCAGTATACCCAAGGACAAGGGAGGAATATTCCTCCCTTGTCACCTCAATTTTATTCCTCAGTCTGAGCCTCAGTCTCGACCTCAGCCTCCTCGTCCTTCTTCTTGGACTTCTTGGCGGGCTTCTTGGTGGAGGACTTCACCAACTCCAGAGCCTTCTTGCAGGCCAGATCCTGAGTCATGTCGTCCACATTGGTAACCTCACGCACCTGCTCCTCGGTGATGTTGAAGCGCTCAGCCAGACGCTTGACCTCGGCGTCCAGTTCCTCCTGAGAAACCTCGATCCCCTCGGCCTTCGCCACGGCGCCCAGCACCAAAGCAGTGCGTACGGCGCGGTCGGCAGCGGTCTTGGCCTGGGCACGTGCGTCGGCCATGGACAGGCCCATGTACTTCAGGTAGTCCTGGTAGTTCAGGCCGCTGTTCTGCATGCGTGCAGCCTGCTCCTCCACCATCTTGTCAGCGCGGTACTCCACCATAGCCTCGGGCACATCACACACCAGATTCTCCAGCAGAGCATCCACCACAGCGGTCTCATACTCCCGCTCGGCCTGCTCCTGACGGCGGGCCTTCAGCTTCTCGCCCAGGTCCTTCTTGAACTCGTCCAAGGTGTCAAACTCGGACACGTCCTTGGCGAACTCGTCGTCCACGGTGGGCTCCTGACGCTCCTTGACCTCGTGGACCTTCACCTTGAAGACCACGGGGACACCGGCCAGATCGGGGGTATAGTCCTCAGGGAAGGTGATGTCCAGATCCTTCTCCTCGCCGGCCTTCATGCCGATGATCTGATCCTCGAAGCCGGGGACGAAGTTGCCGGAGCCCAGCTCCAGGGAGTAGTTCTCGCCCTTGCCGCCCTCGAAGGCTACGCCGTCCTTGAAGCCCTCAAAGTCGATGACTGCCACGTCGCCCTTCTTGGCCTTGCGCTCCACGCTCACCAGACGGGAAGCACGGTCGATGTAGGGCTTGAGCTCGGCCTTGATGTCGGCAGCGGTGACCTTCACCTCGGGCTTGGCAACCACCAGGCCCTTGTACTCCTTCACAGAAGCCTCGGGCTGCACGGTAACCAGGGCCTTGAAGGTGAAGCCGTCCTTGCCGATCTCCACGATCTCCAGCTTGGGATAGGCCACGGGCACAATGCCAGCCTCCTTCAAAGCTGCATCATAGGCAGCGGGATAAGCCTCCTCCACAGCGTCCTCAAAGAACACCTGCTCGCCGTACATCTTCTCCACCATCTTGCGGGGAGCCTTGCCCTTACGGAAGCCGGGGATCATAATGTTCTTCTTCTGTCGGTTGTACACCTTGTTGATGGCGGCGTCAAACTCGGCAGCGCTGACCTCGATGACCAGCTCAATGGCGCTGTTTTCTTTTTTCTCGTTGCTCTTGATGTTCATGTATACGTTCCTCCAACTTAGCCCAGCCAACGGCTACGGGCTTTCTTTCTGATAAATCCAATCCATTCTATCAGATTGTCCAGAATTTTTCCACTGTTTTTTTTACTAATCCAAAATTTTTTTCGGACGGAATCCGGTGTAGTCCGCGGCTACCAGCTGATAGGCCACGCCCCCCTGCACGCCCTCCACCGCCAGGCGGTGGCTGGGGCCGTGGAGATGGCCATAGCAGCACACCTTCACCTGATACTGCTCCAGCAGCTGCAGAATTTCGGGGCACTGGTACCCTTTGTACAGGGGCGGATAGTGGAGAAAGCAGTACTTTTCCCGCTCCCCCGCCGCCTTCAGCGAGGTCTCCAGGCGCATCACCTCCCGGCGAAATACCTTACCCGAGGGAGCATTGGCCTGTTCCTCATAAAACCAGCCCCGGGTGCCGCACAGGGCCACATCCTGGTAAAATGCACAGTTGTTATGAAGAATGTGCAGCCGCTCCAGGCCGTTTTCCCGGAAGAAGGTGTTCATCTTGGAGGCGGTGTTCCACCAATAATCGTGGTTGCCCTTCAAAATCCACTTCTCCCCCGGCAGGCGGCTGTTGAGAAACTCCATGTCCTGCCTGGCCTCTTCCAGGCTCATGCCCCAGGACAAATCTCCGCACAGCACCCCCGTGTCATCGTCCGATACACCGGAAAAGCCCGCTTCCAGCTTTTCCACATACCCTTCCCAGCTGCCCCCAAACACCTCCATGGACTTGTCCGAGCCCAGAGACAGGTGGGTATCTCCGATGGCATACAGAGCCATTGCCTCACTCCTTATTTGTCAACTTAGCGCAGATAGTCCAGAACCTCATCCACCATGTGCTCTTTCTCGGTCACCTTGTCAAAGCGCACCTGCTTGTCCTTGAGACAGGCCAGGGGCTTGGGCACTTCCACCCCGGTGAGCTGGGAGAGCTGATCCAGGATCTCGGTGCCGGGTGCAAACTCCTTCTCCCCCAGAGCATCCAGCACGCTGGAGCAGAACTTGAAGGGGCTGGCAGTGGACACCACCACCGTCACCGTCTCGTCCTTGGTCTCGCGCCGATACTCCTCCAACACATGGAAGGCCACAGCGGTGTGGGGATCAATGAGGTAACGCTGCTCCTTCCATATCTTTTCGATGGTCTTCTTGGTCTGGGTATCGTCACAATACCCAGCGGCAAAGTTCCGTTGCAGCTTATTCCGGATGGATTTGTTCACCTCATAGCGTCCCTCCTGGGCCAGCTGCTCCATGTAGGATGCCACCAGCTTGTCATCCCGACCGGACAGCTCAAAGAGCAGCCGCTCCAGATTGCTGGAGATGAGGATGTCCATGGAGGGGGACAGGGTATTGTGGAAGGGGCGGTTGCGGTCATACACACCGGTGCGGATGAAGTCGGTGAGCACGTTGTTCTCGTTGGATGCGCAGATGAGGGTCTTGATGGGCACGCCCATCATTTTGGCATAGTAGGCGGCGAGAATATTGCCGAAATTCCCCGTGGGCACACAAACATTGATCTCCTGTCCCGGTTCAATGACCTCCTCCCGGCGCAAATCGCAGTAGGCGGAGATGTAGTAGACGATTTGAGGCAGCACACGGCCCCAGTTGATGGAGTTGGCCGAGGAGAGGAAATAGCCCCGCTCGGCCAGCTGCTGGGCCAAGGCCTCGTCGGAAAACAGCTTCTTGACCCCGGTCTGGGCATCGTCAAAGTTGCCCACTACGGCGCACACGCCCACATTCTGTCCCTCTTGGGTCACCATTTGCAGCTGCTGGATGTTGGACACCCCATCCTTGGGGTAGAACACCAAAATCTGGGTCTTGTTCACATCCTTGAAGCCCTCCAATGCCGCCTTTCCCGTGTCGCCGGAGGTGGCCACCAAAATGCACACTGTCTTTTTCTCATCGATTTTCACTAGAGAGGCGGAGAGCAGATGGGGCAGCATTTGCAGGGCCATGTCCTTAAAGGCACAGGTGGGGCCGTGCCAGAGCTCCATGCAGTAGGTGTTCTCGTTCAGGCGGCGCACCGGAGCCACATCCGGATGGGAAAACTTCTCCCCGCCGTAGGCGGCTCTGGCATAGGCCGTAAGTTCCGAACTGGAGAACCCCTCCAAAAATCGCGCCAGCACATACACCGCTCGCTGCTGGTAGGACATATTCTTCAAATTCTCCAGGGCGTTCTTCGCCAGAGTCGGCATCACCTGGGGGGTCATCAGACCTCCGTCAGGAGCCAATCCCTTGGCAATGGCCTGGGCCGGGGTCATGCGCAAATTGTTGTCTCTTGTGCTCAGATAATTCATGATTGTCTCACTACCCCCATTAAATTGTTGTAAAACAGATCGTGTAAAAAAGCTTCTTTGTATCCGTGCCGGAGGAAATATTCATACAAATCCTCCAACCGGGTGATATGGGACAGCGGGGCGATCAACTCCGCTCCGTCCCAGTCGCCCCCCAGGGCCACACACTGTGCTGCACCCAGGGAGAGCATATGATCCAAGTGGCGGCGCACATCGTCCAGCCCCTCTTTCCCTCCCACAAAATTCCGGTAGAAGTTCAAGCCGATGACACCGTGGTGTCTTATTATGGCAGTAATCTGGTCATCCGTCAAGTTTCTTGTGTGCTCGCACACCGCCCGGGCGTTGGAATGGCTGGCCAGCACCGGGCCTTCCTGCAATTCCATCACGTCCCAGAACCCCGCCTCAGACAGGTGAGATACATCCACCAGCACCCCCAGCTCTCCCATCCGCCGGACGAAGGCCCGGCCCAGCGGGGTCAAGCCCTGCTGCGGGTTTTCCACATGGGATCCACTGAGGGCGTTTTCGTGGTTCCAGGTCAGGTTGATCGCACACACCCCTTCCCGAGCGGCCCACTCCAGCCCCTTGAGGCTGCACCCCAGCAGTTCCGCCCCCTCTACCGAGAGAAACGCCGCACACTTTCCATCCTGGTTGGCCTCTCGGGCCTGCTGAGCGGTGGTACAGTGGGTCACCATATGGGAATAGCAGTCCATCTGCCGCCGGAAATACCCCAGCTGACACTTGCAGGTGGCCTCCAGGCACTCCCCGCCCACATAGCCCCTGGCCGACCACAGAGCGAAGATCTGGGCATAGCCCCCAAAGGCGTCCCGGGCGGCGGACAATTCCAACGCTCCCGTGTTATAGGGCAGCTCCTCCCCCATGGACCAGCAGCGGTACACCGTGTCACAGTGCCCATCCATCACCAAAAGCCGATTCATTCCCACTCACCTCTAAAAAGCATTTTCCAGATAGCTTATGTGGGGATGTCTTGTCCCAGTCCCCTGGGGTGCATAAATTTCCGCCACGTCAAACCGGGGCTGAAGCTGGGTGGGGTGGGTTTGCAGATAGAGCAGCGCCGCGGCACGCAGCTTTTGCTGCTTGGTATACGTCACCGCCTCCCGGGCGGCCATCCAGTCCCCATTGCGCCGCAGCTTCACCTCCACAAAGGCCAGGTAACGGCCCTTGGAGGCCACCAGATCCAGCTCCCCCATGCGGCAGCGGTAGTTCATCGCCAAAATCTCATACCCTCGCTCCCGCAAATAGGCGGCCACCTGGTTTTCCCCCCACTTGCCCAGCAGCCGGGCCTCTACCCCGCCCCTCACAGCTTTTTGAGAAAACTGCGGCGGTGGATGGGACAAGGGCCGTGCTGGCGCAGGAGCTCATAGTGCAGCTTGGTGGGATAGCCCTTGTGCTGCTCAAAGGCATATTGGGGATATGCCCTGGCCATCTCCTCCATGTACTGGTCCCGGCTAACCTTGGCCAGAATGGAGGCCGCGGCAATGCTGGCGGATTGGGCATCCCCCTTCACCACCAGCTGGTGGGGGGCAGTAATGGCACAGCGGCTGCCGTGATCCCGGTTGCCGTCCACCAACACCAGCTGAGGGGCGGGGCTGAGGGCATCAATGGCCCGCTGCATGGCCAGCATCCGGCTGTTGAGAATGTCCAGCTGGTCAATCTCCTCCGGCTCCACCCAGGCCACGCTGAAACTCACCGCCTGCTCCCGGATGAGGTCAAAGAGCAGTTCCCGCCGCCGGGGGGGCACCTTCTTGGAGTCGTTGAGGTAGGGCAGCTGCACCCCCTGAGAGAGGATCACCGCCGCTGCGTACACCCGCCCGGCCAGGGGCCCCGCCCCGGCCTCGTCCACCCCGGCCAGCCTTTCCACCTGGCTTTGGGCGCGGACGTCCGCATCCCACTGGTACAAATCCACACGCTCCACGTCCTTATTCATGAATATCCTCCGGCCGTTCCAAGGTGAATCGGCCCAGCTTGCCGCCACGGAACTCGTCCAACAGCACCCGGGACATCCGCTCGGTGTCCACCTCACCCCCGGAAATGAGCATACCGCGCTTGCGGGCCGCCTGCTCCAGCAGCTCCCAGCCCGCTTTGCCCTCCATGTCTTTGAGCTTATACCGCTCCTCCAACACGCCGGGATAGTGGTTGCCCAACAGCTCCATCAGGCCGCAGGCCAGTTCTTCGCCGTCCAAGATCTCATCTCGCACCGCGCCTGTAAAAGCCAAGTGCATGCCGGTGGTCTCGTCCTCAAATTTGGGCCACAGGATGCCAGGGGTGTCCAGCAAGTCCAGCCCCTGGTCAATGTTCACCCACTGCTTGCCCCGAGTGACGCCGGGCCGGTCCCCTGCCTTGGCGGATTTCCGGCGGGCTACCTTATTGATAAAGGTGGATTTTCCCACGTTGGGCACCCCCACCACCATCATCCGCACCGGGCGGCCCACCTGGCCTTTGGCCCGCCAGGCCTCAATCTTCTCCCGCAGGGCCTGTTTGACCACATTGGAAAACTGGTTGACCCCCTTGCCGGTCTTGGCATCGGTTTCCAGTACAGCGTAGCCCTTCTTCCGGAACCAGGCCATCCACTGGGCGGTGACGGAGGGGTCTGCCTGGTCGGCCCGGTTGAAGATAATCATGCGGGGCCGGTCCCCCACCATGGAGTCTATGTCCGGGTTGCGGCTGGAGATGGGGATGCGGGCATCCACCACCTCCGCCACCATGTCCACAAACTTCACATCCTCCTCCATCTGGCGGCGGGTCTTGGTCATATGGCCGGGATACCATTGGATGTTCATACTCTTCCCCTTTCTCTGGGAGGCACACTCCCAGCTCCATGTTTGATTCATTATACTAAATTACATCCCCCAGGAAAAGAGGGAACAACAAAAAAGGAGCGGGATACTCCGCTCCTTTTTTCGTGTAATTTATGGAATTACAGGTCTTCCTTCACCTTTGCAGCCTTACCCACACGGTTGCGCAGGTAGTACAGCTTGGAGCGGCGCTCCTTACCACTACGGGCGCTCTCCAGCTTCTCGATGG
>CALXDO010000025.1 GCA_944387075.1 uncultured Oscillospiraceae bacterium | reverse complement strand
CAGCTCCCAAAAGCTCCACCGCAAAAGCCGTCCGCAAAATAAAGCCAGTCAGGCGGACAATACCGCCCACATTGGGCGCTGCAATGGCCTCCTGCATGGTGCTGCGCTGCATCAGACCGATTTTTCGCCCAGAGAGAATGGCAAAGGCCCCCGCCACGGTGACCACACCCAGCCCTCCAATTTGGATCAGCAATATAATGATCACCTGCCCGAACTGGGACCAATAGGTGGCGGTATCATGGATGACCAATCCCGTGACACACACCGCAGATGTGGAGGTAAACAGAGCGTCCAAAAACGGGGTCACCACCCCCTGTTGCGAGGAAATGGGAAGCATAAGAAGGAGGCTTCCCGCCAAAATTACCAGAAAAAATCCAAAAATAATAACCCGGAACGGGGACTTATTGTTTTTATGCAACCGCCGCCACATAAGTCTCCTCTCTTTCTTCGTCTTAATACGTCTTTATGGTTCCTTTATACCTTCATTATCCACATCCGGTCTAAAGAGAGTGTTAACATGTAAAGCCGCACATTAAGATGGTATAAAGATGTGCCGTTTGGGAGTGGCGGGAACTTAGGCTGGGGCGAAGGCTACGGTTCAGAAGCCGTCTAAAAGGCCAAAAGCAGCCCTCCGAAGGAACACTTCTGGAGGGCTGCACTTGGTCTCACGGTGTCTGAACTATGGTGAAAGACAATATAACAGAAAAAAAAAAAAAACCGCTGTTTTCTTGCGAAAACAGCGGTTTTATGGTGGACGATACAGGACTCGAATTAAAACCCACCATTTTAACTCTGTAAATGCCCGTCATTTTCTGTAATTCTCTTTGCTGTCACTCACATAATGTGCAAGTAGTGTTAGTATCTGTAAAGGGTGTTAAATCGTCTAAAGGGTATTTTGAAGGGTCATGACCCTTTACATAAAAACGCACCCCCGGCCCAGTGAAGGGTCGGGGGTTTCCTGTCACTTACAGGGCGAACAGCACAGCGGCAATAATGGAGACCACTGCAACGCCAGCACAGCAGACGGCGCACACTCTCATGTAGTGGTTACGGCGGTTTGCCTCCCGTGCCACATCCAGCATCAAGCGACAGGCGGGGCAGGTGTCGCAATCCGTGGCGGGGGTACAGTGGCGGGTGCAGTTAGTGCTCATGCTGTTGCCCCCTCTCCAGCCACGCTTGCGGCCACGGCCTCCAGGTCTGCAAGATTTGGGTTTGCTTCAATCTTTGCCTGTAAAAGCTGGTCAGCATCCTTCACGCTATAAAAGCCGCTGTCAAGCCCGGCCTGGATAGCTCCGGTAATGGTGTCAGCAAACAAGCTAAAGGCAGTTTTGCGATCCGCTACGGTGGGGGGAAAAGCCAGGGTAAGGCCCCGCCGGTCTGCCGCCTCCTTTGCGGCTCTCAATGCGGTACTGTTGTAGCGGTTGGCGTTTACAAACTCCTGCATTTCCTCCGGGGTCAGCGTGACAGGGCTGTTACCGGCAAGAAAAGCGGCATTAGCGGGCAGTTTGGTAGCGTCCAGCGTGTCCCAGCGGTCAAGCATGGTGTAAGCCTCCGCTTTCACGGCCTCCGCTGCCTCCAGGGTGGTTTTCTGGCAATACTCCAGGGCGGCACCCTGCTTCTCCAGCTCATATTTACGGCAAGCGTCTGTTATCCAGCCGTCCGCAAAGTTTTTTTCGATTCTTGCGCGTGCTTTGGAATCTTCATCCAGGGCGGCGCGGTACTTCTCTTTTAGTGCAAAGAGTTTATCAAAATAAATCATATTAAAATCTCCTTTTTGTATTTGGTTTTTTATAAGCTGTTGCCATACGGTCAAAGTTGGTTCTGGTTATTCCCAGTTCTTCCGCCTTTCTCTCTTTCCCGGCTTCATCTAGGCAGGACATCTCTTCACCAAATTCGTATAGGGAGCGGGAGAGAGGGTCATCCGGCGGCACGTCTCGTTTCTGCCTTGCCCGTTGTTCCAGAGCTTCCAGGCGGCTTTTAAGGCTCATCGTCCACCCCCTCTGCGTATCGCTCCAGAGCTTCCAGGCGGGCCTGAATGTCTGTGATCTCTGAATACTTTGTTGCCTGTTCCAGAATTGTGCGGGCGGCTGAAATGCGCACTTGTGCGGGCCTTACCTTGCTTTCTGCAATCTCCAACAGGGTAGCGGCTGCGCTTCCCGTTGCATGCTGCAAAAAGCGTGCTGTATCGCTCAGGGCCTCACTTTGGGCTTTTCTCAGCTTCTTCTCAAACCCTGGGGCTTGCCGCCGCTCATAAAGCTGCCGCACGGATAGCCCACACTGTTGGGCTGCTGCGTCCAGCGTGGAGGTAGTCATGAGGGCAGCAACAATAGCTTCATCCGATACGGTTTTTCTTTTGGTCAAAGTTGTCCCCCCTTTTCATCGGTGGTTATCGGCTGATATGGCCTGTTGCTCCCAACGTCGTCCAGCGCATTTAACCACGCATTTCTGCGGCTGTTGAAGTCACCGGGAGGGGGCCACGTTGCTGTTGCTTTTGAGGTTGTAGTTGGGGTTGTTGTTGTGGTTGAGGTTGTAGTTGGATAACACCCGTCATCACCCGATAACGGATGATGGCTTTCCATGTCTCCCGGTGCTTGTTGGGGGTTTTGCTTCCACACCTCAAAGGGCGGGGCGGTCTGTCCGTTTCGCTTGCACTCCCGAACTACTACGGCATAGCGCTTTTGGAGTATCTGCGCCTCATACCGCTCATTGTCTCGGTCGATCTTGGGTTGTATGAAGTCCCAGGCAATGGACAGTCCCACATCATCCCCAAAGTCTGGCACAATGCCAAATTCTCCATAGTCCAAAATTGCTTCAAAGAGCTGCCCCTTTTGACCGTTGTTTAGTCGCTTTAGACATGGGCGGGCGTCAAAATACAGCATTGTGCCGGGTCTACTCATTGAAAACCTCCGTAGTAACATTGTCCAGGGCAAGCTGTCCCGCCAGTTCCTGGGGTACAGTACGCTCAATAGCTGCCGCTGTGCGTAGAATCTCCCCGGCCCGGTGTCGCAAGCTGCGGACACAGGCCACGGTTTCCTGGTCGGTTTCCGGGAGATAGTAGCCTTTGGAACAGTCCGACAGCACTGGAACCCCAGCCCGCCGCTCTTGCTCGATCATCAGACGCACGGTGCGCCCGTCTAAGCCCGTCAGGGCCTCAAGTTCCCGGCGGGGTAGGGCATTTGCTTGACCATGCAGTAAAAGCCTTGAAATGGCCCCCTGAGCCGTGGTAAACTGGGTTCTGGAAGTGGTGTCTCCGCTAAAAGGCCCCGCTCCGCTTTGCCGTCCTGGTGCTGCAACACTGGGACGGCTCTTTTTTGTCTTACTCATACATTCACCTCCGCTTGTGTCTGTCTGGAGATCCATTCCCGCAATCCGTCCACACTAATGAGTGTACGGCTGCCCAGTTTGAAGGAGGGGAACCCACCTTGATTGATAAGGTCGTAAACCTTTGGCCTGCTGATACCCAGCAGACGGGCACACTCTGCCGGGGAGACGGCCATGGGGTCTAGTTTGTCGGCCATTAGCTCACCTCCTTTGCAAGCCGCCGGATAATAGAGAAGATTTTCTCCTTTTCATCCTGGGGCAGTTCCTTACGGAGTTTCCGGGAAAGGCTGCAATCAGCTATTCCCAACGCATCCGCAATTTGCCAGAGTTTTACTCCCGCTCCTGCTGCCATACGTCTAATGTCCTGGTTACTCACATTTAGTCACCTCCAGATTGTTGTTGACGCTTCATTTGTCGTCTGATATAATGATACACGTAAACAACAAGAGCGTCAATATTGTGAATAGATGTTTCAACATCCGTGAACACTTATGAAGCATAGTAATCGGAGGTGTTAATACATGAAGCGTTCAACCGGTGAGAATGACCGCCTTCCAATTTTTACAAAGCGGTTTAGAAAATTGCAAGGAGAACGAACGAACACTGAATTTGCTGATTATTTGGGAATATCTCGCCAAACTGTTGGATTCTATTGTAACGGAGACAGAATACCAGATGCTCAAATTTTGCGGGATATTGCAAAGAAATGCAACGTATCGTCGGATTGGTTGCTTGGGTTGACAGATATACAAAATCCGGATGCCAACTTTGCTTTTGCGCTCCAATGCTTAGGCCTAAGCGATTCCTCCGCAAAGACTCTCTTAGCTATGAAAAAAGACAGCGAATCAAAAAATCTGCCAGAAAGTGCAAAACTGTTATCCTCCACTCTTGACAAGCTCTTGACCAACAGTAATGTCATAATATTACTTCTTAATATACAAAGGTACATCGACGTATATAAAAAGGTGGTTTCTTATGATGAATTTGGTTTACGAGATGAATATGTAAAATGCTTGGAATTTGAGGGAATCTCTCTTTATGACTTTGATATTCTGAGAATCAAATTTGAGAGCATATCAGATGAATTAAAGCGAATTCTCGATCAGATCGCAGACAACGAATGTTTACAGCGTGATTGTGCTCCACAATTCAGAGGACCATAAATCTCACCAAAAAACCGCCCCCGGTGCTGCGAACACCAGGGACGGCTCAAGGGAGCAGTAAACTTGCGGGCCTACTGCTCCTCCAGTGTATCAAATTAGAGGAGGATTTACAATGGCAAGAAAAAGTAATACCAGAGGTGCCCAGGGTGGTGGTTCTATCCGCCAGAGAAAGGATGGACGGTGGGAGGCACGTTATACCGTGGGCCGTGACCCCGGAACCGGAAAGCAGATACAGCGGTCCGTCTATGGGGCCACCCAGCAGGAAGTGAGAAAGAAGCTGGCCCAGCTCACCACCGCCCTCGACAACGGAACCTATAAGGAGCCGTGCAAAATGGCCCTGGGTCAGTGGTTGGACATCTGGACGGAAGACTATTTGGGCGGTGTGAAGCCATCCACCGCATTTCTCTACAAAGAACAGATACGTCTATACATTAAGCCCGCACTGGGTGCGGTAAAGCTGGAAGCCTTGAACACACATACCGTGCAAGGCTTTTACAACAGCCTGAGTACAAAGCGAGAAGGAATCAAGGCATTATCTCCAAAATCAGTGAAAAACATCCACGGTATTCTCCACAAGGCTCTCCAACAGGCTGTAGCGGTTGGGTATATTCGCTTCAACCCAGCGGACGCTTGCACGTTGCCCAGGGCTGAGAAAAAGGAGATTGCCCCGCTGGATGAGGCGCAAATCACCGCCTTTCTGAATGCCATTGAAGGACATCGACACGAGCTTCTTTATAAAGTGGCTCTGTTTACAGGTATGCGAGAAGGTGAAGTGCTGGGGCTTATGTGGGATTGCGTGGACTTCGAGAAAGGAACCATCACCATTAAGCGTCAGCTTCGCAGGGAGCAGCAAAAGGGCGGGACATACTACATCACAACGCCGAAAAACGGAAAGCCTCGTACTATCACCCCTGCCCCCTGGGTGATGAAACTTCTCCGCTCTCAAAAAGTCAGGCAAACAGAACAGCGGCTCAGAGTTGGCCCATCGTGGGAAGATACCGGGATGGTGTTCACCAACGAGACCGGCGGATACCTCTCGTATCGGACAGTGTACGATTGCTTCAAGCGCATTGTGTCTAAAATGGGTACGCCCTCCACCCGCTTTCACGATCTGCGCCACACCTTTGCCGTGGCCTCCCTTCGAGCGGGGGACGATATAAAAACTGTTCAAGGAAACCTGGGCCATCACACAGCGGCATTTACCCTAGATGTATACGGCCATGTCACAGAGCAGATGAAGAAGGACAGTGCCCAGCGTATGGAAGGGTACATAAAAGAGGTTCTGAACCTGTAAAGGGTCAACCAAAGGGTCATCCCCTGATTTCAGACAGCAAAAAAGCCCAAGAACCGTTGCGGCTCTAGGGCTTTACTATGGTGGACGATACAGGACTCGAACCTGTGACCCCCTGCACGTCAAGCAGGTGCTCATACCAGCTGAGCTAATCGTCCGTGTCTCAAGGACGAATGCTATTATACATAATATGACCCTTCTTGTCAACATCTTTTTATCATGATATAATTTTTTTATTTCTGACGTGAGGTGGTTGTATGAAATACGCCCTGATTACTGGGGCCTCTGGTGGCATCGGTTCCGCCACAGCCCGAGCCTTTGCCCAGGCCGGCTACGGCGTGGCCCTGCACGGTCACCGCCATCGAGAAAAGCTCCATGCCCTGGCCCAAGAGCTGTCCGACCTGTCGGTTCCTGTGCTGGAGGTGTATGCCGACCTGTCCGACCCCACCCAGGCCAAAGCCATGGTTGAGAGTGTATTGGAAGCATTTCCTCAGCTTGACATTTTGGTTTGTTGTTCTGGCCTGTCCCACGTCGGGTTAGTCAGTGATATTGACCAAGAGAGCTGGCGCAAACTCTTTGGCGTCAATGTGGACGGGATGCACTTTTGCTGTCAGGCAGTTTTGCCCCATATGATCCACCGCAAGCAGGGGTGTATCCTCACGGTATCCTCCATGTGGGGACAGGTGGGCGCCTCCTGTGAGGTGGCCTACTCCGCCACGAAAGGTGCGGTCCTTGCCTATACCAAGGCCCTGGCCCAAGAAGTTGGACCCTCCAACATTCGGGTCAACTGCATCGCACCCGGCGTGATTGCCACCGAAATGAACGCCCACTTGTCCCAGGAAGATCTGGACGCCCTGGCCCAAGAAACCCCTCTGTGCCGCATGGGGACCCCAGAAGAGTGCGCCTCCTGCGCCCTGTTTTTAGCCTCAGACGGAGCCTCCTTTGTCACCGGCCAAGTGCTCGCCCCCAACGGCGGATTGATCGTCTAAGATCATGCGACCGAGGCTTTTGAACATAGCAACTCCCCACAGAATTGAAAATCTGTGGGGAGTTGCTATGTTTCTTATCCCAGCACAATGGCGTTGATGGCCTCGGTGAGGTTGACCACGGCGGATCGCTCCACCAGACACACGGACTCCCCATCCACCTGGGCCAGGCAGTAGGTGCCATCCTGGCGGTAGAGGGTCATCTTCACTGTGGGGAAGTTCTCATTGTCCAGGTAGAGGGTAAGGCTCACTTCCTCCCCTCCCTCCGGGGCCTGATCGGTAAAGCGGCTGGCCGTCAGGGCGGTGAGAGCGTTTTGGAAGTCGGTGCCGTCCACCTCTTCCCCACCATAGCTCCAAGTGGTGTTCTCATCCCCCTGGGTGGCGGTGAGGGTGTAGGTCTCCCCGTCCAAGGCCACGTCCACCTGGTAGACCTGGGTCATGTCCCCGGAGAACACCTCCTGGTGGCGCAGATCGTCATAGGAGGCGGCCAACAGGGACTCGTAGTCCGTCCCAGTGATCTCGTAGATGATGGAGGAATCCCCTATCCGCACATAGGCGGACACATCGGTTCCCTCTTCTGCCTTCTGGGCCTGCTCCTTCTGCTCCTGACTGCGGCCCACGGAGAGGGTCACGGTGCCGTCGGTCTCATTGCCCTCTGGGTCCTCCTGGGTGTACGCCACCGTCACCGTCAGGTCTGGATTGTCCAGACCGTAGTCGGCCAGTTCCTCCTCTGTCACCTTGTAGTTGACATAGTTGGTGAGGCTGAGGAACCGCATGGTATTGAGATACCCCTCGGTGCGGGTGGTGCTCAGGGGCAGGTCTTGACCCTGAACAAAGTATACATCATCGGCACAGTAGGTATGGGCACTGTTTTCCTGGTAGTAAATGCCGTAGTTCTGCGCCCCGCTGAACTGGATGGAGGTGACATCGTCCATTCCAGGCATCTTGTCGTTTTGGATGAGGTCGGAGAGCACCGCGTCGTACTCCTCCAAGGGATCGTTGGATACCAAATACACATTGCCGTCCCCAATGGAGACATACCGCTTTTCATCCATGGTGCTGTAACTGCCCAGGGTAATCTGGTAGCTGTCCTGATCGGTCGTCAGATCAATGGTGCACACCGGCTCCTCCAGGCCGTACTGGGCATAGTCCTCCACATTTTCAATGACAAAGGACACCCCAAAGGAGGAGAAGGGCTCCAGTAAGGTCTCCATTTTCTGCCCATCCACTGGGAAGGCCTCGTCCTGGTCGTACACCCAATCCCCGTCCCGGTGGAAAGAGAAGGTGTTGGAGTCATAGGTCCAGGAGAGGGTCTGCACAGCGTCCGGGGAGATCTCCAAAATCACCTCGTCGCTGTTCTGGATCTCCTCCTTCTTCTCCTGGTACTTGATGACGCCCAAGGTGACGGCACTGGCCACCACCAGCACCACCAGGAGCACCCCCAGCTTTTTATACCGCTTCATGCTGCACCTGCTTTCTTCTTACAACCACCACGATACCCACACCCAGATACACCAGGGGGAACACGCCAATCATCACGGTTTTCAGCAGAGACGCCACCGAGTCGCTGATGGTCAGGTAGTTGTAGTCCAGAGATTTGCTGCGGATGGCAATGGCCTCCCGCTCCCCAATGAGGTCCGCCAGGGCGTTCATGGTCAAATCCAGGTTGGCCCCCGAGGAATAGGCGTTGCATCCATCGGTGAGGAAGTCCGAGGAGGAGAACCACACCATCTGTCCGTCGTTGCCGGTGTCAACGGACACGCCCAGCACAAAGGGGCCATCGGTGTCCCCCTCCTCCTTCTCATAGGTAGTCAGGTCGAACCCGGCTGCCTTGGCAAAGGAGGTGTCTGAGGTGGTGAGCAGGGCGGTAACGGCAGAGCTGGTGCTCTCTGAGGTGGTCAGGCCCTGGGCAATGGAGAAAATGGGGTAATAGCTCTCCTCCATCAGAGCGTCGGTGATGTTGTTGGAGAACATCTCCGGCATCACCAGATAGGGATAGCCAATGGCGTAGTGATCCCGGTCTTGTTCCACCACAATGCCATCCACTGGCTTCACGCCGTACTCCTCCAGAAGGGTGTAGAGGTTGGTGAGAGTGCCATCCTGGGTGGGACCTGCCATCACCAGCAGCTTGCCGCCGTTTTTGGTGTAGTTATCCAGCATGTCCCGCTCCTCTTCTGAAATGTCACTGGTGGGGCCGTAGATCACCAGACAGTCGGCATCCTCGGGAATGGCATCCACCGTGAGCAGGGAAAGGGTATCCGTTTCCATGTTCTCCTTCTCAATTTGCTCCGAGAAGCGCTCCGGCAGTTCCCTCTCCCCATGGCCCTCCAGGAAATACAGTTTGGGCAGCTGGTCGGTCACCACATAGTCAATGGCGGAGGTGATGGCCCCCTCTCCATCAAAGGAGGTGGTGGTGGAATAGGTGTACACATCCAGGTCCTGGACATAGATGTCGTCAAAGGACACATAGCGGCTGCGCTCCCCACACTCCACGATGAGGCTGTTATTGGGCACCGTCTCGTCGGTATACTGCTGGGTGAAGGTGGGGTATACATCCGGATTTTTCTTCACCACTTGGATGTGGTCGGACAGGCTCTCGTACTTGGCCAGAAGGTTTTCGATGACGGCATCCTCCTGCCCCGACTGCACCACCCAGTAGATGGTCACGTCCTGGTCCAGCGCATTGACCACCACCTTGGTGTTGCTGGTGATGGAGTAGAGCTTGGTGGCGCTCATGTCGTACTTCGTCATGGTTGTGGGCAGAGCGGACACCAGAATGTTGAGCACAATGAGAATGGCCAACACCATGGCGGTGAGAATGAGGGAATACCCGCCCCCCTGCAGCGCCCGACCGGGGGTATGAGGTTTTGACTTCCAGGCTTGCAAAAACTGCTTCATCAGTTGTACCTCCGTTTCTCCAGGGACTGCACCGACAGGAAGAGGAAGAACACCACAATGGAGAGGTAGTAGAAGATTCCGGTCAGGTCAAACACCCCGTTGACAAACACATAAAACCGCTCAAAGAGGGACAGCTGGGTCATGATGTTGGGAAGCAGCCCTTCCAGCAGGGTGGCATCCACCTGGTAGACGGCAAACACTGCCACCAGCAGCACCGCCGTGATGGCAAGGGCCAGATTTTCCTGCCCTGTCACATAGCGGATGATAAGCCCCAAGACTGCCGCCAGCACCCACAGGGCGATCATGGTACCCAGAGCGGTGGAGGAGATATACTCCGCCAATTTCACCGAGTAGTAGTTGAGCAAAATCACCGCAATGCCAATGCCGGCGGCAAAGCCCTGGTTGTCGGTGAGGGAAGAGATGAACACGCCCACAGCAATCAGGGCGGCTCCCAACAGGAAGAAGGCGAAAATCGACCCATAGGAGGTGGGCAAGTATACCTCCCCATACCGAGAGAACACAAGCGGATAGAGCGAGACCACGCACAGAGGCAGCAAATACACCACCAGCAGGGCCAGGTACTTGCCCAGCACCACATTGGTGGAGGAGATGGGCAGGGAGTAAAGCAGCTGGTCTGTCTTTTGCTTGCGCTCCTCGGCGATGACCCGCATAGTGAGGATGGGCACGATGACCACAAACACCAGACAGCCAAAGCTGAGGACATATTCAAAATTGCTCACTGCCATCTCCAGGTTGTACATCATGGCTCCAATGCCGATAAAGCACAGGAGAAACGCCCCAAACACATAGGCAGTCAGGGTGTGAAAGTAGCTTTTCAGCTCGTGTATCCAGACGGCAATCATGCCTCGTCCACCTCCTCATTCTCCTCTTGCTGGGGGTCCGGCTCCTTGGCTTCGGTGAGCTCCAGGAACACATCCTCCAGGCTGGCCTTCTTCAAGGTCATCTCCAGCAGCGGCACATCGTTTTCCGCAAAGGCCCAGAACAGCTGCCGGGTCATCTCGTAGGGCTGGGGGTGGCTGGTCTGGAAGTGGGTCTGGGTATATCCCCCCTCCTTTTGCTGGAAGGTGATCTCCGTAATGTGATACAGACGTTCCAGCACCTCTTTTACTTCATCCGGCCCCGCCTGGGTGGTGAGGGTAATTTCATTTTGACGCAGCATTTGCCGCTCCAGGTTCTCCGGGCAGTCAAAGGCCATGAGCCGCCCGTGGGCAATGATGAGGATGCGGTCACAGATGGCCTGCACCTCAGAGAGAATGTGAGAGCTGAAAATCACCGTGTGGGTACGGCCCAACTCCCGGATCAGGTCCCGGATTTCAAGGATTTGGATGGGGTCCAGCCCCACAGTGGGTTCATCCAAAATGATGACCTTGGGGTTGCCCAGCAGCGCCTGGGCGATACCCACCCGCTGGCGGTAACCCTTGGACAAATCGCTGATGCGGCGGTGGCCCACATGCTCGATCTTGGTCTGGGCCATGACATCCGCCACCTGCTCCTTGAGTTCCTGCCCTCGCAGGCCCTTAGCCCGGCCCACAAAGGTGAGGTACTCCACCGGCGACTCCCCCAGGTACAACGGCGGCTGCTCCGGGAGATAGCCCATGAGCCGCTTGGCCTGCCTGGGCTCTTCAAAAATGTCGTGTCCGTCAATGAGCACCCGCCCTTCTGTGGCGGACAGACACCCGGTGATGATGTTCATGGTGGTGGACTTCCCCGACCCGTTGGGGCCCAGAAAGCCGTAGACATGGCCCTCGTCAATCTCAAAGGACAGATCCTGTACCGCCATGACGTCCCCATAACACTTGGTCAAGTGTTCCACTTGTATCATAGTAGACCTCCTCATGGTGAGGGCGCCCCCCGGCGCCCCAGCATTTGAAGGCATTATAGTCCGTCAGTCTGAAATGACGCTGAAAGAAAAACAGCCCCCTCATACGAGGAAGGCTGTTTTGCTCATTCACGAAAGATTTTCCATTCATTTTTCCCGGTGCAGCGGTGTTGCCCGGTGGCTTCCCGCCTCACTCCGAAATACACCCTGCGGAGCCAATCCTCCGGGATGGTGCATCATATTCCCTATGCGGTGGGCAGTTCCACCCAGAAGGTGTTCACCCCCTGGCGGCTCTGAGCCCAAATGTGTCCCCGGTGGCGGAGCACAATGCCCTGGGCAATGGCCAGCCCCAGGCCAAAGCTGCCTGAGCGAGTACGAGCGCGGTCGCAGCGGTAAAACCGCCGGAACAGATGGGGCAAGTCCTGGGGCGGGATTTCTGGGCCGGGATTGGACACCGCCAGCACACATTTGCGCCGCCCCTCCCGGCGCAGCTCCACCACCGTCTTACCTCCAGGGTTGGAATACTTCCGGGCGTTGTCCAGGAGAATATCCACCACCTGGCGCAGTTCCACCCCGTCCCCTAGCACAGGGATGGATTCCTCTCCCCGGCTCTCCAGCTCCAGCCCCTCCTCGAAAAATACCGCCTCATAGGTGAGCACCTCACTGGATACCACTTCCCCAAAATCCAGGCATTCATAGGAAGCCCTGCTGGGCTGCTGGTCACCCCGGGCCAACTCCAGCATCTGCTCCAGAAGGGAGCGCATGTGGTGGGCCGTGCCCAAGACATTGCCGGACAACCGCTCCCGGCTGTCCTCATCCAGCCCCGGCTGCTGGAGCAGCTCGGCGTTGGTGGTGATGACGGTGAGGGGTGTTTTCAACTCGTGGGAGGCATCGGCCACAAACTGCTTTTGCTCCCGCCACGCCTGCTCCACCGGGTGCACCGCCCACCGGGCCAACAGCATACTCAGCCCCAAAAAGATGAGAAAACTCACCACACCAATCACCACACAGCTGTGCACCAAATTGCTCAGGGTGGCCTGTTCGCTGGAGATGTCGGCAAACACCAGGGTCTGATTGCCCGGGGTCATCACCCGGCAATAGCGCAGGTTGTACTCCTCCAGCACTCCCACCGGCTCCCGGGTACCCAACACATCCTGGGCCACCCGCTGCAAAAACTGCTGGTTGGACAGGTCATAGTAGCCGCCGCCTGTGGCAATAATCTCCGTTTCGTGGCCCAACTCCAGAGTAAAATAGGGCAGGCGCACCTCCTGAGCATGTTCGGTGGGACTGCCCTGTCCCACCGGGTCGGCGGCAATGCTGCGCATCATAGCAATGCTCTTGTTCTCCAAATCCATGCGGGTAAAGGAATACATCAGAGAGAAGATGACGCAGAGCATGATGGTGACGATGGTCATATTGATGAGCACAAATTTCCACCGCAGTCGCTTAATCACAAGCCCCCACCTCCAGATGATACCCCAACTTTCGCACCGCCTGAATGTGTACATCCGAGCCAATGCTGCGGAGCTTTTTCCGCAAAAATCCCACATACACCTCCACATGGTTCTCCACCGCCTCGGAGTCGTACCCCCATACCCGGGCCAGAAGCACCTCTTTGGAGAGATTTTTCACCCCCGACTGGAAGATGTAGCGCATGATGTCAAACTCCTTGGCGGAGAGCCGGATTTGCTTTTGACCACACACCAAGGTGGACGTGGACAGGTCCAGGGCGGTGTTTCCGAAGGTTACCTCGTCCACCTCTCCCCCCTGGCGGCGGAGCAGGGCGTTGATACAGGCCAGCAGCTCCCGGGCGTCAAAGGGTTTGGTGAGATAGTAGTCCGCCCCGGCGTTGAGCCCCTCAATGCGATCCTCCAGCTGAGACTTGGCAGTGAGCATCAGAATGGGGGTGCCACAGTGACGGGCCCGCACTCCCCTGGCCACCTGGTAGCCGTCCAATTTGGGCATCATCACATCCAAAATCAGCAGGTCATAGATGCCCAGCAGGGCGTAGTCCGCCCCCGCCTCCCCATCATATACCGCCTCCACTTGAAAGCCCTTTTGCTCCAGAAGCTCTTTGAGCGAATCCGCCAACAGCTTGTCATCTTCCACAACGAGAATTTTCATGTGCATACCCCCGGTTTCCACGCTCGGTTTCTTAAAAAGTATACTACTCCCCTTTGCTGAAAGGTAGCTGAAAATCGCAGTGTTCACAAATCATTTACAGGACAAAGCGATTCTTTTCAGGTTATCTTCAGGTGTGGATGGTATCTTTTCCTCACAATCATCTCCAGGCCGTGCACCGCACTGCTGTCGTGGAAAGTTCCGCGGCTGCGCCCACAGTGCTGTGGAACGTTGCCGTGACCTAGGGGTGTTTTCTCCATAGATATGCACTGACGCACAGTCCAAAGTGGCGGACTGTGCGTCAGACAAATTTATGGGGTTTTATCGGCTCATGACAAAGAGATTTCCCTCGCTGGCAAAGTTGGAGGCGGAGAAGAGCACCAGCACCTGATCAATGTCGTTTTGCTCCACATACTCCTTCACCGAGTTGAGGTTGTACCGCACGTCAAACAGGTGCACCTCCTGGTAGCTCTGGGCCAGGAAGGGAGCCAGAGAGTCGGAATAGGAGTCCCGGATTACCAAAAGCTTCCCTCCCTGGGCCTGGGGATTCTTCAGCACACACAGGGACTGGTTCCCCCCCAAGAACATGGAATACTTGTCCTTTTTCCCCAAAAAGCTTTCGTCATACAGCTGGCCCTCCTGGGCCCCGCCGGTTCGATAGGAGGTCACAGTGATGCCCTCTTCGCTGACCCAGGTGTAGATTTCATCCGGGTGTACCCAACCAGCTCCGCTGGAGGAGTAGGTGGTGCCGTAGAAGGCGTCACTGACCAGGGTTGGCTCCCCTGCGGGAGTCACCGTGTCCACCCCCATGGCCTGAGTGAGAGCCTGGTAGCCTTGGAACGCCCCGAAAAGACTCCAGTGGTGGTCGGTGCGGTAGAACACGTCCTCCCCAGCAATGGCCTCCCTCAGGTCCACGTAGGTCACCTTGTCCCCGGTGAGCTCCATAGCCTCCTGAATGGTGGAGCCGTCGTCCACCAGAGGGGCGCGGCTGGGCAGGCGGTCGGCCCACACATAGCTTTTGTCTGGGATGAGGGCAAAGTACACATCCGCATCCACGTTGGCTCCCAGCTGGTTGACATACCCCACCCGCTTGGACAAATCATCCTTGGAAGGCTTGGTGTATTGGGCAAAGAGGGTGTCTCCATCGGTGCCCAGGTACACCCCATTGTTCTCCTGCTTGCCCACCAGGCGTTCACACCAAGCTTTCATCTGAATCCACTCATCCCGCAAGGGGAACTGGTCGATGACGTACTTTTCAAAACTCTCCATGAATTCGCCCGACTTCAAGGTGGACAGGGTGGGCGGCTCGAACTTGGACAGGTAGCGGTTCTCCTGTTCCGAAAAATCCCGGTCTGGCAAAATCAGCAGCGCCGCGCCAAATCCGAAGATGAACACGCAGAACAAGGCGGTGATAAAGATGGCATATTTTTTCGTCAAAACGGTTCACCTCCGGTCAGAAACGGAAATAGAGAAAGGGGTTGTAGGTCCCATCCACCAGATAGGCGGTGGCCAGTACCAAAGCCACGCACACCAGCACGGGCAGCGCGGGCTTCCACACCTTGGCGGGGATTTTGTGCCACACCTTGGCCGCCAGAGGGGTGGCCGCCACGCAGGCAATCACCAGCATAGGCAGGTAGTTGAACAGATAGTACAGCGCGGTGTTGTCCACCAGACCAGCCCCCATGCCAAACATGGCCTTGAGATACAGTCCCATGGCGGTGAAGTCCTCCACAGCAAAGATGGCCCAGCCCACAATGACAATAAAAATTCCGTAGAGATGGGAAAGCACCGCCGGGGCCTTTTTCAGATATTTGCCCAGCCACAGCTTTTCCATCACAATGAAGAAACAGTAGTACAGGCCCCAGATGAGGAAGTTCCAGCTGGCCCCATGCCAGATGCCGGTGGCGGCCCACACAATGAGCAAATTGAGCATCAGGCGTGCTTTCCCCACCCGATTTCCTCCCAGGGGGATATACAGATACTCCCGAAACCAGTTGCCCAGGGAGATATGCCACCGCCGCCAGAACTCCGTGGCGGATTTGGAAATATAGGGGTAGTTGAAATTTTCCAAAAACTCAAAGCCCAGCATCCGGCCCAGGCCGATGGCCATATCCGAATAGCCGGAGAAGTCGAAGTACAGCTGGAGAGAGAAGGCCACAATGCCCAGCCACGCTCCCAGGGTGGTCAGTTCCGCCCCCGGCGTGGCCAGATACACGTCCCACAGTTTGCCCAGGTTGTTGGCCAGAAGCACCTTTTTGGCCAGGCCCACGCAAAACCGCTGCACGCCGCTGGCAAACCGCTCCACCGTGTGATCCCGGTGCTCCAGCTGGGCATCCAGGTCCTTGTACTGGAGGATGGGGCCGGCAATGAGTTGGGGAAACAGGGTGACAAAGGTGCCGAAGGTGACAATGTTCTTCTGCACCCGGGCATCCCCACGGTACACGTCAATGGTATAGCTCATGGTCTGGAACGTGTAGAAGGAGATGCCAATGGGCAGCTCCAGGCCAAACTGAGGCATAACGTTCAGCCCCAGCCCTGCCAGGGACTTGGCGATGAAGTCCCAATACTTGAAAAAGAAGAGCAGCGCCAGGTTTAAAATCACTGATGAGGCCACGGCCAGCTTGGCCCCCCGCAAATTTCCCTTGGCCTTGTTGCGGGTCACCAACATGCCATGGGTGTAGTCAATGGCAATGGAGGCAAACATGATGATGATATACACCGGCTCGCCCCAGCCATAAAACATCAGGTTTACCACCAAAAGCACCAGATTTCTCCATTTCAGAGGAGAGATATAGTACAGAAGCAGCACCATGGGCAGATATAAAAAGAGAAAATAAGGGGTAGAGAATACCACGGCAGTCACCTCAGTCAACAAAATTGCTCTTTATAAAGTAACACGGGGTGTTGCCAAATGCAACACCCCGTGGGGGCCTGGCGAAAATTCTGCCATATGCTCAAAATGTGAGGGCTCAACAGAGCCTTTCACCGGAACAATTAGGCAAACAGAGCGTTGAACTCCTTCACAATGGTGTCCTTATCAGCACCCACCACCAGGGCCACATAGTTGCCGTTCTCCACGATCTCAGCATTGTTGGTCCAAATCTCGATGGTCTCGGGGTAGAGGGTTCCGCCGCTGAGCATGTTGTCAATGCGGGCCTGGAAAATATCCTTTACCTTGCTGACATCATCGGCGTTTTTCACCTGCACCAGCACCATTTCGCTGTTGTTCACACTCATCATGGACACATAGGGCAGGCACTGCTCAGTCTCAATGTCGCTGAGACCGGCATAGTTCATATCCAGAATCTGCTTACCCATATCCTCCTGGGTATCCAGCAGGGCGGGCATCTGCTCGGCAGTGACGTACTTCTCCCCAAAGGCAGCCAGATCCACGGGCTCGGGGGTGGCAGTGGGCTTGCTGGCGGTGTTGCCGCAGGCCACCATGGACACAGCCAGGGCAGCAGCCATGGCCAAAGTCAGAATCTTCTTCAACATGTTACAATTCTCCTTACTTATTTGGTTGGCAGTCAAGGCCTCTCGTGCCCTGCTGTATGCTTGGACGCAGTACGGAACAAAAAGTTCCCCGTTTAATAAAAATTTTTATACTTCCATTTTCAGTAAGTATCATGCAAGATATAAAATCTTAATTTTTGTTAGAATTTATCAATTTATAGAATATACTTTGTTAAATTATTTGCTATTTTATGCGAAATTCATAGTTTTTTCTTTCGTCCGAAAAAAAGTTATTTTTTTTGCCATTTTCCCTATTTTTTCTCTTGTAATTTGCTTCATAAACGAATATAATGTGCATGGTTGAAGGAGGAGAATATGGTCAATATTGTTTTGGTGGAACCTGAAATTCCACAGAATTGCGGAAATATTGCCCGCACTTGTGCGGCTACTCGCTGTCATCTGCACCTGATTGAGCCCCTGGGTTTCGACATCAGCGAAAAAGCGGTGCGCCGGGCAGGGCTGGATTACTGGCCTATGGTGAAGTTGACGGTGTACAAAGACTTGGATGACTTTTTCTCCCAACATCCCCAGCCGGAATTGTGGCTGGCCACCACCAAAGCCCCTCATGACTACTCGGATGTGTCCTTTTCCGACGGTTGCTGGCTGTTTTTTGGAAAGGAGACCGCGGGATTGCCGGAGTGGCTGCGGGAGCGTTATCGGGACCGCTGCATCCGCATCCCCATGCGGGAGGATGCCCGGAGCCTGAACCTGGCCAATTCGGTGGCCATCCTGACCTACGAGGCCTTGAAGCAGCAAGGCTTTCCCGGTTTATCCGGGAAAGGCTCCATGGCTGAGGACTGATTGACTTTGTTCGCACTGGGATTGCGAAACCGCAGAGTGTTCCCACTCTGCAACCCAATTTTTATATACCATACGGTAATATTCTTCCCTGTTACTTTGAAAGGAGCCTGAACATGAACTACAACAAAAAGACTGTCAAGGATCTGGATGTAAAGGGCAAAAAGGTGCTGTGCCGCTGCGACTTCAACGTCCCCCAGGACAAGGCCACCGG
>CALXDO010000024.1 GCA_944387075.1 uncultured Oscillospiraceae bacterium | reverse complement strand
GTAACCGTCAAACCTGGCGGCGGATTGCTGGAATGTAGCTACCGTGAGAAAATATCTCCATAATAGCGGATAGTATCGTAGAGTCTCGGAGACTGGAAGATACTATCCGAGACTGGAGATAGTTATGGAGAAAAGTCTACAGACACTGAATCAACAAGAGAAAATCGCTATTTGGAGCGAGCGGATTGCAGCCTGCCGCAGCAGCGGTATCAGCGTCAGAGCCTGGTGCGAAGGCAACGGCATCAGTACCGCCAGCTATTACAAATGGCAAAAGAAGTTGTTTTGTCTTGCGGCGCAAAGCTCGCCGCAGTTTGCAGAGGTGCGTGTTGCGCCAGTAACTAGAATTTCCGCTACGGTCCATATCAGAAATATTTCCGTAGACATTCATTCGGGCGCAGATGAAGAGACAACAGCCATGCTGCTGCGGATTCTACAGTCATGCTGAATGATTTTACCGGAGCGGACAAGGTCTATATTGCATGCGGCTATACCGACCTCAGGCGGGGAATCGATGGTCTGGCCGGCATCGTTCAGCAGCAGTTTCAGCTGGATCCCTTCACCAACACGCTGTTTCTGTTCTGCGGTCGACGCCGGGACAGGATCAAGGCGCTATACTGGGAAGGCGATGGATTTTTGCTGCTGTATAAACGCCTGGAGTCCGGCAGCTTCCAATGGCCGCGCAATGAGGAGGAAGCCAGGCTACTGACCCCGCAGCAGTACCGGTGGCTCATGGAAGGGCTGAATGTGGAACAGCCGAAGGCTCACAGACCGGTCCGGGGCTTAGAAAATATTTGAGAATTCTCGACTATTTCTGTACATTTGCTCCGATTTATGGTATAATATCACTATGAAACGTACGGAAATAAATGAGACAAGTAACCGGGAAATGATCACAATTTCCCGTGCGGAATACGAAGCGATGCAGGCGCAGTTGGATGCTAAAAACGCCGAATTGGCTGAGCAGAATCAGAAGCTGGCCGCCAGGACTGCCGAGTTGACTGAGGAGAATCAGAAGATGGCCGCCGAGCTAGCCCAGGCTCTTTTAAAGAATCGCTGGCTGATGGAGCAGTTGAAGCTGAACAAGCGGAAGCTGTTTGGAAGCTCCTCGGAGCAGCTGGACCAGCTGGTCATGGAGCAGTTTGCCCATCTGTTCAATGAGGCGGAGGCTTGGGATGCAGACAGCGTGGAGGCCGCTAAAAAAGGCGAGAAGAAAAAACCTCGCAAGCGCCGTTCTGGCAGCATTGACGATGTGATCCCCAAAGGGACTCCCGTGGAAGTGGTGGAGCATCCTCTACCTGAAAACGAGAGAGTCTGCGGCACCTGTGGCAGCGAATTGGTTGAGATTGGTGTGGAGATCCACCGCAGCCTCCAGATGGAACCCGCCCGTTTCTGGGTGCGGGAGGATCGCTATCCCACCTACGCCTGCAAACATTGCGAAGAAGAGACCGGAGAAGCGAATGTGGTGCCCACTCCCATGGAGCCCACTGTGATCCCCGGCAGCTTTGCCTCTCCCTCTGCCATTGCGCATCTTGCGGTGCAGAAGTATGTGATGTACTCTCCTCTGTACCGTTTGGAGCAGGAGTTCGACCGCCAGGGCTTGAAGCTGTCCCGGCAGACCATGTCCAACTGGCTGCTGAAGGCAACGGAGGACTGGCTGCAGCCCATCTATGATGTTCTACACCAGAGGCTGTGCCAGGAAAAGGTGCTGCACGGGGATGAGACTACCCTGCAGGTACTGCACGAGAAGGGAAAGTCCGCTACCAGCCGCTCCTACATGTGGCTTTACCGGACCAGTGGTGATGCTGAGCAGCCGATTGTGCTGTATGATTACCAACCCAACCGGAAAGCGGAGAACGCAGAGAAGTTCCTGGAGGGATTCTCAGGCTGGCTCCATGCAGACGGCTACCAGGGCTACCACAGGTTGCCGGAACAGATCCGTGTAGTGGGCTGCTGGGCTCATGCCCGGCGCAAGTTTGACGAGGCACTGACTGCCGTTGGCAAGGAACAACAGTCTGCCTCCAAACCGGCAGAAGCCCTGTGCTATTTTGCAAAGCTGTTCCAGATGGAGCAGGATTTTGCCGCATTGACAGCGGAAGAACGATTTACCAAGCGTCTGGAGCAGGAGAAACCGGTTCTGGAGGCTCTGTTGGCATGGGCAAATGCCCTGAAGCCTCAAACTGCGCCGAAATCTGCCCTGGGCAAGGCGCTGCACTATCTCCTGGAGCAATGGCCCTATCTGGTGCGCTATCTGGAGGACGGTAGGCTGGAGCTTTCCAACAACCGTGCCGAGCGCAGCATAAAGCCCTTTGTGATGGGCCGGAAGAATTTTCTGTTCTGCAATACACCGGGCGGGGCCCAGAGCAGTGCAGTCCTTTACAGTCTGATTGAAACCGCCAAGGAAACCGACCTGGATCCTTACCGCTATTTGCAGTGGGTTCTGGAACGCGCCCCTAAATTGGCCCAAGCAGCCGATGAAACCTGGGCCGAGAAATTGATTCCTTCCCAGGCACCGGCGGAATGCAAAGCAACCGTATAACCTTGTTTTACCTGAGCCACGGCAGACGCCGTGGCTCTTCTGCTGTCCCTGGTTTGACGGTTACAAAATACCCGTCGAGAGCCGTTCTCCAGCCGTTTATACAGTAGCAGAAATCCATCCCCTTCCCAGTACAAGCCCTTGATTCGATCTTGCCTTCTTCCACAGAACAGGAATAGCATTCGCTGAAATGGATCCAGCTGGAACTGAGACTGCACAATACTGGCCAGTCCGTCGATTCCACGGCGCAGATCTGTATATCCGCAGGCAATGTAGATGGGACAGTGGCAATCAAAGTCGTTTAACATGATTGCAAGGCCAGGCAAATGGCCTGAATCACTTCACAATCCGCTCCTCGATAGAGATCCACAACCAAATCACCATTGCGTAGAGTTGCCACAACAGATGGTTCTGTATCTGGCTGCAATACCGGAACAGACGCAAATTCTATCTGTGCTTGCTGCTGTGCCATCAGGAATAGCTTTCGCTGCCAGTGGTAATAGGTCTTAGGATTGATTCCTTGCACATTACACCATTGGCGCACACTGAGTCCGCTCTGGCGGCATTCTGCTACTCGCTGGCTCCATTTGGCCCGAGTATCCCGCTTCTTCCAGGCATATATCCCTGTGTCCATGAGAATCCCTCCGAATCTGATAGACTCCACAAGATTCCACAAGAACCTTCGAGAATCCATTAGATTCTATTAGATCCTTGGTGACTCTACATTTTCCTGAGGTAATTCTCGCACACCAGTGCCTCTCCTACAATACAGGGCTGAGTTTGACGGTTACGTATTTTTGTGACGGTCATGGCTGAAAATAGACGTAGAACGCCAACAAAGGGACCGGTTTTGCGGTCCCTTTGTTGAAAAATTGGTGTAATGTGTGGAATGTCAAACCGCATGACCCTTGGCGATGACTACATCCACCACCTGTTGGGCCAGGGCTTGGCACTGATCGTGGTCGGGGGCCTCCACCATCACACGGATGAGAGGCTCAGTGCCGGACTCACGAACCAGAATGCGGCCAGTATCGCCCAATGTCTCTGCCACAGCAGCCACAGCGGCCTGGACGTCTGCGTCATCCTGGGCGGTTTTCTTGTCGTGTACCCGGACGTTGATGAGCACCTGGGGATAGATGGTTACAGGGGCGGCCAGCTGGCTGAGGGGCTTGCCCTGGGACAGCATGGCCTCCATAATCATGAGAGCGGTGAGGATGCCGTCGCCGGTGCGGGCATGCTGGCTGAAAATGATGTGGCCAGACTGCTCGCCACCTAGGCAGTGTCCATTCTTGACCATATTCTCGTAGACATACTTGTCGCCCACGGCGGTCTTTTCATAGGAGATGCCCACCTTGTCCAGGGCCTTGTACAGGCCGAAGTTGGACATAACCGTGGTCACCACAGTGTTGTTGGACAGTTGGCCGTGCTCCTTCAGGTAGCAGCCATAGAGGTACATGATATGGTCACCGCTGACCACCTGACCATGCTCGTCAACGGCCAGACAGCGATCTGCGTCACCATCAAAGGCGAAGCCCACATCCATGTGGTTCTCCACCACATACCGCTGCAGGGCATCCATGTGGGTGGAGCCAGCGTCTCGGTTAATGTTCAGCCCGTCGGGATTGGCATGAATGGTGTGCACCTCAGCGCCCAAAGCCTCAAACACCTGGGGAGCCAACTTCCAGGCGCTGCCGTTGGCGCAGTCCAGAGCTACGCGCTTGCCCTGGAAGGAGTGCTTGACCAGGGAGATGAGGTGTTTGGCGTAGTTGTCCCGGCCGGCCTCGTCATCGATGATGCAGCCAATGGCATCCTCCGTGGCCATGGGCAGCTGGGGGAGAGCCTGACCATCTAGAACCAGCTTGCCGTCCAGATAGTCCTCCACCAGGGAGATGACACCCTCGTCCATCTTCTCGCCATCGCCGTTGATGAGTTTGATGCCGTTGTCGTAGAAGGGGTTGTGGGAGGCGCTGATCATCACGCCGCAGTCATAGCTGCCCCGGGAGGCCACATAGGACACCGATGGGGTGGTGGTGACGTGAAGCAGGTGTACGTCAGCACCGGAAGCGGCCATGCCTGCGCTGATGGCGTACTCCAGCACGTAGCTGGAGCGGCGGGTATCCTTACCTACCACGATGGTGGCGCGGTGCTCTCGACCGTAGTAATACCCCAAAAAACGTCCAATCTGATAGGCATGGTCGGCGGTGAGACCGACACCGGCCTTGCCGCGGAATCCGTCTGTTCCAAAATATTTACCCATAAGTGTATCCTCTCTTTCCGTTACTGAATGAATGAATCCTGTCGTGTGGTGATGTGGTCTTTATCCTTGTAGATGCTGCCCGCAGGAATGACACCACGCACGCAACTGGTGGGGTAGACGCTGGTGTGACGGCCCAGGATGGTACCGGGATTGAGCACCGAGTTACATCCCACTTCCACGAAGTCGCCCAGCATCGCGCCCACTTTCTTGCGCCCAGTTTCCAGCAGCTCATCGCCTTTGATGACCACCATGGTCTTGTCAGACTTCACATTGGAGGTGATGGAGCCGGCGCCCATGTGACTCTTGTAGCCCAGGATCGAGTCACCGACATAGTTGTAGTGGGGGACTTGAACGCCGTCAAAGAGAATCACGTTTTTTAACTCTACTGAGTTGCCCACCACGCAGCCTTCGCCCACCAGAGCAGAGCCACGGATAAACGCTCCGTGGCGCACCTCGGTGTTGGCCCCGATGATGCAGGGAGCCCCCAGGTAGGCCGTGGGAGCCACAATGGCGGTGCGGTGCACCCAAACCTGGGGCTGGGGCTGATCGTATTCTTCCTGGGACAGGGTGCTGCCCAGGGAGAGAATCAACTTAGAAATACCCTCCAAGGCCTGCCAGGGATATTCAAACTGCTTCAGATACGCTGCGGCAGCAGTATGCGAAAGGTCAAAAAGATCTTGGATTTTTACGTTCATGAATGTTTGCCTCCATCCTAAATCGTCATCCATATAATCATAGTGGATTTGCGGCCAAGAATCAATCGGTTTTTTCTACGAAAACAACCCCTCACACATTGCCCAAAATGGAAATGTGCGAGGGGTTGAGATGTTCAGATATGGACCGTCACGGTCAAATCATGCCATTTTGACGGTTTTATGCCGTATCCACGGGACTGATAGAGGGTTTGCGCCTAGTCAAATCCGATGGTGAATGACAGCAGCTTTACTTGCGGGGGTTCTTGATAGCAGCCTGCGCCGTACATACCTTGTGTATATAACGATGTACATTTTGAATTAGAGCTGTCCGGGCAATTTGCCGACGAGCATAAACTATATCGATAAGGTCAAAACATATCTGCCACTATCAACCAGATGCCATACATGAAATATCTTATACAACATTGAGTTTGGCTGTTGGTTCATACTTAAACTGTATATAAAGAGAGTTATCACGCATCGGATCATATGACCATGTAATCAAAACATTATTATGTCTCTCAGATAATGTTCCATCTTTGGAACTGGTAGACCGCACTTTTTTTAATAAAGAGTCGGGAAGATTTAGTTTCTCAAAAATGTAATTTATTTCACTTTCCACAGCCTTATACAGTTTGAAGTAATCACCAAAATCTTCTAGCGCGTCTGGTTCGCCAACCTTTTCAATTGTCATATCATCTTCTGAAAAACTAAAATAGTCCCATCCTGTTTCTGATTCTATACCTACTTCGATAAAAGTATACTTCTCGTCAGCATTATTTAGAGAGTCATAATTTTGTACTTGTTTTTGCTGTTCTAAAGAGAGTGCCTCATATAGTTTTTTTGCATACTCTATTGTCTCACCACTTTTAGAAGTAACCTCACCTATCGCGTCTATTGCTGTTTCAGCACATAAAATATCATACTCATTTCTAGCTTCAACTAATACATCGTAATTAGTTACGGCTTGTTGGTCTTCTGTTGGTAAGTTGTTATACAGCGCTTCAGCTTGTTCAATAACATCCTGGCTATCAATAGTCACTTCTCCAATACTATCAATAGCGTTTTTAGTTGCAACAACCTCTTTATTCTCTCCGCATCCCGCCAGACTCAATAGCAATATACCGGCAGCAAGTAAAGAGACAATATACTTGTTATTCATTTGTATGCTATCTCCCATCAAAAGCGGTAATAATCTCTAAAAGAAATATATTTACGAATTGCGGTTTTTAAGCTTGACAAACCATGACTATCTATTGGTAAATTGCAATGTGCCAGCGCTGGATTTTGGACAACAAGAGATTTTAACAATGAAGCACCATGGTCATTATCATATTCCTTATCCAGATTCCAGCCTGCTTTTTCTAGCCTCCTAATTCTGGACATATTGGGCCTGTTGACAAAGTCCTGACAACCGATGTGTTCTATGTTATCATAGGAAAAACGGACAAAGGATGGGGACTATGCAGCTAAAGTTTCATATGGTGACGATAGAGGATCTGGTTCCAGAGAAGCACTTTCTGCGGAAATTGGAGCGTGTGCTGGACCTGTCCTTTGTGTATGAAGAAACTCAGCATCTCTATAGCCGGAAATATGGCCGGCCTCCCATCGATCCGGTTGTGTTGGTGAAGTATCTGCTGGTGGGGTTTCTATACGGCATTCCCTCGGAGCGGCAAATTGAGCAGCGAATTCAGACCGACGTGGCGCTGCGGTGGTATCTGGGACTGGACCTGTTTGACCGGGTGCCGGACCACAGTACGATCAGTCAGCTGCGGCGTAGAAAGCCAGCGTTCCGCAAGGTATTTCGCCGGTTATTTGAGGAGGTAGTGGGGCAGTGCATCGCAAAGGGGCTGGCCAGCGGGCGGCTGGTGGGGACAGACTCCACCCATGTGAAGGCCAACGCCTCCCGGGCCTCGGAGGAGCAGGTAGAGCTGACGGAAGAGCCTGGAGTGTACTGGGAGCGGCTGGACACCTACGAGGAGGAGGGGCTGACGGAGCTGGAGCGCAGGACGGGGAGGCGGCGCAAGGCGCGGACAAAGCAGGTCAAAAAGGACCGGCGGCAGACGAAGAAGCGGGTAAGCCGGACAGACCCGGAGGCGGGCCACATGAAGCGCCCCGGGAAGCCCCGGGGACAGTACTACCTCTCACACCAGACGGTGGATACCGACCACGGCGTCA
>CALXDO010000023.1 GCA_944387075.1 uncultured Oscillospiraceae bacterium | reverse complement strand
ACCAGGTGGCGGCGGACGATGAGATCTACGTGATGATCCTCACCGGCGCGGGCCGCTCCTTTGTGGCGGGCGCCGACATCGGCGAGATGAAGGGCTTCTCCTCCATCGACGGCAAGAAGTTCGGCGTGCACGGCGGCGGCGTGTTCCTCAAGCTGGAGAACATGGCCAAGCCCGTCATCGCCGCGGTGAACGGCTTCGCCCTGGGCGGCGGCTGTGAGCTGTCCATGGCCTGCGACATCCGTCTGGCCAGTGAGAAGGCCCGGTTCGGCCAGCCCGAGGTGGGCCTGGGCATCACCCCCGGCTTCGCCGGCACCCAGCGGCTGCCCCGCATCGTGGGCGTCAGCAAGGCCATGGAGCTGATTCTCACCGCCAAGACCATCAAGGCCGACGAGGCCAAGGCCATCGGCCTGGTCAGCGAGGTCTATCCCGCCGAGGAGCTGATGCCTAAGGCCATCGAGCTGGCCGAGGCTATCTGCGCCAACGCCCAGATCGCGGTGCAGGAGTCCAAGCGGTGCATCCGCATGGGCATGCAGACCGACATCAACACCGGCTCCGCCTTTGAGGCCGAGGCCTTCGGCGTCTGCTGCGGCACCGCCGACAAGGACGAGGGCATGGGGGCATTCCTGGAGAAGCGTCAGGAAAAACATTTCACAAATCGGTGAGAGGGAGGAAAACGATGATGAAAAAGATTGTTGTGATCGGCGGCGGCACCATGGGCCTGGACATCGCCCAGGTGTTTGCCCGCAGCGGCTATGATGTGGTGGTGCGCGACATCAGCGATGAGATCATCCAGGCCAGCGAGGCTCGCCTGAACAAGGGCCTGGACAAGCTGGTTGCCAAGGGCAAGATGGACGAGGCCGGCAAGAAGGCCATCACCGACAAGATGACCTTCACCACCGATCTGAACCTGGCCGCCGATGCCGATCTGGTGGTGGAGGCCGCCATCGAGAACCTGGACATCAAGAAGGACATCTTCGCCCAGCTGGACAAGATTTGCAAGCCGGAGACCATCCTGGCCTCCAACACCTCTTCCATCTCCATCACCGCCATCGCCGCGGCCACCCAGCGTCCCGACAAGTTCATCGGCATGCACTTCTTCAACCCCGCCACCGTCATGAAGCTGGTAGAGGTCATCCGGGGCGCCCACACCTCCGACGAGACCTGCGCCGCCATCGTGGAGCTGTCCAAGGCCATCGGCAAGGAGCCTGTGGAGGTCAACGAGGCCCCCGGCTTTGTGGTCAACAAGATTCTGATCCCCATGATCAACGAGGCCTGCGACCTGGTGTACACCGGCGTAGCCAGCGTGGAGGGCGTGGACACCGCCAT
Organism: uncultured Oscillospiraceae bacterium; assembly: GCA_944387075.1. Lineage (GTDB taxonomy): Bacteria > Bacillota > Clostridia > Oscillospirales > Oscillospiraceae > Enterenecus. The sequence continues at coordinate 27,433 of CALXDO010000023.1, read as the reverse complement.
GAAGCTGGGCGCCAACCACCCCATGGGCCCCCCTGGCTCTGGGCGATCTGGTTGGTCTGGACGTGTGCCTGGCCATCATGGACACTCTGTACAATGAGACCCACGATCCCAAGTACCGCGCCTCCCTGCTGATGCGCAAGATGGTGCGCGCTGGCCACCTGGGCCGCAAGACCGGCAAGGGCTTCTTTGACTACACCAAGAAATAATTTGCTCCCATCCGGGGGGCGGCAATGCCACCCCCCGGTCTCATACTGATAAGGAGGAAACATTCCATGGATTTCAAACTGTCCAAAGAACAAGAAATGATGCGCAAGCTGTTCCGTGAGTTTGCGGAGAACGAGGTCAAGCCTCTGGCTGCCATGGTGGACGAGGAGGAGATGTTCCCCGAGAACACCGTCAAGAAGATGGCTGAGCTGGGCATGATGGGCATCTACTTTCCCAAGAAGTACGGCGGCGCTGGCGCCGACGTGGTGAGCTACGCCATGGCCGTGGAGGAGCTGTCCAAGGTCTGCGGCACCACCGGTGTTATCGTGTCCGCTCACACCAGCCTGTGCTGCGCTCCCATCTACGAGAACGGCACCGAGGAGCAGAAGATGAAGTATCTGCCCAAGCTGTGCTCCGGCGAGTGGCTGGGTGCCTTCGGTCTGACCGAGCCCGGCGCTGGTACCGACGCTCAGGGTCAGCAGACCACCGCCGTGCTGGATGAGTCCGGTGAGAACTGGATCATCAACGGCTCCAAGATCTTCATCACTAACGCTGGCTTCGCCAACGTGTTCGTCATCTTCGCCGTCACCGGCACCGTGCTGGACAAGCGCGGCCGCAAGAGCAAGGAGATCTCCGCTTTCATCGTGGAGCGCACCGATCCCGGCTTCAAGGTTGGTAAGCACGAGAAGAAGATGGGTATCCGCGGCTCCTCCACCTGCGAGCTGATTTTCGAGGATTGCGTCATTCCCAAGGACCGTCTGCTGGGCAAGCAGGGCAAGGGCTTCGCCATCGCCATGAAGACCCTGGACGGCGGCCGTATCGGCATCGCTGCTCAGGCTCTGGGTCTGGGCGAGGGCGCCGTGGAAGAGGCCATCAACTACACCAAGGAGCGCGTGCAGTTCGGTCGCCGCATTTCCCAGTTCCAGAACACCCAGTTCCAGCTGGCTGAGATGCACACCAAGATGCAGGCCGCTCAGTTCCTGGTCTACTCCGCCGCTGCCAAGAAGCAGGCTGGCGAGAAGTACACCATGGACGCCGCCATGGCCAAGCTCTTCGCTGCTGAGGCTGCCAGCGACGTGACCCGTCGTGCCGTTCAGCTGTTCGGTGGCTACGGCTACACCCGTGATTACCCCGTGGAGCGCATGATGCGTGACGCCAAGATCACCGAGATCTACGAGGGTACTTCCGAGGTTCAGCGTATGGTTATCGCTGCCAACCTGGGCATTAAGTAATTGAGGAGGAAGAGCGCATTATGAAAATCATTGTCTGTGTCAAGCAGGTGCCCGACACCTCCGGCAAGGTTGCTGTGAAGGCTGACGGCACCATGGACCGTGCCGCTATGGCCACCATCTCCAACCCCGATGATATGAACGCTCTGGAGGCCGCCCTCCAGATCAAGGATAAGAACCCCGACACCAAGGTGGTTGTCATCTCCATGGGTCCCCCTCCCACGGAGTCCATGCTGCGTGAGTGCCTGGCTATGGGCGCTGACGAGGCCGTGCTGGTGTCCGCCCGTGAGTTCGGTGGCGCTGATACCTTCGCCACCTCCACCACTCTGACCGCTGCCATCCGCAAGATCGGCGTGGAAGAGGGCGACATCGTGTTCTGTGGCCGTCAGGCCATCGACGGTGACACCGCTCAGGTCGGTCCCCAGATCGCTGAGAAGCTGGGCATTCCCCAGGTCACCTATGTCACCGGCATCGACTACACCGACGGCCAGCTCACCGTTCGCCGCGAGCTGGAGGATGGCTACATGACCATCAAGGTGCAGACCCCCTGCCTGCTGACCTGCATCAAGGAGCTGAACACTCCCCGTTACATGCGTGTGGCTGGCATCATGGATTGCTATTCCAAGCCCTACACCGTGCTGGACTTCAACGCTCTGGTGGACGATCCCATGGTGGAGCTGGAGACTGTCGGCCTGAAGGGCTCTCCCACTCAGGTGTACAAGTCCTTCTCTCCCCCCGTCAAGGGCGCTGGCACCATGCTGGAGGGCGCCGACAAGGCTACCTGCGAGCAGCTGGTGTCCATTCTGGGCGAGAAGCACATCATTTAAGGGAAGGAGCACTGAATTATGGCTTTCAATAGTAAAGACACCGCCGCCTTCAAGGGCGTGTGGGTATTCTGCGAGCAGCGCGACGGCGTCATCCTGAGCACCGGCTACCAGCTGCTCAGTGAGGGCCGCAAGCTGGCCAACGATCTGGGCGTGGAGCTGTGCGGCGTGCTGCTGGGCCACGAGGTCAACGAGACCTACGCCAAGGCTCTGGGCGGCTACGGCGCTGACCGTGTGTACATCTGCGATCACCCCCTGCTGAAGGACTACACCACCGATGCCTACACCAAGGTCATCTGCGACCTGGTGGAGGAGAAGAAGCCCGAGATCTTCCTCATCGGTGCCACCAACATCGGTCGTGACCTGGGCCCTCGTGTGGCTGCCCGCCTCAAGACCGGCCTGACCGCTGACTGCACCCACATGGACGTGGATGTGGAGAAGTACAAGGCCTTCCTCAAGACCACCTCTACCATTGATGTGGACAACACCAAGTTTGAGGAGAACACCAATCTGAAGATGACCCGTCCCGCCTTTGGCGGCCACCTGATGGCCACCATCGTGTGCCCCGACTATCGTCCTCAGATGTCCACCGTGCGCCCCGGCGTCATGCAGACCCAGGCCTACAACGAGGAGACCGCCGCTAAGACCATCCTGGAGAAGGTGGACGTGCAGCTGACCAAGGAAGACATCCATGTGGATCTGGTGGAGATCGTCAAGTCCGCCAAGAAGGCCGTGGATCTCATCGGTGCCGACGTGGTGGTGTCCGTGGGCCGCGGCATCAGTGCCGATCCCAAGCGCGGTCTGGAGATCGCTGAGGAGCTGGCCAACGTCCTGGGCGGCGTGGTTGGCGCCTCCCGTGCCGTGGTGGATGACGGCTACATCGGTGTGGACCACCAGGTTGGTCAGACCGGTAAGACCGTTCACCCCAAGATCTATGTGGCTCTGGGCATTTCCGGTGCCATTCAGCATGTGTCCGGTATGCAGGACGCGGAGTGCATCATCGCCGTGAACAAGAATGCCAACGCCCCCATCTTCGATGTGGCGACCTATGGCATCACCGGCGACCTGTTCAAGGTCGGCCCCATGCTCACCGAGGCCATTGCCAAGTTCAAGGCGGACAAGGCCTAACATAACACCTTTTTTAGACTGGCTTCCCATTTGGGAGGCCAGTCTTTTTTCCAGCACAATCCACCCAAATCCCCGTATAGCAGGGGGGCTCTTTATCCTGAAGACCATGCTTTAGTACAATAGAAAACTAGCGTTTGCGGCTCTGGGTAATATTGGGGGAAAGCTGGAAACCCTTGCACAGCAACGTGTTAAGGCTGTGGAAAACTTTGTGGAAGTTGTGGATAACGCTCTGTAATGTCCAGGGAAAGCCTGTGGCTGCCTGGGGATCAAGAGGGGAAAATGCCCTTGACGGTGTAGGGCGGAACATGGTAAGATAAAAACGCTGTATGACTGACGGAAGTGGAGTGACCACATGGAGTACAGCCGGCGTTTTGGTGCGCCGTATTGCCGACCGTCTGGGCGCACTTTGGATAGGTGCGCCCTTTTTGTTTTTGTGGCGCAGGAAGGAGCATGGAAGATGAAAACAGACATTCAAATCGCCCAGGAGGCCCAGATGCTTCCCATTGGTCAGGTGGCGGCTCAGGCTGGCATCGACGAGAGCTTGCTGGAGTATTACGGCAAGGTCAAGGCCAAAATTGACATCACCCCGCTGCGCAGTGTGCCTCGGAAGGGCAAGCTGATTCTGGTTACCGCCATCAACCCCACCCCTGCCGGTGAGGGTAAGACCACCACCTCCGTGGGTCTGGCCGATGCCCTGCGCCGTCTGGAGAAAAACGCCATGCTCTGCCTGCGTGAGCCCTCCCTGGGCCCCGTGTTCGGGGTGAAGGGGGGAGCCGCCGGCGGCGGCTACGCCCAGGTGGTGCCCATGGAGGACATCAACCTGCACTTCACCGGCGACTTCCACGCCATTGGAGCGGCCAACAACCTGCTGGCCGCCATGTTGGACAACCACATTCAGCAGGGCAACGCCCTGGGTATTGACGTCAAAAAGATCACTTGGCGGCGGTGCGTGGATATGAACGACCGCCAGCTGCGCAACATTGTGGACGGCTTGGGTGGCCGGATGCAGGGGGTGCCCCGGGAGGACGGGTTCGACATCACCGTGGCCAGTGAGATCATGGCTGTGCTGTGTCTGGCTACTGGCCTTTCCGATCTGAAAGAGCGGCTGGGCCGGATGATTGTGGGCTACACCTACGATGACAAGCCGGTGACTGCCGCCGACTTGAAGGCCCAGGGGGCTATGGCTGCCCTTCTGAAGGATGCCATCAAGCCCAATCTGGTGCAGACCCTGGAGCACACTCCCGCCCTGGTCCACGGCGGCCCCTTTGCCAACATCGCCCACGGCTGCAACTCCATCTCTGCCACCGATACCGCGCTGAAACTGGCGGACTATGTGGTCACCGAGGCGGGCTTCGGCGCCGACCTGGGGGCCGAGAAGTTTTTGGACATCAAGTGCCGGGCTGCCGGTCTGGTGCCCGATGCCGTGGTGATTGTGGCCACGGTCAAGGCCTTGAAGTACAACGGCGGGGTGCCCAAGACCGAGTTGGGCACAGAAAATGTGGAGGCCCTGGAGCGGGGCCTGCCCAACCTGCTCAAGCACGTGGAGAACATCACAAAGGTGTTTGGCCTGCCCGCTGTGGTGGCCATCAACCGCTTTGTCAGCGACTCGGAGGCCGAACTGGACCTGATCCGTACCCGCTGCCAGGAGCTGGGGGTCAACGTGGCCTTGTCCGAGGTGTGGGGCAAAGGCGGCGAGGGCGGCCTGGAGCTGGCCCAAGAGGTTCTGCGCCTGTGTGACCAGCCCCGTGACTTCCACTATGCCTATGACCTGGACATGCCCTTGAAGGACAAGATCCAGGCCATTGTGGAGAAAGTCTACGGCGGGGCCGGAGTGCACTACACCACTGCCGCCGCCAAGGAGTTGGCCCGTCTGGAGGCCATGGGCCTGGACAAGCTGCCCGTGTGTATGGCCAAGACTCAATATTCCCTCTCCGATGACGCCACCCAGCTGGGCCGGCCTGAGGGCTTTACCATCACCGTGTCCAAGGTGAAGTGTTCGGCCGGTGCGGGCTTTGTGGTGGTGCAGACCGGGGACATTATGACCATGCCCGGCTTGCCCAAGGTACCTGCCGCGGAGAAGATTGACGTGGACGAGAACGGCGTGATTACGGGACTTTTCTAACATGAAGAAACAAAACATGGCGGCTATCGCTCTGCGATAGCCGCCATGTTTTGTTTCTTTTTATTTTTTTCCGAACAGGGAGGCTTGTCGCTCCAAGAACTGCTGAACCATCTCCTCATCCAGAGTATAGAAGGTGCGGTTGCCCCGGATGGTGCACTGCACCAGGCCGCAGTCAGCCAGCTTGTTCATGTGGTGGTGGATGGTGTTTCGGCTCAGGGAGAAGCGGGAGGACAGTTCCTGGACGTAGGCCGTGCGACCCCGCAGGTAGCAGAGAATGTCAAAGCGCGTGTTGTCTCCCAACAGCCGGTAGATTTCGCACACCCGCTCTTGGGCGGAGGTGCGCCCGCTGACCAATTCCATCAACTCACCCCGGAGAATGCCGCCGTAAACACGCACCTGTCCGGGTGCCACATCAAAGGTCAGGTTGGTGTCCGCCCCTAAGAGAAAGGGGCGCAGGGTATAGGTGGTGTCCGGGTCAGGGCGCAGGTGGGAGAGCTGGGTGAAAAATTCCAGGGGAGACATGGGGGCGCACTGCTGGAGATAGGGGGCGGCGAGCTGCTCCAATTCCTCCCGGTGCTGCTCCAAGTGCGTCACCACAGGGGCCAGGCATCGAATGGCCCTTTCCCCAATGTTCTTGTAGTCCCGCGCCAGCTCCAAAAGAGCCACCTTGGTGGAATCGGGCGCGGACAGGCCCAGAATCAGGTCGGAAAAGGCCTGAGGGCCTAATCTCCTGTGGGAGGGGACATCATCCTCGAAAATGCTGGCAATCCCCCATGCCACCTGATCCCGATCTAATTTGGAGATACATGGAGGAAAGGATGCGACATCACCTTGGAGATCATCCAGCAGGGGATAGAGCAGAAAAAAGGCTCGGGAGCTGGAGCCGATGGTATTGTAGGGGAACCCCTCTAAATTTCCAAAAAGCTCCTGGATCTCTTTGTCCTCAGCGGTGGAGACCTGATCCAGCTGGGTGGTGAGGGCTTTGAGCTGTTCCAAAACCTGACACAAGACAGGACTGGGCAGGATCTTGCGCTGGAGAATGCGTTGCTCCACATACCCCCAGGTTTTACCGCAGGCACGCCGCCCAAAGTAGGCCATGCCCTCCAAAAGAAGGTCTAAGTGATGGTTGTGGTTCATGGTAGAATTCCTTTCTGGTGCAGCGGAAAACCCCCTGTTCTTACTTTTTTGGAACTGGGCAAACAAGCTGCGAATAATTTTTTGATTTAACTTGACAAATCGCCACGCGGGAGGTATCATTCCGGATATGACATATCTCTGTGTGACGAAATGAACGATGTACATATGATAACATGGTATGGGGTTTCGAGCAATGGGGAATATGTGGACAATAGACAGAAGGGAGAAGAACCATGGATAGAATGAAGCGATGCATGGCGGGACTGCTTTCCGTTATGGTCCTGGTGGCTGCCATTCCCGGCACAGCTTTGGCTGTGGACGAGGAAAACCAAGGGCGGCAGGTCCAGGCCCAGGAAGTGGAGGCCCCGTCCCGCGTGGAGAGTAACTCCGCCCAGGATGAGACCCGCCAGATCTATGAGGACGACGAGGTGGTCACCGTCATGGTGGAGCTGGAGGCTCCTGCTGTGATGGACTACTACCAGGTCAGCAGCTATGCCAACCTGGACGACGGCACCAGTGCTGGACAGGCGGTGTCGGAGTTCCTGGCTACTGAGGATGCTCAGCAGACCGAGACACAGCTGCTGGAAGAGCAGCAGAGCACCATCGACCAGGTGGCGGCACTGGCGGAGGTTCCCGCAGTGGCCACCATGTCGGACGAGGAGGATGCTCCCGCTGGTACCATTGTAGGCCAATGGGCAACTCTGGTCAATGCGGTAGCCATCCGTGTGCCCTACGGAAAACTCAACGACATCCGCAACCTGGATGGAGTCAAGCGTGCTTATGTGGAGCATGTCTATGACCGTCCGGAAGAGACCAGCAGCACGGAGACTGGGGACAAGGCCTGGTATCAGTACAGCTACGACAAGGTGGGTGTGTCCGAGGTGTGGAGCCAGGGTTACACCGGCCAGGGTATGCTGGTGGCTGTGCTGGACACCGGTCTGGATTTGAAGTGGGGCATCACCCAGAACGCAGATGGCAGCGAGGGCCGTGGCGTGGTGCGTGTCCACGAGGCGTTCACCGACAACTCCTTTAAGAATGACCCCAACGACAAGGAGAACGGCTGGGATCTGCGCTACACTTCCGACAGCCTGGCTGAGTTCCTGAAGAACAACCAGCTCAACTCCACCACGGGCGCAGACGGCGGCATGATTGTGTGGGACTACAACGCCCTGTACAAAAACTCCAAGGTGCCCTATGCCTGTGACTACGCGGACGGCGACATCAATGTGCAGCCCACCTCCAGCGACCACGGCACCCATGTCTCCGGCACCATCGCCGGCTATGCGCAGACCAGTGAGGGAGAGGTTATCTTCTCCGGCATTGCTCCCGACGCTCAGATCATGATGATGAAGGTGTTCCCCGATGTGGACGGGGGTGCCCAGGAGTCTGTGACCCTCAATGCTCTGGAGGACACCCTGAAGCTGGGCGCTGACGTCATCAACCTGAGCTTGGGCTCGGACAACGGTTTTTCCGATGACGACACCATGCAGAACGATCTGTATGCCAAGATTGAAGAGGCTGGCATTGTGCTGATGACTTCCGCTGGCAACAGCAGCTATTCCTCTGCCAGCAATCACTACGGCGACAACCCCCTGACTTCCAATGTGGATACCTCTATGATGTCCTCTCCGGCCATCTACGACTCCAACCTGGGTGTGGCCTCTCTGGAGAATGCCATTCAGGTGCAGTCTTACCTGGAGTGGACCAATGCGGACGGGGAGACGCGTGAAATGCCCTACACCGATCCCTGGACGGTGGCGATGAAGGCCACCTTTGCCAATGGCGAGAGCTATCCCGTCTATTTGGTGGAGGGCACCGGTACCTGGGAGGACTACAACAACGTGGGTTGGTACAACGAGTACACCAACCCCAACGGCAAGACTGGTTTTGCTCTGGTCAAGCGCGGCGAGCTGTCCTTTGCCGACAAGGTAACCAACGCTCAGCCTTTCTCTACCGTGGTACACGGGGAGATGAAGGGCATCCTGGGTGTGCTGGTGTATGACAGCGATCCCAACGCCACCGAGCTTATCAACATGAGCGTGGAGAACACCAGCCTGTCCAGTGCCTTTATCAACGGTCAGGATGGCGCGGCTATGGAGGCCGCCCTGAAGGCTGGCCAGTCTGTCAACATTGTGGTGCCCGATGAGGACAAGGCGGTGGCCAATCCCACCGACGGGCAGATTTCCACCTTCTCCTCCTGGGGCGCAGGCCCCAGCCTGGAGCTGAAGCCTGAGATCACCGCCCCCGGCGGCAACATCTGGTCCACCATCATCGATCAGGTGAATACCGAGGACAAGGGCTACACCGGCAGCTATGGCATGATGAGCGGTACCTCCATGGCCGCCCCTCACATGACCGGTATTGCCGCTCTGGTTCGCCAGTATGTCCAGGCCCAGAAGAAGTTTGAAAATCTGGATGCCCACGGTGTGGGTCAGCTGGTCAGCCAGCTGCTGGTGAGCACCGCTGTGCCTCAGAAAGACACCAACGGTGTGTACTACTCCCCCCGCCAGCAGGGCGCCGGTCTGGTCAACGCCAACGCTGCGGTGACCACCCCCGCCTACATCACCGTAGAGGGGCAGAATGTGGGCAAGCTGGAGCTGAAGGACGATCCCGACCGCACCGGCAGCTACGACATCGCTTTTGATGTGCACAACATCTCCGACAAGGCCGTGACCTACAACGTGTCCATCACCCTGATGCGTCCCGGCACCGAGACCGTGACCAGTGACTGGGGTGAGCGTGACACCATGCTCCACCAGGATGTGGTCATCAAGACTGTGGACCTGGGCCAGGTGACCGTGGAGGCTGGTCAAACCACCAGCTTCTCTAAGACCGTCACCCTCACCGCAGATGAAAAGGCTCAGCTGGACAAGCTGTTTGAAAACGGCGTGTATGTGGAGGGCTTTGTCATCCTCACTGATGTGGCCGAAGTGGCTCCCACTCTGGGCCTGCCCATGCTGGCCTACTATGGCGACTGGACCGCCGCCCCCATCTTTGACAACGGCACCTGGCTGGATGAGGCCGCCGACGGCGAGAATGTCAACAACAACGAGAGCACCTGGGGCGTGTCCCTGTTGGGCAGCACCATTGTAAACTGGGACTCTGGGGAACTCATCGGCTACATGAACCTGGGCCAGAACCCCTTTGACTCGGCGGCAGTTACCAACCAGAATACCTACCACCAGGAGAACATCACCATCTCCCCCAACGGCGACGAGTATTTTGATCGAGTAGACGACTACATCCTCTATCAGCTCCGTGACGCCAAGGTAGTGGTGGTGCGGGTCACCGATGCCGAGACCGGTGAGGTGTACTTTGCCGACTGGAACTCTTACATCACCCGCACCCTGTTCAACGCCTCCTATGGTGTGCCTGTGCCTCTGAGTGCCATGTACTATGGACTCATCCCCGTGTGGGACGGCACTGACATGAAGGGCAACGTGCTGCCCAGTGGCACCAAGTGCAACTATGAGATCATTGCCTACGGCGATGGTGACTACGGCGACAAGGTGTACAACGAAGATGTGGGCTATGACATCACCAACTTCGACGCCGTGGCCGCCGGGGAGCTGACTCCCACCTTCAACGGTCACGAGATGGATATGACCGGCGACGTGATCTCCTTCCCCATCACCGTGGATACTGTGGCTCCTGAGTTGGAGAACAACACGGTCTCCATCTACGAGGAGAACGGACGCACCTACATGACCGGTACCGTGCACGATGAGGACGGTGTTCTGGCCTCCATTGAGATTGTTCCCTATGTGACCCGCTCTTACAAGGAGGGATATGGCGATCCCAGCCAGACTGAGGTTGGCTTGGATAGCATCAACCCCTTCCTGTTGGAAAACATCTATGATGCTGGAGTGAAGGAGTGGACCTTCACCGCCGACGTCACGGAGTATGTCCGCAACAACCAGAACTTTGAAGGGGAAGACAAAGTCTTCGATTACCAGTGGAATGGCAATGTGCTGGTGTCCTGCGGCGACTATGGCGCCAATGACCGCAGCTATGCCATCACGGTGGACTCCACTCAGGGTCTGGTGCTGTCTCAGACTTCTGCTCTGCTCCATCCCGGCAGCACCTTCAATCTGAGTGTCATTGACAACAGCGGCCAGGATGGCGCAATCACCCGCACTTCCAGCAATCCTGCGGTGGCCACCATCGACGAATTTGGAAAGGTGACCGCTGTGGCCGCTGGCCAGACCGTGATTACGGTGGCCAAGGGCACTGCCAGCGCCACCTGTGTGGTGGCGGTGGAGGAGATCCCCACCGCGGTGGAGAACTTTGACCTGTCCATTGCCAGCTTTGACGGCCTCAAGCCCGACGGCCAGGTGGTGGTGAAGGTGGAGAACCTCCAGCCTGCCAATGTGGACCTGTCCGAGATCAAGTGGACGGTGTGGGAAGATGACAACTACGTCGAGAACTATGCAGAGGGCCTCATTGATGTTGACCAATATAGCAGCGACGGCCTCACCGGTGTGCTCTACCTCACGGTGTCTACCTCTCAGGAGGGGCTGGAGCTGCCCGAGGGTAACGGCCGACTGGATGTGAGCCTCAACGGAGTCACTCGCTCCATGGACATCAACTGGGACGACATCTACACCACTGACGACCAGGATGATTTGATCTCTGACTTGGATATGGGGGACCAGGTGGTGTACGTCCAGCAGGGCGAGACTGCTGAGCTGGTGGCCCGTTACCGCCAGAGCAAGCTGCACGAGACCAGCGATGTGGTGACCGAGCTCACCGGTTTGCAGCTGGACGGCCCCGACTTCTACTACGTCAACGGAAGCTATACCGCTACCCTGGTCAACGATGCCGACTACACACTGCCCGAAGATATTCACCTGTATACCCGTTACACCGATGGACACGAGGTGGAGATTGTCAACTACAGCTGGTATCATGCCTATGATTACAACCCCGAAACCGGCGAGATTCAACTCTACTACGCTCCCTCCGGCGCGGACAATCAGCTGGTGATCAAGGCGGAAGGTGTGTCTGCCCCTGGTACCGCTGCCGGAACCATGTCCGGAGAAGTGTACACTCGTCCCGATTCTCTGTATGGTCCCTTTGACTGGACGATCACCGAAGGAAATGGCGAGCTGACCTTGGGCACCGCCCAGGACGAGTGGGGACAGGAAATCAACGCCGCTCTGTACACCCCCACACAGCCCGGTGTGAGCTACATCACCGCCACCACCAAGGATGGCAAGTACTCGGTGAACTTCGCTGTGGTGAGCGAGGCTGTGCTGGCGGATACCCTGAACCTCAATACCCACAGCGTGAACCTGGAGGCTGGCCAGACGCAGACGCTCACCGCCACCCTCAGCCCCGAGCCCACTCTGGCAGAAGACGCTCAGGTGCGCTATGTCAGCTTCGATCCTGAAGTGGCCAGCGTGGACGAAAATGGTGTGATTACCGCCCACAAGGAGGGTTATGCCTACCTCAAGGTGGAGAGCGTAGCCGACAACCAGGTGACCAGCTACTGCGTGGTGCGCGTCACCGGAAACATGTACCAGGTGAAGTTTGTGGACGACACGGGCAACATCCTCAGTCTGGTGGAGGTGGCCCAGGGCAACCGGGTCATCCGGCCTCAGGACCCCGTGCGAGAGGGTTACACCTTCGACGGCTGGTATCTGGATGCAGAGGGGACCCAGGCTTACGACTTTGCCACCCCTGTGACCGGCGACCTGACCCTGTTTGCCAAGTGGACCAAGGTGGAGACGAATCCCACCCCCGGCGGTGACAATGGCGGCTCCTCTCAGGGAGGCGGCAACAGCGGTGGCTCTTCGCAGGGAAGCGGTAACGGCGGCGGTTCCAACGTGGGAGGCGGTAACTCCAACTCCTCCATTCCCGATACTGGCGACACCCACAACCTGTTCATCCCCATGGCCACTTTGGCGTGTGCCATGGCCGGTGTGGTGGTGCTGACCGTGACTCGCCGCAAGGCACAAAAGTAAGAAATCCCATTGAGGTTGAAACGGCCTGGAATTTCGTTAGAAATTCCAGGCCGTTCTTCTCTGCGCAAAACGCAAAGAGGCCGCACAGCCTTGGCTGTGCGGCCTCTTTTGGCAGACTTGATTAGTCAGCGGGAGCAATGGCGCCCACGGGGCAAACGCCAGCGCAGGAGCCGCAGTCGATGCAGCTGCCAGCGTCGATCTGCATGTGATCGTCGCCCATGGAGATAGCGCCCACGGGGCAGGTAGACTCACAAGCGCCGCAGGACACGCAGGTGTCGTTGATTGCATGTGCCATGTAAAATACACCTCCATCTTTAGAGTTAGAACCACTCTCATTGTAGCATAACTGGCGAAAAAAGCAATAAGGAATTTCAAGAAATAGAGGCGGAGAAAAAACCTGGGTGGATGGGTATAAACTGGAGAAAATCAACCCATGATTGGAGTGATGACAGGAGGGATTCCATGGAAGACAGCAAGGAATGGAAGGATTGTCCCGCAATGGACAAAAAGGGCGGACTGCCCCGGGAAGGAGCGGGGTGGGGCGGCGAGCTCCAGGCGGCCCGGTCTGAACGGGCACGGGTGCGGGAGGGTGGAGAGACCCGGCTCACCGATCGCTATTCCCGGGATCTCACCCGTATGGCAGCCATGGGGAGTCTGGACCCCCTCATTGGCCGGGACGAAGAGGTGGGCCGGGTGGTGCAGATTTTATCCCGGCGCACCAAGAATAACCCTGCCCTGGTGGGCGAACCAGGGGTGGGGAAAACGGCGGTGGCGGAGGGGCTGGCCATGCGCATGGCCAGCGGACAAGTGCCGCCCACGTTGCAGGGGAAACGGCTGTTGTCTCTGGATCTGGTATCCATGGTGGCGGGTACCAAATATCGGGGGGAGTTTGAAGACCGAGTCAACCAGATTGTAGGGGAGGTACACCGGGCGGGAAATGTCATCTTGTTCCTGGACGAGCTGCACAACATCGTGGGGGCGGGGTCGGCGGAAGGGGCCATTGATGCGGCCAACATCCTCAAGCCCGCCCTGGGCCGGGGGGAAATCCAGGTGGTAGGCGCCACCACCCTGGAGGAGTACCGCAAGTATATTGAGAAGGACTCGGCCCTGGAGCGTCGTTTTCAGCCTGTGCGGGTGGGGGAACCCACCGAAGCGCAGACCTTGGATATTCTCAAGGGCATCCGGCCCAGGTATGAGGCCCACCACGGTATCGTCATTACCGATGAAGCCCTGGAGGCAGCGGTGGAGCTGTCCCGGCGGTATCTCCCCGACCGCTTTCTGCCGGACAAGGCCATTGACCTTATGGACGAGGGCGCGGCCAAGCTGCGGATGCAGGGGGAGGTGCCCCATTCCCTGCGGGGGCTGATGGGGCGCATTGAGCAGGCCGCGCAGGAGCGGCGGGCCGCCGCCGCGGAGCAGGACTACGAGCGGGCGGCCATGCTCCGGGATGCGGAGTGGGATTTTCGCCGGGAATTGGAGAAAAAGATGTCCCGTAAGCAGCTGGTTTGCCAGCAGCGGCTGGAGCGGGAGCACATTGCGGCGGTGGTGGCCCAGTGGACGGGAATTCCGGTGGAGACGGTGACCAAAGGCGAGGCGCGGCGGCTGCTGGAGTTGGAAGAGGAACTGCGTACCCGGGTGGTGGGCCAGGATCAGGCCGTGACGGCGGTGGCCGCTGCCATTCGCCGCAGCCGGGTGGGCCTGAAAGAACCCAACCGCCCGGTAGGGGTGTTTCTCTTTCTCGGCCCCACCGGCGTGGGCAAAACGGAACTGTGCCGGGCGTTGGCAGCGGCCCTCTTTGGCAGTGAGGAGGCCATCATCCGCTTTGATATGTCAGAGTATATGGAAAAACACAGCGTGTCCCGGCTGGTGGGAGCACCCCCTGGCTATGTGGGCCACGAGGAGGGGGGGCAGCTCACCGAGCGGGTGCGCCGCCGCCCCTGGTCGGTGGTGCTCTTTGACGAGTTGGAGAAAGCCCACACCGACCTGCACAACATTCTCCTCCAGGTGATGGAGGATGGGGTGCTCACCGATGGCCTGGGCCGCAAGGCGGACTTCCGCAACACCGTGGTGGTGATGACCTCCAACGTGGGGGCACGCCACATGGTCAGCCACACCCCGCCCATGGGCTTTGCAGGCGGGGACTTGGATGCCCACCGCACCAAGGCCGTGATGGAGGAGCTCCGCCGGCAATTTCCCCCGGAGTTTCTCAACCGCCTGGACGAGGTGGTGTTCTTCCACCGCCTGGACCAGCCTCACTTGGAGCGCATCGCCGGTCGGCTGCTGGGCGGCCTGGAGGGTCGGCTGGCCGCCCTGGGGGTAGGGCTGAAGGCGGACGAGCAGGCGGTGTCTCTGCTGGCCACCCCCATCCAGGAGCAGGAGCGGGATCAGGGAGCCCGGCCCATCCGCCGGGCTGTGCGCCGGAGGGTGGAGGAACCGGCGGCCCAGATGCTCTTATCCAACAAACTGGAGCGGGGGGATGTGCTCTGTCTTGGAGTCCAGGAGGAGCAGCTGGTACTCCACCGGGAAAAGAAACAGGTATAAAACGGCTGGAGCCGCCTGCTTTTGCAGGCGGCTCTGTGTGCATATATGAATGAATATACAATACAAGATGAATAATATCGGATGTTGTGGAATATTACTTATAGAATTGCGGGAAAGATTGAATACTTATGCAAAATAGGGGGTTGCATTCTGAAAGGAAAAGGGGTATACTTGACTTCACTGAGATAGAAAAAACCATTGGAGGAATGCAACCATGGCAGAAGTGAAAAAGGTAGTGCTGGCCTATTCCGGCGGCTTGGATACATCCATCATCATCCCCTGGCTGAAGGAGAACTACGGAAACCCCGAGATCATTGCCGTGTCCGGTGACGTGGGCCAGGGCACCGAGTTGGACGGCCTGGAGGAGAAGGCCATCAAAACCGGCGCTTCCAAGCTGTATGTGGAGGATCTCACCGATGAGATGGTGGACGACGTCATCATCCCCTCCATGATGATGGGAGCCAAGTATGAAGATTATTTGCTGGGCACCGCCTTTGCCCGTCCCATCATCGCCAAGCGTCTGGTGGAGATCGCCAAGGCGGAGGGGGCGGACGCCATCTGCCACGGCTGCACCGGCAAGGGCAACGATCAGGTGCGTTTTGAGCTGGCCATCAAGCGGTTTGCCCCCGAGATGAAGATTATCGCCCCCTGGCGGGAGTGGGACATCAAGGGCCGGGAAGAGGAGATTGCCTACGCGGAGGCCCACAACGTGCCCTTGAAGATCAGCCGGGAGACCAACTACTCCAAGGACAAGAACCTGTGGCACCTGTCCCACGAGGGCCTGGACCTGGAGGACCCCGCCAACGAGCCTCTGTATGACAAGCCTGGCTTTTTGGAGATGGGCGTGTCTCCCGCCATGGCCCCCGACGCTGCTACATATGTGACCATCGACTTTGAACAGGGCTGGCCCGTAGCCGTGGATGGGGAGAAGATGAAGGCCAGTGACATCATCCGCAAGCTCAACGACCTGGGTGGGGCCAACGGCATCGGTCTGCTGGACATCGTGGAGAACCGTCTGGTGGGCATGAAGGACCGGGGCGTGTATGAGACTCCCGGCGGCACCATCCTCTACCGGGCCCACGAGGTGCTGGAGATGATTACCATTGACAAGGACACCAAGCACATGAAGCAGAAGCTGTCCATCGACTTTGCCGACCTCATCTACAACGGCAAGTGGTTTACCCCCTTGCGGGAGGCCCTCCAGGCCTTCGCCGTCAAGACCCAGGAATACGTCACCGGCACCGTAAAGCTGAAGCTGTACAAGGGCAACATCATCACCTCCTCCGTCACCTCTCCCTGTTCTCTCTACTCCGAGAACCTGGTGACCTTCGAGGAGAGCGACTACAACCAGGACGACGCCACCGGCTTCATCAACCTGTGGGGTCTGCCCGACACCGTGCAAGCGCTGCGGGAGCAGGGTAAATTGAAATAAGTTCCACACACGCAGGGGCGGCCTTGGCTGCCCCTGCGCGCGGACTATTTAGAAAAATCCAGCGGCACCCAGAGAAAATCCTTGAATTTTCGAGAAATTTCCGAAAGGCTGTGTTATTATGAAACTATGGGCAGGCCGGTTCCAAAAGGAAACGGATACACAGGTCAACGACTTCAACTCCTCCATCACCTTTGATGCCCGCCTCTATGAGCAGGACATCCGCGGCTCCATCGCCCACGCCACCATGCTGGGCAAACAGGGCATCATTGAGGAGCATGAGGCGGAGAAGATCGTGGAAGGTCTCAAGGCCATTTTGGAGGACATTGAGGAGGAAAAGGTGGAGTTCTCCCTGGACAATGAGGACATCCACATGAACATCGAGGCCCTTCTCACCCAGCGCATTGGGCAGACGGGCAAGCGTCTGCACACCGGGCGCAGCCGCAACGACCAGGTGGCCACCGACTTCCGGCTCTATGTCAAAGAGCAGATTCCCACCATCATCGACATGATTGTGGATTTGCAAAAGGTACTTATCAAAAAGGCAGAGGCCAACATCCATACCGTCATGCCCGGCTACACCCACTTGCAGCGGGCCCAGCCCACCACCTTCGGCCACTACATGATGGCCTACGCCAACATGCTGCGCCGGGATGTGACGAGACTGGAGGACTGCCTGGAGCGTATGGACGAGTGCCCCTTGGGTGCCGGCGCTCTGGCCACCTCCACCTACCCCGTGGATCGGTTCCAGACGGCTGCCGCCCTGGGCTTTGCCAAGCCCAGCGACAACTCCATGGATGCGGTGTCCGACCGGGACTACGCCATTGAACTGCTCTCCGCGCTGTCCATTTTGATGATGCACCTGTCCCGGTTCTCGGAGGAGATCATCCTGTGGTGCTCCTGGGAGTTCAAGTTTGTGGATTTGGATGACGCCTACTCCACCGGCTCCTCCATCATGCCCCAAAAGAAGAACCCCGACGTGGCCGAGCTGGTGCGTGGTAAGACGGGCCGGGTGTACGGCTCTCTCATCACCCTGCTCACTGTCATGAAGGGCCTGCCCCTGGCCTATAACAAGGACATGCAGGAGGACAAAGAGCCGGTATTCGACGCCATCGACACCGTGGAGCTGTGCGTGCCGGTGTTTGCCGCCATGCTGAACACACTGTCGGTGCGGCCCAAGAATATGGCCCGGGCCGCCTCCGGCGGCTTCATCAACGCCACGGACTGCGCCGACTACCTGGTGAAAAAGGGCATGCCCTTCCGGGAGGCCTACATGATTGTGGGCCGTCTGGTGAACATCTGTATCAAGTCCGGGGAGAGCCTGGACACCCTGCCCTTGAAGGACTTCCGGGCCATCTGCTCCCTGTTTGACGAGGATGTGTACGAGGCCCTTCAGCTGAAAACCTGCGTCAACGGCAGAACCGTGTACGGCGGCCCCTCCGAGGAGTCGGTGAAGCAGCAGATCGCAGCCATGGAGGAGTTTGTGGCCCAGCGCAGCAAATAAAGGAGAATGAATATGAAAACGATTTCCGGCGGTGTCACCGCCCCCAAAGGATTCCGTGCCGCAGGGGTTTACTGCGGCGTCAAGGCCAGCCACGCCGGTGACGTGACGTCTGCCTTGCCCTCCACCAAGGGAAAGCCTGACCTGGCCATGATTGTGTCTGACTGCGAGTGCACCGCTGCGGCCACCTACACCCTCAACCGGGTGAAGGCCGCTCCCCTCTATGTGACCATGGGCCACTTGGAGGACGGGGTGTGCCGGGGCATTGTGGCAAACAGCGGCAACGCCAACGCCTGCGCCCCCATGAGCCACGAAAACGCTGAGAAGATGTGTGAGTTGGCCGCTTCTGCCACCGGCCTTAAGGCGGAGGACTTTGTGGTGGCCTCCACCGGCGTCATCGGACAGACCTTGAACATTGCCGCTATTGAGAAGGGGATGCCCCAGGTGGTGGAGCGGCTGTCGGAGGATGGCTCGGACGCCGCCGCCCACGCCATTATGACCACCGATACGGTGAAGAAGGAACTGGCCCTCACCGTCACCATCGGCGGCAAGCCGGTGACCATCGGCGCCATTGCCAAGGGCTCGGGCATGATTCACCCCAACATGGGCACCATGCTGTGCTTCATCACCACCGACTGCGCCATCACCTCTGAGATGCTCGCCGATGCCCTTCACGACATTGTGCCCCGCACCTTCAACCGGGTCACCGTGGACGGAGACACCTCCACCAACGACATGTGCGTGGTGCTGGCCAACGGCATGGCAGGCAACGCTCAGATTGAGTGGAAGGACGACGACTATACGGTATTCTACAAGGCCCTGTACCAGGTGTGTGAGGCCATGGCCCGTGCCATTGCCTCGGACGGCGAGGGAGCCAGCCGCCTGATCACCTGCACCGTGACCGGGGCCCGCAACGAGGAGACCGCAGAGCGGCTGGCCAAGGCCGTGGTGGGGTCCTCTCTGGTGAAGGCCGCCATGTTTGGCTCCGATGCCAACTGGGGCCGGGTGCTGTGCGCCATGGGCTACTCCAAGGCCCCCTTCCGCCCGGAGTATGTGGATGTGTCCTTCTCCTCCATTCAGGGAGAAATTCTGGTGTGTCAGAAGGGCACTGGAGTGGACTTTGACGAGGATCTGGCCAAGAAGATTCTCAGCCAGGATGAGGTGGTCATTGCGGTGAACCTCCACGAGGGAGAGGACCAGGCCACTTGCTGGGGCTGTGACTTGACCTATGAGTATGTAAAAATCAATGGAGACTATCGCTCCTAAGAAAATGAAGGTGCTGGATATGGCTTATACACTGGCAGACCGGGCCCAGGTACTGGCGGAGGCTCTGCCCTACATTCAAAAGTACAGCGGCAAGACCATTGTGGTCAAGTACGGCGGCAACGCCATGGTGTCCCAGGAGCTGCGCTGTGCGGTGATTTCCGATATTATCCTTCTCTCCCTGGTGGGCATCCATGTGGTGGTGATTCACGGGGGCGGCCCGGAGATCAACCAGATGCTCCAGCGTCTGGGCAAAGAGAGCAAATTTGTGGATGGACTACGCTACACCGATGTGGAGACCATGGACGTGGTGCAGCAGGTGCTGTGCGGCAAGGTCAACAAGGACCTGGTGGCCACTCTCAACCGGATGGGGGGCCAGGCCCTGGGCCTGTGCGGCATGGACGCCGACCTGTTCCAGGCGGTGCAGCTGGACGAAAAGTATGGTTTGGTAGGGGAGATTACCAACGTCAACCCCAAGGTGGTGCAGGATGCCCTGGCACAGGGATATATCCCGGTGGTGTCTACGGTGGCCCTGGGCACCGACGCTGACACCGCCTATAACATCAACGCCGACACCGCCGCGGCCAAGCTGGCGGTGGCTCTGGGGGCGGAGAAGCTGGTGCTGCTCACCGACGTGCGGGGCCTGCTGCGCGACCCCAAGGACGAGAGTACCCTCCTCCATTCTGTGCGGGTGTCCGAGATCCCCGGCCTGGTGAAAGACGGGATTATCACCGGCGGTATGATTCCGAAAATCGACTGTTCGGTGGAGGCCGTGCGCTCGGGGGTGCACTCCACCGTCATTCTGGACGGGCGCATCCCCCATTCCATTTTGATTGAATTGCTCTCGGATGACGGGGCGGGCACCATGTTGGTGCGATAAAGGAGGAAGCTATGAACACGCAACAGCTGATGGACCTGGACCATCAATATCTGATTCAGACCTATGGCCACAACCCCATTGCCTTGGATCACGGGCTGGGGGCTACGATGTATGACTTGGAAGGAAAGGAGTACATCGACTTCGCCTCCGGCATCGGGGTTTTGTCCCTGGGCACCGCCCACCCCAAGTGGCTGGCGGCGGTGACCATGCAGGCGGCCAAGCTGGGCCACGCCTCCAACCTGTACTACACCCAGCCCTATGTCATGTTGGCCCAGAAGCTGTGCACCCGATCTGGGATGGCGGCGGCCTTTTTCGGCAACTCGGGGGCGGAGGGCAACGAGGGCATCATCAAGCTGGCCCGGAAGTATTCCTTTGACAAGTATGGAAAGGGAAGGGGGACGGTGATCACCCTCAACCGCTCCTTCCACGGCCGCACCATCACCACCCTGGCCGCCAACGGTCAGGAGGTGTTCCATCAGTATTTCTTCCCCTTCACCGAGGGGTTCCGCAGTGCCGACCCCACCATGGAGGCCATCCAGGAGGTGGCGGGCCACGACGTGTGCGCGGTGCTGCTGGAGCTGGTGCAGGGAGAGGGCGGCGTGCTCCCCATGGATCAGGAGTTCGTGAAAGAGCTGGCCCAGCTGTGTGAAAAGCGGGACTGGCTACTGCTGGTGGACGAGGTGCAGACAGGCATTGGCCGTACCGGCACCCTCTTTGCCTACCAGCAGTACGGCATCCAGCCCGACGCCTGTTCCTTTGCCAAGGGCATCGCCGGTGGTCTGCCCATGGGCGGCTTCTTGGTGGGCGAGAAGTGCCGCAGCATTCTGGGCCCCGGCACCCACGGCTCTACCTTTGGCGGCAACCCAGTGAGCGCCGCTGCCGGGTGCGCGGTGCTGGATGTGTTGGATGACGTCGCCATCGCCCAGGTCAAGGAGAAAGGTGCCTACATCCGTCAGAGCATCGAGGACATGAACCTGCCCTGTCTGGGCAAGACCCGCGGTTTGGGCCTGATGATCGGCATTGATGTGGCGGAAGGGTACAGCAACAAGGAACTATGCGCCAAGCTCAACGTGGGCGGTCTCCTGACCCTCACCGCTGGGACGGGCCTGCGCTTCCTGCCCCCTCTGCTCATTACCCAGGAGGAGATGGACAAGGGGCTCAGTGTGTTCCGGGACGTGCTGTCCCAGGTGTAAGAGACATATTTCTCAGGGAGGTTAGACTTGTGAAGAAGGATTTGCTCAAGCTGCTGGATCTCACCGGCGAGGAGATCAAGGAGATTTTGGATACTGCCGACCAGATGAAGTACAGCCAGAAGCATGGCATTCCCCACGATGCGCTGCGGGGAAAGACCCTGGCCATGATTTTTGAGAAGAACTCCACCCGTACTCGGGTCTCCTTTGAGGTGGGGATGTATCAGCTGGGAGGACATGCGCTGTTTCTCTCCGGCAAGGAGAGTCAGATTGGACGGGGGGAACCCATTGAGGACACCGCTCGCGTGCTCTCCCGCTACTGCGACGGCATCATGATTCGCACCTACTCCCAGGAGGAAGTGGAGTCCTTGGCGCGGTGCGCCACCATCCCCGTCATCAACGGCCTCACCGACTTCGCCCACCCCTGCCAGGTGCTGGCGGACCTGATGACCATTCGGGAGAAGATGACCCGGCTGGAGGGGCTGAAAATGGCCTTTGTGGGGGACGGCAACAACATGGCAAACTCCCTCATTGTGGGCGGCCTGAAATGCGGCATGGACGTGTCCGTGGCCTGTCCCGAAGGGTACGACCCAGACCCCCAGGTGCTGGACTTTGCCGCCTCGGTGGAAGGGCCCCGGTTCCAGCTGTGCCGCAGCCCTCAGGAGGCGGTGGCCGACGCCGATGTGGTGGTCACCGACGTGTGGGCCTCCATGGGCCAGGAGGAGGAGCGGGCCGAGCGGGCCAAGGCGTTTGCCGGATACTGCATTGACGACAAGCTGTTGTCCTACGCCAAGCCCGGGTGCATGGTGCAGCACTGCCTGCCCGCCCACCGGGGAGAGGAGATCACCGCCCAGGTGTTCGAGGCCCACGCCGATGAAATCTTTGAGGAGGCGGAAAACCGTCTCCACGCCCAGAAGGCGGTTATGTATCTGTTGATGAAATAAGGAGCTGGTAGGGGAGGGGGAGGTTCCGCCACTGCGCCCTTCTGCCGAGGGGATGCGATCAGATTCCCGATGGCCAGACTACTGGTGGGATAAATAGAAACCAAGAGACAAAGAGCCGATACAGACATAAATACGTCTGTATCGGCTCTTTCGCACAGAGTTAGGTTCACTTACAAATCTAGATAGTTCTTCAGCATGGTCTGCAACAACTCATCCCGGTCCAGCTTGCGGATGAGGGCCCGGGCGTTGTTGTGGTTGGTGATATAGGTGGGATCTTCGCTGAGAATGTAGCCCACAATCTGGTTGATGGGATTGTAGCCCTTCTCCTGCAACGAGGCATAGACCGAGCTGAGGATGGAGCGAATCTCGTCATCCTTGTTCATGTTCACGCTGAACTTGCGTGTGTAATCCATATCATTCATTGGGTGCACCCCCGATAAAAATCTTCCAGTCCGATCCATCGGATGGACTTATTGTACCCCAAATAGGGCAAAATGTAAAGAGGGAGGGAAAAAATCCCGCAGCAATCCGGAAATAGAATTGCCGCGGGATAGAGTGTCAAAACTCTTTCGGGAAAATCTTCGCAGTCTTCCGTCAACCGTAGGGGAGAGAATGGATGGAATCCTGTATTTTCTCGGATCAGTGTACCGAAAAATACACACCTCAGGCCGAAATTCCTCCATCAAATCCCTGCAAGTGAGAGAAGCTTTATCCCATGCGCTTGACGGCCACCACATAGTTTCCGTAGTAGCCCCCGAACAGGGTGTCACACTGCACGGTATAGCTGGTGGTGGAGGCGTGGATCACGGTGTTGTCTCCAATGTACATCATCACATGGGTGGTGGGAAGGGTGCCGCCGGAGGAGTCAAAGCGGGGATCAAAGAGGTACACCAGATCGCCGGGCTGCATCTCGTCCACGGAGACGAAGGTACCACTGCTGTAGTACTGGTTGGAGGAGCCGCGGGCAATGGGCACACCCAACTGGTTGAAGATGTAATAGAACAGACCAGAGCAGTCAAAGCCGTTGGGGCCAGCTGCACCATAGACGTAGGGCTTGCCCAGCTGAGCCTTGGCCAGCTCCACCGCCTGGGCACCCACAGAGGAGGCGGGAGCACTGCCGGCGTTGCTGTTGGAGTTGTTGTTGGAACTGCTACCAGCATTGCTGTTCGAACTACTGTTGGAGCCGCTGCCAGTGTTGCTGCTGGTGTTATTGTTGGAACTGCTCTCAGAGCTGCTGCTGGAGGTGCTGGTGACGGAGTTGGCGAAGTCCAAAGTCTGGGAGATGTACTCTGTGCTGACGTAGCCCACGCCATCCTCATAAGAAATCTTATACCAGCCGTCCACGGCATCGCCCAGGACGGTCACCGTGTTGCCGGCATACAAAACGCCCAGACGGGAGTAATCAGTGCCGGCCCCAGAACGCACATTGAGCGCCTCAGTCACATAGGCGGTAAATGAGGCCTCGGAAATGCTGCTTTCGGTGTTTTGGCTGTTGGTGGCTTCTTCACTCTTGGCGTCGTCACCGGCGGTGTCCTGGCTGGCGGCTTCTGCCTCGCTGGCAGTTTCGCTGGTATCTGCATCCTCCTGATCGGCCTCAAGGTCGTCACGGGTGATGTAGTCGGCGCGTACATAGGCACTTCCGCTGCCATAGGCAATCTGATACCAGCCGTTGCCGCAGTCCTTCAGAATGGACACGGGTTCCTTGCTGTACAGATAGCCAATGCTGGAATAGCCGTTGCCCGGCCCGAAACGGACATCCATGCAGGTGACGTTGACGGTGCCGGTGCCAACAGGCTCCGTGTCGATGGCAGAGCCGCGGTTGTTGGCGACCTCCACACACTCCGCGGACACATATCCGATGCAGCCGGCGCCGGAAACCTTGTACCAGCCGTTGCCGCAATCCTCCAGGATGATGACAGAGGCGTCCTTGTAGAGCACGCCCAGGGAGTTGTACACCAGACCGGCGCCGGAACGGATGTCCAAGGTGTCGGCGGTCACAGTGCCAAGGCCCATGACGATCTCGCTGCTGGACTGACTCACCTTCAACCAGTCGGCGGACATATAGCCCACCTGGTCGTCATAAGAGACCTTGTACCAGCCGTCCAGCTCCTCCAGCAGGGTGACCACGCTGTCGCGGGGAGCGAAGGTGAGGGTGGCAGAGTTGGTGTTGGCCTGACTGCGCAGACGCAGGGAGTCCGCCGTCACAGTGCCCGTCCCGATGGAGGCCAGAGCAAAGCCGGTGGTCATAACCAAGGTCAGGCCGGTGATGGCGGCGGCCTTCACCACTTTTCTTTTTCTATGCATGGGAGTAAGCCTCCTACTTTCTTTCTATTTATTTTCCCGACAGGGCACGCATCAGCCAGATGGAGCCCATGTCGATGGCGGAGAACAGATCGGGAAGATCGGACTTCTTCACCACGCGGTCCCGGCTTTTCAAGTCGGGGTCGGTGAGTTGAAGTTCCAGGTGGACCTTGTCGGCAATTTCCAGATCACCGGACTTGGTGGTATTCATGACCTGGATCATGATGATATACTTATCTGCCATGGACCCGTAGTAAATGAGGTTGTCCTTGCGGCGCAGGGGATGTCCTTTATACATGAGTGTGCTGGTCTTATCAGCCATGATAGCCTCCTTAGAAATCAAAGGGAAATATACGTTGTAACCAAATTGTAACTATTGTAACTCTTTGTTTCCCACTTGTCAACCGTGGATATTGCTGAAAAAGGCCTTTCTGCCACTTTTTTCTGGGCAGAAAGGCCTTTGGTCAAGTGCGGATGAGAACGACGGCAAGAATCGCTGCATCCAAAATGAGCAGCAGGGGAACCGTCACATAGAACTTGGGTTTCCGGATTTTGTGGTGGAAGAGGTACATGCCCACCAGGCCTCCGGCCGCTCCGCCCACCAGACAGGCCAGGAGCAGGGAACGCTCGGGGACTCGCCGCCGTCCCAGCTTGGCCATTCCCTTGTCCCAGCCGAAGAGGAGCAGAGTGAAGGCGGAGAGCGCCCCGAACCAGATCAGAAGCAGGCGGACCGGCTCAGTCATGGTGAATCTGCGTTTCCAGGTAGTCCTCGTAGCTCATGCGCTTGTCAATGAGCTTGCCGTCGGGGGTGAAGTCGAAGATGCGGTTGGCCACGGTCTGCACCAGCTGGTGGTCGTGGGAGGACACCAGCACGTTGCACTTCACCGCCTCCAGGCCGTTGTTCAAAGCGGCGATGGACTCCAGATCCAGGTGGTTGGTGGGCTGGTCCAGCAGCAGCACATTGGCCCCGGAGAGCATCATGCGGGAGAGCATGCATCGTACCGTTTCGCCGCCGGAGAGCACCTTCACAGGCTTGAAAATGTCATCGCCGGAGAAGAGCATCCGGCCCAAAAAGCCCCGCAGGTAGCTCTCGTGCTGGTCCTCCGAGAACTGGCGCATCCAGTCCAGGATATTCAGGTCGCAGTCGTTGAAGAAGGGGGAGTTGTCCTTGGGGAAGTAGGAGAAGGTGGCGGTCTGGCCCCACTTCACGCTGCCCTCGTCCGGCTCCCACTCCCCGGTGAGAATCTTAAAAAGCGCGGTGTGGGCGTTTTCGTTGTCGCCCACAAAGGCGATCTTGTCCCCGTGGCCCACAATGAAGGACACCTTGTCCAGCACCTTCACTCCATCCACGGTCTTGGACACGTCGGTGACAAAGAGAATGTCCTTGCCCACTTCCCGGTCGGGGGTGAAGCCCACCCAGGGATAGCGGCGGGAGGAGGCAGGCAGCTCCTGCACAGTGAGCTTGTCCAGCAACTTGCGTCTGGCGGTGGCCTGCTTGGACTTGGACTTGTTGGCGGAGAAGCGGGAGATAAACTCCTGCAGCTCCTTGATCTTGTCCTCATTGCGCTTGTTCTGCTGCTTGATGAGGTTTTGTACCAGCTGGGAGGACTCATACCAGAAGTCGTAGTTGCCCACATACATCTTGATCTGGTTGTAGTCGATGTCCACGATGTGGGTGCACACGGTGTTGAGGAAGTGGCGGTCGTGGCTGACCACGATGACAGTGCCGTCGTAGTCCAGGAGGAAGTCGTTGAGCCACTCCACGGCGGCAATGTCCAGGTTGTTGGTGGGCTCGTCCAGCAGCAGAATGTCGGGGGCACCGAACAGGGCCTGAGCCAGCAGCACCTTCACCTTGAGACGGGCGTCCAGGGTCTCCATGTTGTTGTCGTGCAGGTCCACGCCCACGCCCAGGCCCTGGAGGATGCGGCTGGCGTCGGACTCGGCCTCGTAGCCGCCCATTTCGGCGTACTCGGCCTGGAGGTCGGCACACCGCAGGCCATCCTCGTCGGTGAAGTCCTCCTTCTCGTACAGGGCGTTCATCTCCCGGCCAATCTCGTACAGGGTCTGATTGCCCATGATGACGGTGTCCAGCACGGTGTAGGCGTCATAGGCGTTCTGGTCTTGCTTGAGCACCGACATGCGCACCTTGGGCAGGATGGACACCGAGCCGCTGGTGGGTTCCAGCTGACCGGAGAGAATTTTCAAAAAGGTGGACTTGCCGGCGCCGTTGGCACCGATGATGCCATAGCAGTTGCCCCGGGTGAATTGTAGGTCCACATGGGAAAACAGGGGGGCGCCCTGATAGCTCAGGGACAGGTCGGAAACAGTAATCATATGGAACTCCTTCGGTAACGTCATTATTTGGTAGGCATATTGCGCTATATCATACCACAATTCTCAGTAGAATGGTAGCTTAATTTTGAAGATTTGGGGAGGAGACCGGGAAAAAGCAAAAAAAGAAGCCCCGCCATCAAGAACCATCTTGACAGGGGACAAAACCTATGGTATCATAAATTGCTTTTAACATATGGTCAAAAACAAGGGGGACACTCCCCCAGGCTAAGCACAGTATAGCAGACCATACCAGGAAATGCAAGAGAGAATTTTCTGAAAGTGACAACAACCCCGGGTGTGCGCAACTGCGCCGCCTGCAAAATTCTTACGAAGTGGAGCGTGATCAGCAAATGGCAAGAGCGGTCAAAGACGTCTATTACGGCAAGACCTTGCGCAAGAGCTTCGCCCGCAGCGAGGAAATTCTGGAGATGCCCTACCTG
>CALXDO010000022.1 GCA_944387075.1 uncultured Oscillospiraceae bacterium | reverse complement strand
TGCTGGACTACGCTGAGGCTGGCGACAACATCGGCGCTCTGCTGCGTGGTATCGACAAGAAGGAGGTCGAGCGTGGCCAGGTTCTGTGTGCTCCCGGCTCCATTCACCCCCACACCAAGTTCGTTGGTCAGGTGTACGTCCTGTCCAAGGAGGAAGGCGGCCGTCACACCCCCTTCTTCAACAACTATCGTCCTCAGTTCTACTTCCGTACCACCGACGTGACCGGCGTCATCACTCTGCCCGAGGGCACTGAGATGTGCATGCCTGGCGACAACGTGGACATGAACGTTGAGCTGATCACCCCCATCGCCATCGAGAAGGGCCTGCGCTTCGCTATCCGCGAGGGCGGCCGCACCGTTGGCTCCGGCGTTGTTATCGACGTTGTGAACGACTAATTGTTAGTCACCTCTCAAGAGCGGCCTTCGGGCCGCTCTTGTTTTTTTTCTTTCCTTTGAATGGCATGAGCTATCGTCAACCCCTCAGTCAGCCTTGCGGCTGACAGCTCCCCTTACACAGGGGAGCCTAAGGGCAAAGCCGCACAAAAGCCTCCCTTGTGTAAAGGGAGGTGGCCCGGCGTAAGCCGGGTCGGAGGGATTGTAAACCCCCATGGAAAGGAAATCTTTGAGTCTTGCCCTGTGTGTTTCAGATATGGTACAATGGCACCATTCCAAACATAGAAATGAGGGAACAATATGCCGTGGAACAATCCCATGGATTTACTGGGCAAGCTGGCGGACTTTGCTGTTGAGAAGGTGTTGATTATCATTGCCGTGGTGGTGGTCAGCCTCATTGTGATTAAAATTGTCATGAAGCTGGTAGACCGCATGTTGGGGCGAATTCCCATGGATGATACCATCAAGGGGCTCATTCGCACCTCCATCAAGGTGCTGCTCTTGGCTGTGGCAGCCATTGTGCTCATGAGCTGCCTGGAAATCCCGGTCACCTCCTTTGTGGCGCTGCTGTCCGTGGCAGGCTTGGCACTGTCCCTGTCCATTCAGAACTTCCTCTCCAATGTGTTTGCCGGCCTGCAGCTGTTGGCCTCCAAGCCCTTCAAGGTGGGAGATTATGTGGATGCAGGCAACTGTTCCGGTACGGTATATGAGATTGGACTTTTCTACACCAAACTCACCAGTGTGGACAATAAACTCATTCAGCTGCCCAACAGCACCATTGTGGGCTCCAATGTGGTCAACTACTCCAGCCAGAGCCACCGACGGGTGGAGATCCGGGTTACCGCGTCTTACGATGCACCCACGGAAAAAGTGAAAGGAGTGCTTTCACGGGTGGTGGAGGAGAACTCCATGATTGACCGGGAGAAACCCATCATGGTTCGAGTCAGTGCATATCAGGACAGTGCCATTGAGTACATCATCCGGGTTTGGTGCGCCAACGACGACTATTGGACGGTTTATTATGATTTGCTGGAGGCCATTAAACCGGCCTTTGATGCCAACCACATTGAAATGACCTATCCGCATCTGAATGTACACATGATGGGGAAGGAGAGCTGAAATACAAAATGGGTCTGTGAACATGCACAGGCCCATTTTGTATTATACGCGGGTGGATGGAGCCGGGGATGGGGTGGAGGAGGGGAACGTCAGGGTGGAGACAAAGCTGCCGTCCTGGGCCTGAACATGCCCCCCGATGAGAGTCCCATCACACACCAGCAACACCGCTTGCACATCGGAACGTCCAGACGGATGATTGGTGATGGAATAGACATACCGTTGGACATGTTCACCACAATACTGCTCCAAGGCGAATCCCTGCTCCCGCAAGAGGGCAAGATAGGATTCATAGCTCTCATCCAAGGTTTCGGGAATGAGCAGTTCCTGCGTGACTGGCTCTGCGTCCCCAACGGTCCACCCCAGCTGTTGCAGATAGGCCACACGATTTTCGTTCTCATCCATTTGATGAATGGTGGAGGAGGCGGGAACCGCCCCTTGGTTCAGGCTCAGGACCAGTGCCACCACCAGAACCAAACAGCAGCATAGCGCAGAAATTCCCCCGGCCATCAGGCGACGTCTGGGAATGCGCGCAGTGACAATGAGCATAGACATCCCTCCGATTGTCATGGACTGATACATGGGAAAGATATGTATTTTCCCCCGTAAATATGATACAATCCCAGAAAGGCACACATCTTGAGAAAAGGAGAACAGCGATGGAGCGATTGGACAAGCGGCTGGCTGCCACGGGGCAGTGGAGCCGAAAAGAGGCCAAAGAACTGATTCGGGCAGGCCGTGTGGCCGTGATGGGGCAGGTCTGCCGCAGCAGCGAGGAGAAAGTGGAGGAGGATACTCCGGTGACGGTGGACGGTGTGGCCATTGGCGCAGATGCCCCGGTGTATCTGATGCTGCACAAGCCCTCCGGTGTGGTATCGGCCACGGAGGGTAGAGAGAAGACGGTGTTGGACTTATTGCCCGATGCCTACAAGGCCATGGGTCTGTTTCCGGTGGGACGTTTGGACAAGGATACCGAGGGATTGCTTCTGCTGACCAACGATGGACCTCTGGCCCATCGGCTGCTGTCGCCCAGGCACCATGTGGATAAGGTATACTATGTTCGGGTGGATGGAAGATTGGACCAGGCGGACGTGGAAGCAGTGTCCAAGGGCATTCTTTTGGGGGATGGATACCAGTGTTTACCTGGAGAACTAGAACTTCTTGAGAATGAAAATGCGGCGTATATTACCATTCGAGAGGGAAAATACCACCAGATTAAGAGAATGATGGCAGCACGGGGAAAGCCCGTCACTTATCTAAAACGCATAAAGTTCGGAGGGGTAGAGCTGGATAAACAACTGGAACAGGGTGGTTGGAGAGCACTAACCGATGGAGAAATTGCCACCCTTTTCCGTCAATGAGACGAAAGTTATGGCAATATGACCAAAAAAATTGAAAAAAACTATTGAAGTCGGCGGGACAAACCGATATAATAACACTTGTGAAAATAAACAAGGCAGTGGAAAGAGACAGGCTGCTAGGAAAGGGGTTTGCGCAATGTCCAGTCGTATTTTCCAGAGTATCGTTCTCCAGATGAAGGATTGCTCGGACCGGGCTATTGGCGTCATCGATGAGCAGGGCACAGTCTTGGCATGTAACGAGCTGGCCTACATTGGCGAGAAGTGGGGGAACGTCCCCGGGCTGCTGGCGGCAGAGGGGGAGAACCTAGTGGTCAGCAACGGCTTTACCTTCAAGGCCATGTCTGGCTGGAACGGTCAGTTTGATTACGCCGCTTTTGTGCGGGGAGAGGATGAGCAGGCGGCCACCATGTGTGCCATGGCCACCATCGCCCTCAACGGAGCCAAGACCTATTATGAGGAGAAGCACGACAAGGCCACCTTCGTCAAGAACATCCTCTCGGACAATATCCTCCTGGGGGACATCTATGTCCGGGCCAAGGAGCTGCATTTTGTCTCCGAGGTACCCCGCGTGGTGTTGCTGGTGCGTCAGCTGGGTGTACCCGATGTATCGGCCGTAGATGTGATGACCAATCTGTACCCCGATCGCCAGACCGATTTTGTTCTCTCTTTGAGCGAGACCGACGTGGCTCTGGTCAAGCAGCTCAGCGAACACAACGATGCCCGGGATGTGTACAAGATTGCCCAGAACATTCAGGAGACCTTGCTGCGGGAATTGGGCATCAAGACGGTGGTGGGCATGGGCACCATCGTGGGCCATGTGCGGGATCTGGCCCGGTCCTATAAGGAGGCCCAGGTGGCCATCGAAGTGGGCAAGGTGTTCGACACTGAGCGCTCCATCATCAACTACGAAAACCTGGGAATTGGACGACTGATCTACCAACTGCCCACCACCCTGTGTGAAATGTTCTTACAGGAGGTGTTCAAGAAGAATCCCATTGATGCGCTGGATCAGGAGACCCTGTTCACCATCAACAAGTTCTTTGAAAATAACCTTAACGTCTCTGAGACGGCTCGGAAGCTCTTCGTCCACCGGAACACCTTGGTGTACCGTCTGGAGAAAATCAAAAAGCTCACCGGCTTGGATCTGAGAGAATTTGACGATGCCATCACCTTCAAGGTGGCACTGATGGTCAAGAAGTATTTGGTTTCCCGGGGAATTGAATCCTAACCTTCCAATTACAAGGAAAAGAGCACCGTTTGGTGCTCTTTTCCTGTTTGCGTATCTGGGCATAATATGTTGACACAGGTCAAAGGGAAGTATATAATGAAAGACGATATGTGTAACAAATGGTTACAAATAGTTACTAGGGAAAGGACAATTCCATGATACGCTTAGTGGACGTTTGTAAAGAATACAACAATGGGACAAAGGCCATAAAAGGTCTTAATTTGAAGATAGAAGATGGAGAATTTGCTTTTTTGGTGGGACCGTCTGGTTCTGGTAAGTCCACCATCATCAAACTGCTGACGGCAGAAGAGTTTGCAACACAGGGACGTGTGATGGTGAATGGTTACAATTTGAATACCATTAAACACTGGCAGATTCCCAAGATGCGCCGTACGCTGGGGGTCATTTTCCAAGACTTTCGCCTCATTGATAAAAAAACGGTGTGGGGAAATCTGGAGTTTGCTATGCGCATCATCGGCGCCACCAACCGAGAGATGAACAAGCGCATTCCCTATGTGCTGGATCTGGTGGGGCTCAGCGATAAGGCCAACGTCCGACCCACGGAGATGAGCGGCGGTGAACAGCAGCGTGTGGCCATTGCCCGAGCCCTGGTGAACAATCCACAGATGATTATTGCCGACGAGCCGACAGGGAACCTGGACCCGCAGCGTTCCCTGGAGATCATGACCCTGTTGGAGCGTATCAATTCCATGGGTACTACCATGCTGGTGGTTACCCACGAACGGGAACTGGTCAATCGTTTTTCCAAGCGTGTGGTGACCATCCAAAACGGAGAACTTATCAGCGACGAACAGGGGGGCTACTACAAGCTATGAAGAGACGGCGTTTGAACCTTGGATATTTTATCAGTGAGGGATTCCACAGCATTTTCTCCCATGGACTGATGTCCTTTGCCGCTGTGTGTATGATTGTGGCGTGTTTGATTATCATGGGCTCCTTTGCACTTCTGGCAGCCAACGCAGATAAGATGATGAGCCAGTTGGAGAGCGAAAACGTCTTTTATGCGTACATTGATGAGAGCTACACCGACGAGCAAATTGCTGCATTGGAAAAACAGGTCAAGAGTATCGATAACGTGGCCTCGGTGGATTTTGTCAGCCGGGAAGAGGCCAAGCAGGAATATCTGGACGGACAGACCAATGAGTTGTATGTGAACATGCCCGATGAGGTGTTCCGGGATCGTTTGGTGATCCATGTCTATGATCTGGAGAAATTCGCCCAGACGGTGGATCAGGTGTCCGCCCTGGAGGGCGTGGCAGACCATCGAGCGGAGCAAGATTTGACCGACGCATTCATTACGGTGCGCAACGTGGCCACCGCAGTGGCCGGTATCCTGATTGCCATTTTGGCGGCGATTTCGTTGTTTATCATCGCCAACACCGTGCGTCTGGCGGCATTTGCCCGACGGGAGGAAATCGCCATTATGAAAATGTGCGGTGCCAGCGATGGATTCATCCGATGGCCCTTTGTCATCGAAGGTATTTTGCTGGGCCTGGTGGGTGCAGTGGTGGCCTTCTTTATCCAGTGGGGCATTTATGCTGGCGTGTATGAGGCGGTGATGAGCAGCAGTGCTTCTACCATCATCATTCCGGTGACCTTTGGATCTATTTGGTACTGGGTTTTGGGTATTTTTGCCCTGGCTGGTATTCTCATTGGCATGTGCGGCTCTGGCTTTGCCATTCGCCGCTTCCTGCGTGTATAAAAGGAGAAACATGATGAAAAAAACAGGAGTCAGAATTGTTGTACTACTTTTGGCCATGGTGATGTTGCTGTCCGTGCTGATGCCTGCCATGACCACCCTGGCCGGCGCGGTAACCGCCGGTGAAATCCAGGATATGAAGGACAATCTCAGCGATGTACAGGGGCAGAAGAAAGAGCTGGAGGAAAAGCTGGAAGAAATCCGCACCGACAAGGAAGCCACGGAGGAGAAGGTGGCTCTGCTCCAAGACCAGATTCTTCTTACCGAGCAGCAGATTTATGAGAGCCAGAAGCTGCTGGACAACTACGACCAGCAGATTGAGGATAAGCAGGCAGAGATTTCTCAGCTGGAGGAGCAGGAAGCCAAGCAGTATGAGGAGTTCTATGCCCAGACGCGCTGGATGGAGGAGAATGGTGGTGCCAGCTATCTGTCGATCATTTTCCAGGCGTCCAGCTTCTCCGAGTTGTTGGATTACCTGATGCTTATTACCGACATCATGAACTACAGTGATAAGATCATCACCCAGCTGGAGGATACCCAGGCCCAGCTGGCGCAGGCCCGTGACGAGCTTCAGACGGCCCGGGACGATCAGGCGGCAACCCAAGCCCAGATGGAGAGTGCCAAGGCGGACCTCACCAGCCAGAAAGCGCAGGCCGATCAGTATTACGACCAGCTGCTCAGCGATGAGAAGAGTACCGACAGTAAAGTGGCTGACCTGGCCGCCGACCTGGAGGACATTGAGGCGGATCTGAAGGATGCCGAACAGAAGTACAAGGAGCAGCTGGCCGCAGCCCAGGCGCAAAAGCCCAGCGGTGGCGGCAATAGCTCCAGTGGAAACAGCGGCGGAAGTTCTGGCGGCACGGTGTTAGACCCCACCGGTACTTGGTACTGGCCTTTGCCCGGTTACTACTACATATCCTCGGTGTATGGTGGACGGTACAGCCCCATCACCGGAGCATGGGAGACCCACAGAGGCGCGGACGTGCCTGCTCCTGGTGGTACGCCCGTGCAAGCCGCCAGTGCTGGCGTGGTAACTACGGCCAAGCACGGACCATCTTATGGTAATTATTGCGTGATCTACCACGGCAATGGCTATGCCACCCTGTATGCGCACATGCAGAGCCTGCCCAATGTCAGCGTGGGTGATGTGGTGAGTGGTGGTCAGGTGATCGGCTATGTGGGTTCCACCGGCGATTCCACCGGAAACCATCTGCATTTTGAGTTGACCATCAATGGCAGTTTGGCCAATGCCCTGGATCTCTATCCCAACCTGAGCTTTAGCGGGCTGTAAGAATCTATGGATCTCGGGGGTGCAGAACACGTTCTGCACCCCCGTTTCTTTTTTGAAATGCGGGGTATCCTTCCTGCATAAGCATAGAGCCAAGGAGGTTATTACATGGAGGAACAGCAACGAGCACGAAAGCGAGTCCCTGGCTGGGCGAAAATCATCTTAGCTGTGGTATTGACATGGGTGGTGACTGTGGGCGGTGCGTTGCTCCTGTTGGGCAGGAGCGGCATAGCCATGGTGCAGGGCTACCTGCTGGCGAAGTTTGCCTTTGTGGAGACGGATGCAGATCTGAATGTGGCTGCGGACAAGGCCCTGGATGGCCTGGTGGAAGGGCTGGGGGATCGGTGGTCCTATTATCTGGACCCAGTGAGCTATCAGAGTACCTTGGAAAGCCGGGCGAACAACTATGTAGGCGTTGGCGTGACCATCAACTATGAGCGAGAGGAAGGACTTCTGGTGCTGGAGGTGGCGGAGGACGGCCCTGCCCAGCAAGCTGGCGTGGTGCCGGGGGATGTCATCACCCATGTGGGGGGAACGTCGGTGGCTGGGGAAGCCCGATATGAGGCCAGCGAACTCATTATGGGGGAGGAAGGTACTCAGGTCGAACTGACCCTCCTAGGGGAGGACGGAACCTCTCGCACGGTGACGTGCACCCGAGCCATGCTCAAAACCGTTTCCGCCAGCAGTAAGATGTTGGACAATGGGGTGGGCTATGTGCGCCTGGATAATTTCTACTCCGGTGCTGCCGACAGCTTCCGACAGGAAGTGGAGAGCCTGATAAATCAGGGAGCCACCAGCCTGGTGCTGGACGTGCGCAGCAACCCCGGCGGATATGTGGCCGAACTGATTGACATTTTGGATTATTTGCTTCCCGAGGGGCCGATCTTTGTGGAACGACCCCGGTGGGGAGTGGAAACGGTGCACCAGTCCGATGCCTCCTGTGTGGATTTGCCCATGGTGGTGCTGGTCAACGCGGACAGCTACTCTGCCGCCGAGCTGTTTGCCGCCCAGCTGCGGGAAAGCGCCCAAGTGCCCATTGTGGGAGAACTGACCTCGGGCAAGGGGTATTCCCAGATTACCTTCCCCTTGGCCAACGGGGGCGGTCTGGGGCTGTCTGTGGCGGCCTATTGCACCGGCAGCGGCCATTCCCTCATTGGAGAGGGAATTACCCCCGATGTGGAGCTGACGCTGGATACCACAGACGGGACAGATAATCAACTGCAAGCGGCTCTGGATCTGTTGAAGAAATGAAAATGGCCACCGGCATCAGCCGGTGGCCAAAATTTTTGTTATGCGTTGCGTAGGAAGATGATGCCCAGGGTGTTGGGGCCACAATGGCTGGAGATGGAGCAGCCGGCGGTGGCCTCATAAATCTCCTGGAAGCCGTAGCCCACCAGGGCGGCCCGAACCGATTCCACCACCCCTTGGTCGCAGCGGGTGTGGACCAGGAAAATCCGGTCTCGGGAGATGTCGGTGCGGTCTGCCACCCGTTCCTTCACATAGTCCAGCAGGACCTTATTCCAGTTGCCCCGGTACTTCTTGGCCACCCCCATCTTGCCGTCGGCCACCTGAATGCAGGGCTTGAGCTTGAGCAGGTTGGCGCCCAGGGCCACCACGGCGGAACACCGGCCGCCCTTGGCCAGATAGTCCAGCTTGTCCACCACAAAGGTGGTGTCCACCCGGGAGGTGAGACGCTGGAGGTAAGCCACGATGTCCTGGGCCTTGTCACCCCGAGCGGCCGCCAGAGCGGCCTCCAGCACCACAAAGCCGTGGCCGCAGGAGAGGTTTCGGGAATCCACCACATAGACGTTGTCAAACTCCTGGGCGGCAATGACGGCGTTCTGGTGGCAGGAAGAGAAGTCCTGGCTGATGTTGACGTGGATGACCGCCTCGTGCTGGGCGGACAGAGTGGAAAAAATCGCGGTATAGTCGGCAATGTTGATGGCGGCGGTGGTGGGCAGACTCCCGCCGGCGGCCACATGGTCGAAAATCTGGCCGGGGACGATGTCCACCCCATCCCGTCGCACCTGACCATCCAGGTTGATGTAGAGGGGGATGACTGTGATTTGATATTTCTCCAACAGAGCCTGAGGCAGGTCACAGGTGCTGTCAGAGGTAATTTTGATTGACATAGAGAATCCTCCGTCATCATAAGTATAGTTCTGGGAATACCCATGCATTTTATCATTTTTTCTTGGGAAAATCAATGCTGGGTTTTGGAAGTAGGTGGCATTTTGGGACCGGTAGGACGGCTGATTTGGCGAGAGGAGCGGGGGCGAGGGGGCAGTGATCTGGCCTACTACGGGGGGCTGTCTGTGGTTACCACCACAGTGTATGCGCCCCCGAATATGGGGGAATGGCGCAAAGCACGACGGATGAAAAAAGCGGCCCAGGCCTTTGGACAGGCAGGGGTGCGGCAGGTAATTTGGGCAGACAACTGTCCATGGACAGCCAGACAGGTGGGATTTTCTCTCATCCCGGTGGAGGGGATGTATCAAGGCATGGCGGACAGGTTGGCCCTGGCGGCGTTGGAGGGGCTGGGGTGCAGTCCACAGCAGGGGCGGGTGGCTCTGGTAGGGCAGCGGCTGACCTTGCCTTTGCAGCGTACCGCCCAACGGCTGTGTCCCCAGGTGAGGGGCCTGCTCATCCAGGTGCCGGGACAGGGGGAGGACTATGCCCGGTGGCTGCACGGGCAGTATGGCCTGCCTGTGGCGCCGGCTGCGGCTGGGGCGGATGTGACGGTGGCCTTCTCCTCCCGCGGCCCCCGGTGGGGGCGGTGTCTGGAGTTATACGAAGGGTGTGACCTGGATGGACTGCGCCTGGACTGCCCAGGGTTGGAGCTGCCCCCGGACATATGGCAGGAACTGCTGGCCGTGCTGTGGGAGCGGGGGGCGGTAACCCGGGACCAGTTGACGGTGGTGGAGGGGGAGAGTCGCCCTTGACACCATATGGGGGCCGTGGTAATATACTAGGGTAAGTGAATATCGCTGAGAACGCATTTGAGTAGCACAGGTGAAATCCATCAGAGAGGCTCTGTCATCGGCTGAAAGCAGGGCTGGGAGGAAGTTTGTGTGAAGTGCAAGCGGGAGCGAGGGGGATGCAGATGCCCTCCGGCTGGGCCACGTCACGGCCCGTGAGTGACAAACGAGAGTGGAACCGCGAGTACATCGCCTCTCATACCTTTGGGGTATGGGAGGCGTTTTCTGTTTTTAGGATATGGCGTGAGAGGAGGAATTACTTTGACCCGATTGGGAGAAACCTTACGGGCCTACCAGGCCAGAGATCCGGCGGCCAGAAGCCGGTTGGAGATTTTTTTGCTCTATCCTGGTGTGCACGCGGTGCTCTACCACCGCCTGGCCCATTTTCTCTATATACACCATCTGAAATTCCTAGCTCGGTTCGTGTCCCAGTGGAGCCGGTTTTGGACGGGAATTGAAATCCACCCCGGGGCCAAGCTGGGCCGCCGCCTGGTCATTGACCACGGCATGGGCATTGTCATTGGCGAGACCGCCGAGGTGGGGGACGACTGTCTCATATATCACGGAGTGACTCTGGGAGGCACAGGAAAAGACTGTGGAAAGCGTCACCCCACCATTGGCAACAACGTGCTGATCTCCTGCGGAGCCAAGGTCCTCGGCCCCTTCCGGGTGGGGGATGGCTCCCGCATTGCCGCCAATGCGGTGGTGCTCAGCGAGATTCCCGACCATGCCACCGCAGTGGGCGTCCCTGCCCAGGCGGCGCGGGTCCGTGGCCAGAAGGTGAACTTTGCCGACGAAGTGGACCAGACCAGTGTGAACAACCCCACATTGGAAAAACTAGGCGTGCTGGCTTCCCGTGTGGAGATGCTGGAGCGTGAACTCAATCAAATGAAGAAAAAGGAGTCTTAAACCATGTATTTATACAATTCCGCCACCCGCAAAAAGGACGAATTCCAGACCCATACCCCCGGCCATGTGGAGATGTATACCTGCGGCCCCACGGTGTATCACTTTGCCCACATCGGCAACCTGCGCTCGTATATCATGGAGGATGTGCTGGAGAAGTACCTTCGCTGGGAGGGGTACGATGTGAACCGGGTGATGAACATTACCGACGTGGGACACCTGGCCTCGGATGCGGACACCGGCGAGGATAAGATGCTCAAGGGAGCCAAGCGGGAGCACAAGACGGTGATGGAAATTGCCAAGTTCTACACCGACGCCTTTTTTGAGGACTGCCGCAAGCTGAACATCAAGACCCCTGACGTGGTACAGCCTGCCACCGGCCTCATTGACGAGTTCATCCACATGGTGGAGACCCTCGTGGACAAGGGCTATGCCTATGTGGCCGGGGGCAATGTGTACTTTGACACCTCCAAGCTGGACCACTACTATGTGTTCAACGACCACGACGAGGAGGATTTGGCGGTGGGCGTCCGGGAGGGCGTGGAAGAGGATGCCAATAAGCGGAACAAAAACGACTTTGTCCTCTGGTTTACCAAATCCAAGTTTGAGGACCAGGCCCTGAAGTGGGACTCCCCCTGGGGCGTGGGTTACCCCGGCTGGCACATTGAGTGCTCCGGCATCTCCGCCAAGTACAACGGCGAGTACCTGGATCTGCACTGCGGCGGGGTGGACAATGCCTTTCCCCACCACACCAACGAGATCGCCCAGTCTGACGCCTATTTTGGACCCCCCTGGTGCAAGCAGTGGTTTCACGTGGCCCATCTGCACACCGCCTCCGGCAAGATGTCCTAGAGTAAGGGAGAATTTCTCACCGTCTCTCTGCTGGAGGAGAAGGGGTATGACCCCTTGGCCTACCGCTTCTTCTGCCTGCAAAGCCACTACCGCAAGGGGCTGGTGTTCACCTGGGAGAACCTGGACAACGCCGCCAAGGCCTATGAGAAGCTGGTGAAGAAGGTGGCCGCGTTGAATCCGGAGGATGGCGAGGTGGACGCTGCTGTGGTGGAGGAGTATCGCGCCAAGTTCAAAGCTCAGGTGGGCAACGACCTGAACACCTCCATGGCCGTGACCTGCCTATATGATGCGTTGAAGGCCAAGACCAACGATGCCACCCGCCTGGCCATTTTGAAGGACTTTGACCAGGTGCTGTCCCTGTCCCTGCTGGAGAAGGCGGCCCAGCTGCGGAAAGCCCAGCAGGCCCAGGCACAGCAGGCCGCCTCCGGGGAGTTTACCATCCAGGGCGAGGGGGACCCCGCCATTGACGAACAGGTGATGGCTCGGGCCCAGGCCAAGAAGGCCAAGAACTTCGCCGAGGCCGACCGCATCCGGGACGAGTTGAAGGCCCAGGGCATTGAGGTTACCGATATGCCCAACGGGGCCAGTTGGAGACGAATTTGAAGCAAGAGGAGGGGCGGGGCGTGAGTCAGACCCAACAAGAATCTCATAACCACCTGGAGGGCACCGTCACCGCCATCCTCTTCCGCAACGAGGAAAACGGCTACACGGTGCTGCGCCTGGACAGCCCCGACCGGGGCGAGGTGACCGCCGTGGGGTGTATGCCCGGGGTGGCCCCCGGGGAGACTCTGGAGCTGGAGGGCAGCTGGAGCCGCCATGCCAGCTATGGGGAGCAGTTCAAGGCCGAGGCCATCTACCGGCGTATGCCGGTGGGGGAGAAGGCCATCTATGAATACCTGGCCTCCGGGGCAGTGAAAGGTATTCGCATGGGGCTGGCCCGGCAGATTGTGGACAAATTTGGAGCGGATGCTCTGGAGATCATTGAGCATGCCCCAGAAGAATTGGCCCAGATCCGGGGGGTGAGCCCCAAGCGGGCCCGGGCCATCAGCGAGGCCTTTCGGGCCCAGATGGGGATGCGGAATTTGGCGGAATTTCTCACCCAGCACCAGCTGCCCCTGGCCGCCGCCATGCCCCTCTACCAGCGGTTTGGGGACTTGGCGGTGGAGATGGTGCAAAATAACCCCTACCTGCTGGCAGACCGTGGCCTGGATATTCCCTTTTCCAAGGTGGACAAGCTGGCCATTGAGCTGGGGGTGGCGGGGGACGACCCCCAGCGGGTGGAAACCGCCCTCCTCTTTGAGTTGGAGCACAACGCCGACAACGGCCACGTCTTTCTCCCCCAGGGCAAGCTGTTGGATGCCACCGCCGCCCTCATCGGTGTGGAGGGGGAGTGTTTGGCCATCGGTCTGGACACGCTCATCCAGCGGGGAGAAGTGGTGCGGGAGGACATCGCCGGGGTCACCGCCTGTTACCTGGCGGGGCTGTATGGAGCGGAGTGCTATGTGGCCATGCGCCTGAGCGAGATGTGCACCATGGAGCTCACCCCACCCCACAACCTGGACCAGCTGCTGGCGGACATCCAGCGCAGACAGGGGATTACCTATGCCCAGCAGCAGCGAGACGCCGTGGAATTGGCCGCCCGCCGTCAGGTGATGCTGCTCACCGGCGGCCCGGGTACCGGCAAGACCACCTCCCTGCGGGGGGTGTTGGCCCTCTTTGACCACCTGGGGCTG
Organism: uncultured Oscillospiraceae bacterium; assembly: GCA_944387075.1. GTDB lineage: Bacteria > Bacillota > Clostridia > Oscillospirales > Oscillospiraceae > Enterenecus. Next base: position 10,870 of record CALXDO010000022.1, on the reverse strand, counting down.
GAGACCGCTCTGGCGGCTCCCACGGGGCGAGCCGCCAAACGGATGAGCGAGACCTGCGGGCAAGAGGCCTACACCATCCACCGCCTGCTGGAGACCAAGATGGACCCCTACACGGGGCAGTTGGCCTTCACCAAGAACCAGGATGACCCTTTGGGAGTGGATGCGGTGATTGTGGATGAGACCTCCATGGTGGACATCTCCCTCATGGCGGCCCTGCTGGCGGCTCTGCGGGGGGACTGCCGTCTGGTGCTGGTGGGGGACCCGGATCAGCTGCCGTCGGTGGGGCCTGGGAACGTACTGGACCACCTGCTGCGCAGCCATGTGGTGCCGGGGGTGGCCCTGACCGAAATTTTCCGCCAGGCCCAGGAGAGTGCCATTGTCATGAACGCCCATGGAGTCAACCAGGGAGTCATGCCCGATCTCACCAACCGCAGCCGGGACTTTTTCTGTATGAAGCGCACCGACCCGGTGCGCACCGTGGACACCATTGTGGAGCTGTGCCAGCGGCGGCTGCCACAAAACATGGGCATTGCTCCCAGCCAGATTCAAGTGTTATCTCCCACCCGCCGCCGGGAGGCAGGCACCGCCGCCCTCAACCGGGCCTTGCAGCAGGCGCTCAACCCAGCCCAAGAGGGGAAGGGGGAGCGGGCCTTCGGTCCCTACATCTTCCGGGAGGGGGACCGGGTGATGCAGGTGAAGAACAACTACGATTTGTTCTGGGAGAACCTGGAGACAGGGGAGAAAGACCTGGGGGTGTTCAACGGAGACATTGGGGAGATCTTGCAGGTGGACCCCGGGGGCGTCACCGTCTCCTTTGATGGGCGTCTGGTGGCCTATCCCCCGGAACTGCTGGGGGAACTGGAGCCGGCCTATGCCGTGACGGTACATAAGTCCCAGGGCAGTGAGTACCGGGCGGTGATTCTGGCCTTGCAGGACGTGCCGGTCACGCTGCTGGCCCGTGGGGTGCTGTACACTGCCATTACCCGGGCTAAGGAGCTATTTATTTTGGTGGGTAGCCCCGAACTGCTGGAGAAGATGGTGAACAACGACCGTCAGACCCGGCGGTATTCCGCCCTGCGCACCCGCCTTATACAAGGAACCCAAGAATGATTCAGGCCCTACGGCGAAAGCCGTAGGGCCTACATTCATTTATTGGATGGTACAGGTGATGTCACCGCTGACGGTGGTGATTTGGCAGGAGCCACCGGAGGTGCCGGAGGGAACCTTCACATCTCCGCTGACGGTTTGGGTGGAGAAGGTCTTTCCGGTGCGCAGGGAGGCTTCCACATCTCCGCTGATGGTATTCACCTCCAAAGTGCCTGCATCACAGTCGGTGAGTGTGACCTTGCCACTGACGCTGTCAATGCCCCAGTTTTCCACAACGGCCACATGGGAAACATCAATGGCACCGCTGGTGCTGGAAAGAGACAGAGACTTGGGTTCTCCGTTGGTCAGTTTCAGGTTTCCACTGACCGTCTCCAGGGTTAAATCATCAGAAACGCCGGCATAAAATTGCAGCTCACCGCTGACGGTGCTGACCTGGGCCTTGGAAAAGGAAAAATCCTCGGGAACTGTGATACCTCCGCTGGCGGCATCCAGTTTTAGATTCTGATACTGGCGTTGCGGGAGATATAGGGTAATGTCCAGTTCGCCCAAGGAGAAGTTGTACCAGGAGCGGTAGTCACGAAATACAACGCATAAGGTGTCCTGTTGCACAGATACTGTGCAGGAAAGTTTCTCATGGGTGGGGTATTCCACTTGACATGTGCCATCCGAAGTGGGAATCAGATTCACGTTGCACGCCTGGGCATCCACAGTAATGTTGGAAAAAGATTCTTCCACGGTTTGTGTCAGCAGGCTAGCTTCTGGGGAATCCACGGAAGAGGTGAGGACAGGGGGCTCCGCAGTGGGGGAGGTGGACGCCATGAGGTGGGAAAGATCAAATTTGGCAGCAGCCAGCGCCCCCAGAGAGAGAACAAAGCCAGAGATGGTGACGATCAGAGTGCCTTGCAAAATCATTTTTTTACCACGTTTCATAGAGCAGCCTCCTTTTTTACCACATGGAATTTCACGGTTAACACGGCGTGTTTGCTCAGACGGAGGATCCAGGCAGCAATTTTACCAGATGCGAAGAACAGGAAAACGGAGAGTCCTCCACTCACCAAACCAATACCCACAAAAAACAGCTGGGACAGTATTTGCTGGGAGTTCAGTTGGAAGCATGCAGCGAAGATGAATGCTACGCCGAGCAGTGCCAGAGAGAAGTCCAAGGCGTACAGGGACACGATGATAGCCCAGAGTACCGCATAACAGGCCAAAATCACCAGCACTCCGGCAAGCAGCAGAGGCACCCATACCGGAGACCCCAGCACCAGCAACACGATCTCCCACGCCTTTAGGGGACGCTTGGGCTTTACTTTCGCATGAACCAATTTGGGCAGCGGTGTCTCGGCAAGAAGCAGGGCTACAATGTTATGCACCGAGCCCACAGAGGACACCGCTTCCGCCTCGTACATGCCCTCCTCCATGTAATCGTCAATCATTTCATCGTAAAAATCCACGGTGCGCTGCACATCATCCACAGGGAGCCCGGACAGCTCGGAGCGAAGTGCGGCGAGAAATTCTGCTTTATTCATGGTCTCCTCCCTCTCTGGTGACAAATTGGTAGATGGATACAATCTCCTCCCACTCGGCCTTGAAATCCTCAATGCGCTGAAGGCCTAAGGGAGTGATATGATAATACTTTCGCAACCTGCCGTTGTGCTCCACGGTGCGTACCGTCAACAGCTCCGCTCCTTCCAGGCGGCGAAGAATGGGGTACAGGGTGGACTCGGAGATTTCCACATAGGGCTTCATATCCTTGATGATCTGATACCCGTAGGAGTCTTCATGTTTGATGGCAGCCAGCACACACACCTCCAGCAGGCCACGCTTCAACTGAATATCCATGATATACCTCCTTTCACGCAATACTATGCCACATATAGTATTGTGTGTCAAGAGGTGTTGTACATAAAACCATAGAAGAATCCAAATTTCGGTTCTGGGGCAAAGAGGCAAAAGGTTATCCAAATTCCGCCGATTTCCCCACGATTTGGTGATTTTCTGTTTTGCTTTTTCCGTCTTAGCAACTTGTTTCCCCATGAAAATTGTGCACTATAACTATTTTATGTATTGAATACAAAATATGGTTGTGCTAAACTTACAAACAGAGACAAAGAATCGTATCTCTGGGTGATTGCGTCACCTAAGCGGAGGGTTTCGTGGAGAAGGGCGCAAGACTACCAAAGAGGAGGTGTTGGGAGCGTCCGTTCTGGTGATTGGAATGTTTTCCCACTGATCGGGCATAGCATGACGTTGCACCGTGGCAAAGCCATGACTCTCTCCTTCTTCCTGAGGCATCAGAAGATGGTCCAGCCATAGAGAATTTGCCGAACGATATGTCAAAATTTCAATATGAGGAGGATCGGTATGTCAAACAATCACTACACCCTTGGTTCCGACCAGCATCAGGCGTGGATGCGTGAATATTGGTATGCCCCCAGAGGCATTGGGTTTACGGAACCAGGTATTGTCAGCACAGACAGCGCGGAGTTCAGTGCCTATAATGTGGCCAAGTCCTTCTATCAGAACTATCCGGAGGTATTCAATTTAAGCAATATCTCGGAGCAGGTTGGCATTCCGGCGGAAGAGGTCAAGCAGCGAATCAAGCGGATGTATGACGAGCATGCCATCATGCTGGTCTACAATCCGGCGGTGGCAGTCTACGGCTGGGGCCTCTACTATTGGGTGGTGAAACTCAAGGACGGTACGGACCCGGCGGTGAAGAGAAAACTCTCCCAGTGGTTCCAGAATAAGGATGATATTTGCACCGGGTACGAAACCAGCGGTGATTTTGACTATTTTAACGGCAATCACATGCGGGTGCTGGATAACCTGCTCAGTGATGTCATTGGACCTTGGCGGGACATGCCGGAGGTGGAGTATGTGCATCTGTGTCCCATCCGTCGGGACGTGCGGGAGTCCAACGTGAACATGTGGGATGCCCATGGCGACGGATACCGCAAGTTTATCTGGGGGGATGAGCAGATCAAAAAGCTGTTGGAAGCCCAGAATGTCATCGACGCCACGGATTTTGCCATCATTCAAGCCATCAACTCGGCGCCTTCTGTGGGCGATATGTTTGATTATGATGTGCTGGAGCGGCTCAGCGGTCTGGACGGACAGCAGATGAAAAAGGACTTCGTGGAAATCTGCGACAAGCGGCGCATTGCCGTGCCCATCATTTATCTCAACCACATGCGCCTGGGGCTGACCATGAAGATGTACCTGGTGCGGATGTTCCAGAATGTCCCCAGCTATCGCAAGGCACAGCTGGTGGACGAACTCAGCGATATGCCCGAGTTCAACAACATCTGGGAGTTTTCCGACTCCTTCTATGATGTGATGCTCAGTTCCTTCAACCAACTCACCGATCCGGAGCAGCTGCGCAAGAAATTGGAGAGCTATGGAGAGATCGAGGAAGTGAAGGTGGCCGACTCGCCCCGGCAGTTTCGCCGCTGGGTGGCCCGTCTGGACGACCAGAACGGATATTGGGAGGAATGCGTGTTCACCGACGACTTTCTCCAAGATCGAACGGCCACGAAATGCGTAAAGTGCCAGTTTTCCAATCATGAGGAGGTGAAATGACATGAAGGTAGAGCGCGCTAGAGATTATGTGGTGGAAAATCTTCCGTATGCTCTCAATCCCCGTTCCATTGCTGTTGTGGGAGCCAGCCGTTACCCCACCAAGGTGGGCTATAAGGTCATCGAAGAGCTGTGCCGCTGGGGGTACAAAGGGGAGCTCTACCCGGTCAACCCCAGAAGCAAGCTGGTGCAAGGGCTGCCCGCCTATCCCACGGTGAAGGACATCCCCTATGATGTGGATTTGGTGTTTGTGGCGGTGCCTGCCCATATCGTCAAATCCGTACTGGAGGACTGTGTGGCCAAGAAGGTGAAAATCGTGGTCATTGCCACCAGTGCCTTTAAGGAAATCGGGCGTGGAGAGCTGCAAAACCAGCTCACCCAGTATTGCCGAGACAACCAGCTGCCCCTCATTGGCCCCAACCTGGTGGGTATGGGCAGCCCTTACCTCAACTTCAACTGCGGCTTCATCCCCTATCTGCCCATCAAGGGCCCCGTGGCCATGATCTCCCAGTCCGGCGCCAACCTGTTGGCCGCCCTGGGCACCTCTCAGAAGGATCACTTTGGTATGAGCTTCTTTGTGGGCCTGGGCAACAAGGCGGATGTGGACTTCTGCGAGTTTGTGGCCTACGCGGGCCGGGACCCCAACACCAAGTGCCTGGCCATTTACATCGAGGGTCTGGACAGTCCCGAGGCCTTCGTGGACGCTTGTCAGCATGTGGATAAACCCATTGTCACCATCAAGGTGGGTGGCTCCAAGATTGGCGAGAAGGCCGCCTTTGCCCACACGGCCAGCGAGAACGCCGGGACCACCGACGAATTCTATGATGAAATCTTTGAGCGGGCGGGAGCCATTCGGGCCACCACCTGGCAGCAGTTTTTGGACATCTCTCTGGCTCTGGGGATGCAGCCCACACCCAGGGGAGACCACATTGTGATGATTACCAACGGCGGTGGCTCCGGTCTGCTCAGCTGCGACCACTTCGAACGCTGCGGGCTGCCCCTGCATGAGTTGTCTGAGATTTCGCCCGGTTTGGCGGGCCGCATCCGGGCCTACATGCCCATGTTCGGATCCCCGTTGAACCCTGTGGACATCTCCGGTACGGCATCCCCCATCCAATACAAGGGGGCCTTTACCCAGGCTATGCGAGACCCCAACGTGGACGGGATTCTGGGCTCCATCTGCCCCACGGCAGTGACCGATGTGCCCGCGGTGACCGATGTAGTCATTCAGATTCATGAGACCTACAAGCACCTGGGCAAGCCCTTCATCATGGAGTGCCAGGGCGGCGAGGAGTGCCAGGAGGCCATCATGAAGCTGCGGGATCACGGCATACCTGCCTATCCCACCGCTGAGCAGGCGGTCAACGCCATGGTGGCCCTGTACAAGTACGGCCAGATCAAGCGGAGAAAGGCATAAGTGCGCCTGGAGATTCTCAAAAGAAAAATTCAGCCCGTGGCGGGGCGTTCCCTGCCACGGGCTGGCTTTTTTGAAGAGAAACGGTGTGAAATTGGGAATTATTTCGTCTTGCTATCGTCTTGAAAATCTGATATGATACAAAGTCGAAACAGAAGGGAGGGGAATGGCATGCTGGCACAGAACAAGGCGGATCGGTGTTTGGCGTGTCAGTTCCTTTTTTCCATATGAGACAATTACCTTTTTCGGGTGATTGTCTTTTTTTCTGTAACACAAAAGAGAAAAGGAGAGAATGACGTGAACAACAATCAAGCACCCATCCATGACGCCCGCACCTTGGGTTGGCCCAAGATGCTTATTTTGGGCTTGCAGCACATGTTCGCCATGTTCGGCGCCACGGTGCTGGTGCCCATGCTGGTGAGCAATTCCTACGGCCTGCCCCTGTCCATCCAGACCACCCTGTTTTTTGCCGGCATTGGCACCCTGTTTTTCCACCTGTGCACCAAGCTGAAGGTGCCCGCCTTCCTGGGCTCCTCCTTCGCCTTCCTGGGCGGCTTCCAGGCGGTCAGTGAACTGTCCGCCGGAAAGTACGCCGACATGGCCGCTGCGGAAAAGCTCCAGTACGCCCTGGGCGGCATTGTGGTGGCTGGCCTGCTGTATGTGGTGCTGGCGGGCATCATCAAACTGGTGGGCGTGCAGAAGGTCATGCGCTTTTTGCCTCCCGTGGTCACCGGCCCCATCATCATCCTCATCGGTTTGAACCTGGCCCCCTCCGCGGTGGCCAACGCCTCCACCTGCTGGTGGCTGGCCATTGTGGCCATGGCCATCATCGTGGTGGCCAACATCTGGGGGAAGGGCATGATTAAGATTATCCCCATCCTGCTGGGTGTGGTGGGCTCCTATGTGGTGGCGGTGATTGCCAACGCCTTTGGGGCCACCGCCCTGGACACTGCGGGCAATGTGATCCCTCTTATTAACTACTCCGGTGTGGTGGGGACGGACTTGGTGGGCATCCAGCCCTTTGTCTTGGCCAAGTTCGATTTGACCTCCATTTTCGTCATGGCTCCCATTGCCATTGCCGCCATGATGGAGCACATCGGCGATATGTCCGCCATCTCCGCCACGGTGGGCAAGAACTTCATCTCCGACCCCGGCCTGCACCGTACCCTTATCGGTGACGGCATCGCCACCTCCATCTCTGGTATGTTCGGCGGCCCCGCCAACACCACCTACGGCGAAAACACCGGCGTGCTGGTGCTCTCCCGGGTCCATGATCCCCGGGTGGTGCGTCTGGCTGCCATTTACGCCGTGGTGCTGTCCTTCAGCCCTGCCTTTGCCGCAGTGGTCAACTCCATCCCCACCGCCATCATCGGCGGCGTGTCCTTCATCCTCTACGGCATGATCTCCGCCATCGGCGTGCGCAACGTGGTGGAGAACCGGGTGGACTTCACCAACTCCCGCAACCTCATCATTGCGGCGGTGATTCTGGTGTGCGGCCTGGGCTTCACGGGCGGCGTCACCTTTGCCATCGGCGAAATTCACATCACCCTCACCAACCTGGCGGTGGCTGCCATTGCGGGCATTGCCCTCAATGCCATTCTCCCCGGCAAGGATTACACCTTCGGCGCCGACGTCACCGAGGGCCGTGCCGGCGACTTTGGCCGTTACTAAGACATCCCTGGAAACCTGACCGGCCGCACCCGATTTGGCTGCTCCCATTTTACCGCTTTGCTTTTTTCGTAGGCAATGTGCTATACTACCCTTGGAATATTGGGGACAGCTGCCCGGAAACGAGAGGTCATATACATGCAGAAAAATTCATTGGGGGATACCCTGCGCCAACTGCGCAGGCAAAAAGGGCTTTCACAGGAGGAGCTGGCTGAGGGGATCTGCTCCACCGTCTCGATCTCTCGGATTGAGAACGGGAACCAAATCCCCTCTCAGCCAGTATTGGAGGCACTGCTGGAAAAACTGGGCACTGGGCTCTACCAAATTTGCAACGTGTACTATCGCAGTGAGAAGCAGCAGGATTTTGAGGAAAGAGCCCAGGTGATTGTCAATCTGGGGGACGAGGAGAACATGGACCAGGCCTGGCAGGAACTGGCCCAGCTGCAAAAAGACTGCCCCGACGATACTCGAAGCCGACAGCTCTGCTGGATGGTGGAGGCCACGCTGCGGCTGCAATGCCACGACACGGACCCGGAGAACTATCCCTTTGAGGGCACCATGGAGTTGGCCCAAAAGGCCCTGGCCCTGACCCGCCCCAACTTTGACTATGAAAGCTTCTCCAGCACCGTGCTGACCATATTCGAGGTGGATCTGCTGCATATCATGGTAGCCATTTTGGCAGGCATGGACCGCAACATGGATGCTTTGCGCCTGGGAGAACGCCTGTACGCGTCGCTGAAAAAGCACAAAAGCGATGTGGTCAGTTATGAACGGGCCAAGATCAATGTGGTGAGGAACCTGGGTGCCATTTTGGCCAAAATGAAGATGTACCAGGATGCGCTGCAATACATCGACGAGGCGGAAGCCCTGAGTTTGAAGAACAACGAGCACAGTCTATTGGTGATGATTGAATTGACTCGGGCAGAAATTGACTATCTGGCGGACCGAAAAGAGGAGTGTGCCGATATTTTGAAAACGTTGGCCGCCTATACGGCATTGACAAAGCAAAAGACATACCTTTTGTCCATTCAACGCTTTGCCCACGACAACCTGGGCCTTGACCTGTAAACGGTCACCGCTTAACAAATGGTGTGAAAGAGCCATAACAAATCGTGTAAGTTTATGTTGCACACGGTTTGTTATGGCCTTTTTCTGGTTTTGAGGTAAAATGCTTCCAGAGGTTGCGAAAAGGAGGCATCTTACCATGAGAAAGAAGAAGAGGAAGGGATTTTGCTTGTGTCTCAGTCTCCATTTTGGGGACAAAAGGGCGGTGCAGTATCATATCAATTGGGTCGATGAGAACGGCCATTCCCACCACCGATCCAACATGGACGAGAGCCATCTGGAAAACCAGGAGGAAGAACCATGAAAGGCTATATTTTTCAGAAAAACAAGTTGCTTACCGCCGTCATGGCGGTGGTGACCGTCCTGCACACGGCAGCACAGGCGATGGTGGCCCTGATGATCCGTCAGATCATTGACACCATCAACGAGATCATCTCCACCGGCCGCACTGGTCTGATCACCAATATGGCAATCCTCTGTGTGGGGTTTGCGCTGTTTGTGGGTGTGGCGGTGTTTACCTCCATGTACACCCAGGGCCTTTGGATCAAGAAAATTATGCTGCGGCTGAAAAACGCTGTGTTCCACGGCATGCTGCACCAGTCCATGGCTACATACCAAACTCGCAGCAGTGCCGGGGACCTGACCCTGCTGACCCAGTCCATGGGAACCTTTGAGGAGAACTATCTGAAAAACAGCATCAAGATTTTCGAGTCTACCCTGAGCATTGTGATGGCGGTGGTGCTGCTGTTCACCATCAACCCCCTGGTGGCTGTGATTTCCATTGTGGCCATGTGCATTCCAACGCTGCTGCCCCAGCTGTTCAGCAAAAAAATGGCCCACCGTCAGGAGGAGATTGTAAAGCAGACCACCCGGTATACCGGAAAGGTCAAGGATGCCCTGACCGGCTACGAGGTGCTGAAAACCTACCATGCTGAACCGCAGAACGAGTCCATCTGCTGGGCCCAGGCCAACGCCATGGAGAGCAGCAAGCTGAAGATGACCGCAACCAATGCCATGGTGTACAGCGTGGCTAATATCTCCTCGGTGATCGTGCAGCTGTTTAACATGCTGCTGGCGGGCATGTTCACGGTGCGCGGGCTGATTTCTCTGGGCAGCATCCTAGCCGTGGTCAATCTGACGAGCATGGTGGTGTCCCCCGCCTTTGAGATCGCGGGGCAGATCACGCAGCTGAAATCCACCCGGCCCATTGTGAGCCAGATGCTGGCCCTGCTGAAAACCTCGAATGCCCCCGCCCCCAGGACCGAGGTCAAGCGTGACCTTGTGCTGGACGATGTGACATTTGCTTATGCAGACACCCCCGTGCTGATCCACGCCAGCACCAAGTTCGAGCGGGGCAAAAAGTATGCCATCGTTGGCAAAAGCGGCAGCGGCAAAAGCACCCTGTTAAAGCTGCTGGCTGGCTACTACGACAACTTTGACGGCAACATCCTCGTGGACGGCCAGGGCGACGTGCAGTGCGACTGCGCTGTCATTCATCAAAATGTGTTCCTCTTTGACGACACCATCCGCGGCAATATCACTCTGCACGGCGATTACACCGATGCCCAAGTGCAGGCTGCTGTCCACGCAGCAGGCCTGGACGAAGTGGTGGCCGCCTTGCCGGAGGGGCTGGAGACAAGTGTTGCGGAGAATGGAGCGCGCTTCTCTGGCGGCGAACGGCAACGCATCGCCATAGCCCGGGCTCTGCTGCACCAAAAGTCCCTGCTGCTGGTGGATGAAGCCACATCCTCCCTGGACGCAGAGAACGCGGCCAAAATTGAAGATAGCATCTTGGGCCTGCAGGGCATCACCTGCATTGCCGTGACGCACAAAACAGATCCCGAAAGCTTGGCTCGCTACGATCAAGTTTTGCGCATGGAAAGTGGTATGCTGTACCCCGAGGAAGAGATCGCCTAAGAGCGCCTAACAAAAGCCAGACAAGCTACGGATGATGAGATATAATGCTAGTGGAGGTGAAAGGTATGCCAAAGAAGCTAGTAAGTGATGAACTGTGGTCAATCGTGGAACCCCTTCTTC
>CALXDO010000021.1 GCA_944387075.1 uncultured Oscillospiraceae bacterium | reverse complement strand
TTAAAGCGGTGGAGATCCCCAGCTTTTTTGCTTTTTCTAATGCTAACTGAAGCATTAAAGTTCCGTAACCTTTCTTCCACTCAGAAAAACGAACGCCATATCCGATATGACCGCCGTAGCGTCTCAGGTGATCGGTCAATCTGTGACGGATGCTGATTTCCCCGATAAAGTAGTTTTGATCCTCGTCCACCAACCAGTAGAAATGAGAACCAACTCTGTTTGGGGGAAGGTTGCGTTCCTTTCTGTAGTTATCGTATTTTTCAAAGATGTTATAGGCTCTGGCATCATCAAATGCGTAGGTTTCTACGCCGTGCGTCTGGTACTCATCGTAGGCTTCTATGTATGATTTCAGGTATCTTTCACAGGGTTCTACCAGGGTAATCATCGTGTGCTCTCCTTTCTTCCAGGAATATAGCGGTTATTCCCTCGTCATACGGTAGAATGTCCCGCCTCCAATTCCGGTTGTCAGCTCATACGGTTCACCGTCAATTTGGAATCCCGCTCGCTGGTAGCACTTCACCGCCCTGGTGTTCCAGGTACGCACCTCCAGGTACAGCGGCTTATCCGGGTAACGGCTCTTGGAAATTCCATAGGCCAAGGCCAGCATCTCACGGCCATAGTGCTGGTTACACAGTTCCGGATCGGCCCCAATCCCAATGAATATCTCCGTAGCTTCCTCCAGAATATTGACAAAACCCACCAATGTGTCCCCGTCTGCAAACGCAAGATAACTCTGCTCCGATTTGGGATTCATTAAACCAATCCGTTGCGCCTTCATTTCCTCATAGTGTAGACGGTTGTAGATTTCATACTCGCCATCGTACTTCCACGCACAAATCTGACGCTTGTCGTCATCCGTCAGATTTCGATAGATTAGTTGCTGCATATCCTCATACCCCCGTATCGATCAGGCTTACGATCCCACAGCCATCTCAAATTCGTCTTTTGTTCTCTGGGTTATCCATTTCCCGAATACACGAGATTCCATAGACGGCAAATACCCCATTTCCTCAAACCCCAGTTTTCTCACAAGCCCTATACTGGGTTGATTTTCAGGGTCAATAAACACCACAAAATCCCACTGTGGGTAACGCTCATGGAGAAGATCCATTAAGGTGCTCAATGATTCAAAGGCATACCCATTTCGATGATACAGATCGGAAAACGTGCATCCCAGAGAAATCGTTCCATCCTTAGGCATGACCACAATTTCACCCACCATCTTGTAATTTTTCTTTGAAACAACTGCCATCATAAAGGCGTGATCCACGGATATATTATCATGTTTGCTCCGCTCAATCATCGCAGCAATCCCCTCATAATCCTGCACTTGACCACGCTGATACCGGGCACATACTTCGTTACTCCGATAATCATATATGGTCTGCACGTCCCCAGGCTTGACGTTTCGTAGCAGCAGACGCTTGGTTTCAATGAAAATCATGACAATCCCCCATTTTTGTATGTCACTTCTCTGAACATTGAGCCTATATGGTATCTTTTTTGCGCCCCATTTTGTTCCCGACCGTGGCTTCTTTCACATACTCCAGTATGTAGTGGGTATCAGTTTCCCTCCGGTTTCCTCATTTTCTTCTGTTGCTGACTGGCTCACTTTTTTCTCCATTGTACCAAAGCCCCACAATCCCGGCAAGAGTGGCGCATTGTTCCACTCCCCTCCACCGCATTGCGGGGAGATGTGATGTGTTTTCTCCTGCTTTTCTTTCGTCAACTGCCCACTTCCCCAAAACCAGCCAAAATCCCCTCGAGAGACCTTGCTGGGGCAGTTACCCTCCCCATTCGCCAAGTGGCCACATATCGGCTCACAAGGGGCAAGGGACGGGAACCATGCGCAACCCATCCTATCTCCTAACTCAATCCCCTGCCGCCCTCAAAAACATTTTGACGCCCCCTATGAAATAGGGTAAACTAAATGCGAGGTTAGGCAGATGATTAGAATATTTATTGAGTTTCCCTTGTTCCGGGTTGCCTGGAAAGAACTTGGGCTGACAGATCGTCCTGCGCAGGTTGCGGGAGAAATGATTGGAAAATCCAGAAGTGGGCAGCGTTATACAGGGTACTGGTGGCATCCGAAACTGCGGTTTGCTTTCGAAAATCGTGGAAAAAAGGAGGATTGTCATGCGAGCACCATTTCAGATACTTTCCATACCATACCGAATCATAGGTGATTGCCTTTATTACTGCGTATTTCATCGTGCCGACTGTGACACATGGCAATTTATTGCCGGAGGTGGAGAGGAGCACGAAACCCCCATACAAGCGGCAATGAGAGAAGCCTTTGAAGAGGGTGGGGTTCAGTCAGATCAATGGCTGCAACTGAAAAGCCTATCCTATGTTCCTGTTACAATGATATCCGAACAGCATCGTCAACATTGGGGCAAGGACACCTATGTCATTCCAGAATACACGTTCGGTTTTGAGTGCCCAGAAGATATAAAGCTATCTCATGAGCATACCAACTGTGTTTGGTTAACCTATGATGAAGCAAACCAAAAACTTGAGTGGGATTCAAATCGCACGGCACTTTATGAGTTGAATTGCCGTTTGCAAGAAACGATTTGACGCGGCTGAAAGAAAAGGAGGCGTTTCCATGCCACAGATTGAAATTTGTCAAGCAGTGCCGGAAGACGCGGCAGAATTCTTAGCCTATACCAAGCGTGTGGGCAGTCAATCGGACAATCTAACCTTTGGGGCCGAAGGTCTCCCCATTTCCGTGGAACAGGCACACGCCTTTTTGCAAGCAATGAATGAGGAACGATCCTCGGCTCTTTTCTGCGCCAGAGCAGACGGTGTACTGGTGGGAACTGCCAATATCAACGGATTCCCACGTCGGATGTGCCATCGGGCGGAACTGGCAATCTCAGTGGATCAATCCTACTGGGGTTGCGGAATTGGAACCATGCTGATGAACAAGCTGATTGCCTACGCCAAGGAAAACGGCGTTGAGCTGCTGAACCTGGAAGTGCGAAAAGACAATGCCGCAGCCATTCACCTGTACCAAAAATTCGGATTCCAGATGATTGGAGTTTTCCCGGCGTTCTTTAAGATCGGGGAAGAATACATCGATTTCCTGTTGATGGCTCTGGATCTGCGTTAGAGGGACTTTACGCTCTTTTTTACAAATGGATTCCCCACGAGGACTTGGATCAATATCGACACGAATAAATATTTATTATTTGGAGGTAGGTAGCAATGTTAAAGAAAACACATGTTATTTTGCTTTTATTCGCTATTCTTGTGCTGTCTGTTGTTGCCTTTTCCATCTGGTCTTCCGCACCAGAAAAAAAGTCAAAAGAATTCGTTGAAAGGAATGCAAATTCCTTTTCTGAGTTTTTAGACAGCGGCCAATCCATTCCTTCCACATGGGATGGCCAAACCGTTGATGTTTGGAATGGGGAACACGTCATGTATGAATTCATATTAGGTTTTGGAATGGGGAACAGGCAATATTGGGGCGTGTACTATTCTCCTGACGATGTCCCGTTGTCGTTTCAAAACACTGATGTACCGCTTCCAACCAATGGCGACGGGATATGGACTTGGCAAACCGAAGGAGATAACCACGGGACAACGAAGAAGATAACTGACAAATGGTACTATTTTGAGGCGTCATTTTGAAATAATACATTTCTGTTTGCCGGGTAGGGGTACAAACTCCATTGTAAAATTGGCTTGACCCAAACCGTAACCCATACGGTGTTTTGTGTTCGTAACCCATTTTCACCGAGATTTCCATAACTTTAGGAGTTTTATACCAAAAGCCAGACGGTGAGTCCGCACAAAGGACTCACCGTCTGGCTTTTCGGCTGTTATTGACAACCCTTTATGTTAGATTTCAGCAAAAAGGCAATTCACACATTCCTAGGTGTGTACCACCAGATACGGATAGATGCCTTAGTTGCCCCGGCGCTTCCGCACCACTGTGACAGTGCTGAGCACCGCCACAGCAACTCCCAAAGCTGCCACGTACAGCATCAGCCAGGCGGAGTCGCCCGTCTGAGCCGGATCTTCCTGCTGGGGCTTCTGCGTTGCGCCAGGTTTGTCCGTGGTCTCAAGAGAATCGGTGGCGTGGGGAGTCTCACCACTCTCCGTGGTCAGGCCACGGATTGCCGCATCCAGCTCACTCCAAGCCGCATCCACCTGTTCCTGGGTAGCATCCATATCAGCCAGAACTGCCTTGGCCTGGGCCAAAGCTTGCTCAAAGGCGGCCACAGCAGAGTCCGTGAACCCGGTGGTATCCAGCGTGTCCGCATAGACCACCGTCTTCTCCAGCAGCTCCTTGCTCACATGACTGGGCTCGGACGTGGGCTCCGGCGTGGGCTTCGGCGTGGGCTCCGGCGTGGGCTCCGGCGTGGGCTCCGGCGTGGGCTCCGGCGTGGGCTCCGGCGTGGGCTCCGGCGTGACTGTAATGGACACAGTGGTGACATTCCCAGCCAAATCCGCAATACGAATCTCGTATCTACCTTCTGTCTCGATGGCAAATGTACCAGTGGAACCGTCCCAAGTAATATCCGTCACTTCGCTGCCATTCACCGTTGCAGAGTCAAAATTTTCTTCCTCGATGGTCACATGCGCAGTGCCTTCATAAACACCGCCATCGACAATACCGCCCACCACAGGCGCGGTTGCATCAAATACAATACCCGTGGTTCCTGCATAAGAGATATTTCCATCTTTGTCCTGGGCCTTGGCATAGATGACATACTTACCATCCGCATCCAGAATGATGTCACCGGTATATGCCTGCCAGTCCGCAGTCTGGAGTTCCTCCTCTGTCAACGCCTTTTCCGCCTTCAGGTAAGAAATGGACTGGATACCACTTCCCTGATCCACGGCAGACAACGTGATGCTCTGGCGGTCTTTCACATAGGTGTCAAAGACAACACTTTCCGGCAAGGTAGTATATGTCTGGCCCAACCCGGTAATCTGGACGGCCGGAGGGGTGGAGTCTATCACACCGTCCACCGTGATACGGACATCTGCGTTGATGTTCTCAACGGTATACACACCGTCCTGGGACTCCAGCACCTCGCCATTCGCCATGACCGCAAAGTCTTCCCCAGCTGTGTAGCCAGGCTTCATCTCCAAACGGAAGGAGAAGGACCCGCCAGCAGGGACTTGCAAGCTGCCATCTCTGATGATGGTATAGCCTTTGGGACTCTCCGGCAGAATCATATCGAAGTATTCGTTGACCATCAGATCATTTCCGCCCAATACGACCGATGCCTGCATCTGATCCAGAGAAACCGTCAGCATACCGTTCACGTCGGGGCTGGTCACCAGTGCCTGATTCTGATTCAACTGTGCAGACCCGGCCACAATGGTCGTCTGCCAGTCTGCCTGCTGTCCTATCACGGAGTCCACAGGCACAACCACCTGCTGCGTCCCGGAAATCAGGCAAAGCTGGAGTTCCCCGCCCGTTCCAGCGGGAACGATTTGATTGGTATAGTCCCGACCGTTGAGCAGAATACCCAGCTGAACATCCTCTGCCGTAACAATGTCGTTGACCAAAGGAATGGACATCTTCCGGCTGACGTTCCCCACAGGATCTGTTGCATATACGGTCAGTTCATGCTCCAGCACAGAGTTGTCCACGGGCACCTGGGCACGCAACACGCCATCCTCCGGGATGGTAGTGCTGTCCGAAGCCTGCCCATCCACCAGAATGGAGACGGTGGCACCCGGCTCTCCCATCCCTTCCACGGTCACGGTGTCAGAGTAAAATCCTCCATCTGCCGGGGAGGAGAGCTGCAATCTGGGCGCTGTGGTGTCCACACAGAAGACATACTTCAGGGACACGGCATCGCCCTGCTCATTTTCGCCTGTCAAAGTCAACGTGTGCGTGCCTTCTGTCAATCCCTCGTCATCCGGCAACACGTCGGTCTCTGCACGGCCGGTCAGGTGAATGGCCCCCGTCTCCTGCTCCTCTGCTCCAAACAGCGAGGCGAAGAAGGACGCTGCCCGCTCAAAAAAGCTCTTGCTGGTTCCCGCCTGCCATTGGCCAGACGCCACATCTCCATCTAGTGTCCAGGTGCCAGACACCGGCATATCCGATGTGATGCGGATTTCCGCCTCCACCGTGCGGATGGTGTCCACTCCGTCGATCTGGACGCTCCCCACCGCTTGCACAGACATGGTGGCTTTCTGCGGCTCCTTCATGGTGACAGCCTGGCTAAGAACCTCTTCAGACATGAAAATCTGGCCATTTTCATCCGTGGTATACCCCACAAGGCCGATCTGATAGCTCTTTCCGGCCTCCAGACCAATGTTCTTCTCCACTGTGGTGACATCGTCACGCCCCTCTGCCTGAGAGGGAAGCAAAGTGTTGCCGTCGGCATCCTGATAGGCTGTGGTGGTATATTGCCCACCCAAGGTCAGCGTCTCATGGTCCTGCTCACCGGTGCTCTCCACCCACTGCTGGGCAAGTTCGGTGGGTACCAGACCATCACTGGTCTTTTCGTAGATGGTGGCCACATATCCATCGTAGGCATCCGCCTTTTCCACGTCCACGTCAATGCTGTAATCACCGCCCAACTCCACTTGGTTGATGCCAGGTGTCTTGGGCTGACGGGGATTGGTATAGGTAAAGGTCGTCTCTGCCTCCACCACATCGTTCACCGATCGGCTCTCACTAGAGCCCACCACACGAACGGTGTAGGTTCCACTGGGCAGGGTCTCAGGCACCGCAAAGGCTACCTGACCACTGGTGGCGCTGGCCTTTCCGCCCGAAATGATTGCAGCATCCGTGGTCTCATAGAGAAGTGTCAAATTCTCTTCGCCGTTGTCGGCGGAAACAGCATAGACCGCGAGTTTCTCCATATCCTGGAGATCCTTGCCGTTCCAGGTCACAGAAAGCTGTTGGGTCTTGTCATCCCAGTCAGAACTTGCCGTTTCCAGTCCAGGCAGGTAGGTGATGTCATACAGGGCGGACTGGGCCGAGGCCTTCAAAGACACCTTCCAGGCATGGAAGTCCGCTTCCTGGGTGAAGGAGATGGTCACACTGGCCCCTCCGCTCTCTTCGTCATAGCAGAGCAACGCATTGGCCTCTTCCTGCTCCTCTGCCCCTTGGGCACTGTCCAACCACACCAAGTCATAGCTCTGGCTCATGTCGTCAGGGTTGGTGAGGATGATTCCCTGGGTACCATACCGATCATCCCCCATGGCAATGCGCTGAGCTTCCTGCAAGCTGTCCGCCTGGAAGGTCAGTGTCAACGCCTTGCCGGACGCTGCGGAGTACTGCCCCAACTGCACATCGTGGGTCATCCCGTCCACACTGCGGTCAATGGAAGCATCTGTGTTTTCCCGTGTGGCCAATCCAGCCAACTCATACATCTGCTCATCCGTTGCGGCTTCCAGAAGGGCATTGGTACCCACACTCATGTACAGCACTCGTCCCGTTCCGGCATCCGTATACACCGGGATGCCAGACAAGGCAGCAGGCACGGTGGGCTCTGGACTGTCGTACTTGCCGAAGGCAAAGTCCACGCTTCCACCCCAGTAGTAGGTCACGCCCATATCCAGCTTCAGCACATGGAGGGCGCCCCAGATTTTCGAGGCGTTCAAGCCCAAATCCGCGTCTCCAATGTGGATCTTTCCAATCAGAGGGATCTTTGGCGTGGTGATTCCTGCCGTGGCAAAGCCTTCCCAGAAGATGCTGTTGTTGCGCTGGTCCTCTTCCAGAATGATGTAGCCGCTTCCTTCGATGATGTCCAGAATATTCAGCGAAACACCTGCGTTGAACTTGAGCTCGGGGTACCAATTGGCAGCCAGAGCAGCGCTGTCCAGCAGGGTAATCCCCGCAGCGCTGACATCACTCATTTCCAAGGAGAACCCTCTGGTTCCCAAGGTCATGTCAGTCCGGGCTTGGAGTACCGCAAACAGTCCAAACTGGCCGGACAAAATCAGCTTGATGGGGGGCACGGTGGAGGAGAGGAACACAGAGTCCGCCAACCCTTCCAGACCGCCGCCCAGGCCTTGGATCCAGAAGATACCCATGCCATCTACGTTGATGCCCGGTGTGAAGCCGCCGATGAAGAAATAGAGCTTGTTGGGTATGGGAATGTTGTTGTACGCCGTGATCTCCAGCTCTGCCTCCATCTCGATCAGGCCAAAGTCGGCGCTTCCCGCGATGCCCGCTTCCCAGAGATTCCGGGCAGGCATGACCCGCAAGTCCAGGGTGCCCTCTACTCCGGGCAGTCCATCGGCATAGGAGGGCAGCCCCACCTCCACCGAGGCATGAAACCCAATGAAGCCGCCGCCAAATAAGATGTCATGGACATAGAGGGAGAGGCTTCCGGCCTCAGCCTCCTCCCAGGCCTGCTGGTCGGCAGCATACCGGGCCTGAACATCTCGCAGCTGATCGGCCGTATAGTTGCTCTTGGCCAGATTCAGCTGCACAGCCTCCAGGGTGGAGGTCTGTCGGTTGCTCCAGTCGAAGTTGGTGGGGAGCAGGAAGTCCGGAGACATCTCCGCTCCAAAGGCAATGATGCGCTGTTTGGGCGTCTCATCGGTGACACTGCCAGGCTCCCGCGCCATCATGCCAAACTGGCAGTAACGGAATTCCAGCATCACGCCTGCAAAGGTCTGCGCCGTGCTGGCGGCTCCGGGCCAGACCAGGGTAATGGCATTGGTATTGGCCACGCTGTTCTCCACGTCCGACGTGGGGTCCCCCTGGTAGTCATACTGCAACAGGGTAAACTCGGAACCATTTTCAATGCTGGTAATGGCACACACGCCATTCCAGACCTTGGTCCGGCTGTTGGTGGTAAATACCTTGCCATCGATGTCGGTGTTGATGACCTGTTCGTCAGTACCCGGATTCTCCACACGGATGGTGAGACTCCCCGCCTCCACGTCCAGACATCCACTGACGTTGATGGTTCCACTCACCGTTCCATCCGGCTGCTCCAGGGACACCGCTCTGGCCTCAATCAAATTTCCATTCTCATCATATTGGGTGGTAAAGTCTCCCCGGAATTCCAAAAGCACTTGATTTTGCTTCTGGACATCGGATAAGAGGTGGGAATACTCGTTCTCATCCCGATAAATTCGCAGCTCATAGTCTCCTTCGCCCAGCTGCTCCACGGTGGCAATGCCGTACACATCCGACATGTATTCCGTCTCATCGGTCACGGAGAACTGCAACGCAACCGAGGTGGTATCCTCTTTTCCAGTTTCCGCCCAGTTGAACACCACCTGATACCCACCCGGGTCCATATGCTGGTCCACAACCAGATCCACGCTGTTTTTGCCCGGGTCCACCAAGACCTTGTTGCTGTCCAGCACAATGTCGTCCCCACCGGACAGAGACTTCAAATACACGGTATAGGCAGAGGTATCCTGCAGGAGCTGGAAATTCTGTCCGGACAAATAGATGTGTCTGGTCCCTTCCGTGTAAATGATCTGGGGAGAAAGGCTGTGAAAGGTGATGGTCTCTCCCAGCACACCCGGACACAAGACATAAAATTCCCGGGTTCCCATCAAATTCTGATCCAGCAGCTCCTCGGTCTGACTGATGTCATAGCAGAGGATTTCAAACTTCCGGTACTCACTGGCAGGGAATGGGCTGATCTGATAGAAAAATTCCACCTGTGCCTCTTCTCCCGGCTGGAAGTCCCGAACCACCTGGTAGAAGTCCTCTCGTGTGCCTCCATCAAAGAGCAGTCCCTCATAGTAGTCCTCGTAAGGCTGCACGCCGTTGCGCACACGAGTGACCACAGCCATCTTCTCCACAGCCTCGTCCCCGATGTTGTCCAGAGACACACGCAGCTGTACATCGCCCGGTGCTCCGCCTTCAACCTGAGGCAAATAGGCATCTTGCTCCTGGTTGAGGGTCATGGTGGTGGGGAGCACAGGAAAGTTCATGGCTACCGTCTCCTCCGCCCCCACCGTCACGTTGGAGTATACCCCGTAGTATGTACTCATGGTGATGGAATCTCCCTGACTCACACTTCCCATGTCATAGTACAGAGCATAGGCACTATCCGCCGTCAAATATTCCTCGTTATAGGGATTGGTGAAGTTGAGTCCCTCATCCGGCGTAAAATCAAAGGTGCTTTTGGCCATATTATTCCAGTGTCCAAACGCCAACTGATAAGGCACCACACTTTTCCCATCCACAGAGGCATTGACGGTGTATGCCGTCACATTGGGGGCATTCACGTCGTCCACGGCAAACATGGAGCCGGTATATGCTGCACCATCCTGATTGTCCACCAGTTTCTCTGTGGTAATGTGCTGATATTCTCCACCGGTACCGGGCAGTTCATAGGTCGCCCAGTCCTGATAGCCCAGGGCTGTGTCCAGCATGAGACGAATCTTCACATTCTCCACATCATCCCCATCGGTGGTCACCTCGTAGCCAATGGAGACCATGCCATGCTGCGCTGCGTCCTGGTTGAGCAACGTCAGCGTTTGCGTCACGGTCAGATCCTTCACACTCCACTCAGCCCGCAGCGTGTTCCCATCTTTCACCACTTCCACGTCACTGCTGTCCATACCCAGAAAGCCATAGTCCCGTCCGAACACATAATCCTCGGTGGACCCATCGGTTCTTGTGACACGAAACGACGTGTAGGAGGTGTCATAGTCTGTGGCCGGATAGAGCAGATGCTTGTTATTGTCCGCTTTATTCAGCTGATCACCCTCTTCGGTGTCCACCAGAAAGCCTCCGTTTTTTGCGGACATAGAGAGTTTGAGATAGCCGTCACTGAGTTCAATGTTATCTGCGTCTCCCCTTGTCTGAGCCTCCGCGGCATAGGCCAAGACTCCAGGCGTGGCGGTGGCCAACATGGCCACCGCCAGCGCGCCAGAAAACGCTCTTTTCCATAATCCCTTCATGGTTCCTCCTTATGCCCTCATTTCACGTAAATGACAAACCGATAGGTCTCGTGGAGCTGCGTGGTAAGCATGAATGTGTAATAGCCCGACTTTTCCAAAGAAACGCTCATGGTCTTCTCCTGGTCAGCAACGTAGCCGTTGGTCAAAGACTGGGTGCCGTTTTTCATCTGGCCTTCTGTCTTATTGCCCGCCTTCCACTCCAGCTTGTAGCAATTGCCGTTGAAGGAGACCTCCACCATCTTGGTGCCAGCCTCTACGATGAGGATGTCATCCCACCCCACCAGTTGTCCATCCACGGTAATGGTGGGATCACTGCCGGGACGAATGTTGAGCTTACCTTCCACGGTCCGCTGGTTCCCAGCGGCATCCCGCACGGAGTAGATGACCTTCTGAACGCCAGTCACCTGTGGGTCATAGGTAAATTCAAATTCCAGCTCCGTGGCAGGTGTCTCAAAGTCGAATGCGGTGACGTTGTCCCGCAACCGTGCGTCGATCTCCTCTTTGCTGGTTCCAGCAGACACCGTGAGCGTCTGCCGCAGGAGCAACATCACCGGAGCGGTGCGGTCAGGCAAGGCAACCTTCAGAAGCTGAACCATCGTCGCATTCCCATACGCATCCTCGGCCCGGATGGTGGGATACAGACCAGCCAGATCTTCTGCAATCTCCACCGCTGTCCATGTATCCGCAGGTACTTCCACCTTCTCGCCTCCGCTGACCGTCAACGAGCTGGCTCGATTGACCTTCACATATACCGTATCTCCCACTTGGGCTTTGTATTGCGTGGGATCCATCACACCGCTGTCGTCCGCCGTACTGGACACCCACAAGTTCAGTTCCTCTTCCACCACATCTGTGATGGATACCGACACCGTCACAGCATTTCCTGCCAGGTCTGTGAAGATATACTTTTTCACGCCATTGTCTCCCACGGTTTCGGTCATAGTTTTCCCTTTTGCGCCTGTCTGGGCCAAAATTACAGTTTCATTGGAGGTAAAGTTGATGGCAGCCTGACGGTGATTCTGGCTGTATGCCACCTGGTAGGTCACCTCTGGGGCTGTGGTGTCGATGTTGTCCACGGCCTCCAGGCTCACAACACCCATCAGATCCTCTCGTCCCAAAGCCACGCCTCGCAGAGTCAGGGCAGGTGCATTTTTGGCATAGGTCACGGTGACCTGATTTTCCAGGAAGGAGATGGTCACACCCTGAGGCACAGGGATTTGATTGCCCTGGCTGTTCACAGGATAGACCTCCTGAAGGGGTCGGCTAAACTGAATCTGTGTGCTGACCTCCTGGTTGGTGGCAGAAAGATCATGATTGGCAGACCACTTCACCTCTTCTGCCACAGGCGGCGTCGTGTCCACGCCCGTAATCTCCAGCTCCATCTGGCCGGTGATGGTTTCACCTCGATATTGGTAGGAATAGAACACATTGACCGGCCCATTCTCCCGGAAGGAGAGGTAGGAATAGCCATAGAAGGAGGAATTTTCGTCCTCGTCCACCACGGCATCCGGGGTGCCATCCTGATTGCTGTCATTGGTGATTTTCAGGTCGGTCACTCCGTCCATGTTGGGCGGGAGCAGATAGATACGCTCGCTGGCCCCGCCGTCCACCACCACCTGGGCGTATTCTGGATCGACTTGCTGGCCCACTGCGGTGATATTCATACGGATCACGCTGGTGTTGTTGGACTCATCCACTGCATAAAGGACGAATTCCGCATTTCCGGTGATTTCCAAGCTGCGCCCCTGTAGCTTCACCCCGGGAATTTGGTCGCTGGCCCCGGTCTCATAGTCGGGCACTTCGCCGTACAAATCAGACTTGACAAACAGCCGCACCGCACTCTCATCGCTGATGCTGACGTTCCATCGGTAGCTTTCCGCCCAGCCCATCCGGCTCAGGAAGGCGTCCATATCCGTGTACACATTTTCTGCGCCATATTGACTGGCATAGTCCGGCAAATTCGACTCGTACTCCGGGCCATCCTCCTGTTTCTGCTGGAAGGCAGCCCCTGCCTCCGTGGGCACTCCCTGATAGACCCGGTAACCGGTCATTCCCACGTCTGGCGGGGCAACGTCCTCTTCTTGTGTCGGATAGGACTTCAGCTCCACCTCCAATTCGGCGGTAATGTCCGGTCCCTGCATGCCATACTGGTTGACGTATCCGCGGAAGGTATAGCTGGTTTCTCCGCCAGGGGTAAACACGTACTGCGGGTATGTTCCCGTCAGAGGATCTATCAAGGTACTGCCGTTTTTGTCCGTGAGGTAGACGGTCACTTCTCCATAGATGACGTTGTTCTCCCGGTCAATGACATCCAGGGCATCCCACCGAAGCTGTGGGACAATTTCCGTGTTGTAGATGTTATTTACCTGGATCTCTTTGCTAAACTGATACTCCTCGCCGGAATAGATATCCACATAGAAGGAGGTATTTTTGGGTATGGTGATGGCCAGCTCACCCGTTCCCTGCCCGGACACCTCCCACGCAGGGTCTGGATCGGACATCTCCAAGGTATATTGTTGGCTGGAAAGGGTGACCGTCACCGGCTCCTGGGTATATTCTCTGGTGGAGAAGGTGACTTTGGGGTCCTCGGCAATGCCGGTCACCTGGATCTGTGCCTGATAGCTGCCGCCGTAGAGGTCGCAGTAGGTCATGGAATAGCTCCCATTTTCATAGATGGGCAGCCGATGCGCCTTATAGAAATCACTTTCCAGGGCGATCTCGTTTCCTTCCCCATCCAGTAGCTCTGTGATTTTCACAAATTGGCTGCTCTCCACATACGCACATCCCTGGTTAGCAGTGCTGGCTTCATCAACGGTCAACGTGGGTTCGATGTTGGGTGCTTGGAAGGTAAATGTCTTCTCAAAGTCCGGTCGGGTGGTATCACTGGTCTTTTGCCGAATCCTCACGGTGATGGTATGCTCCAGCGATGCCCCCTCGGGCTGTTGGGGATCATAGCAGAACTCCCCATAAATCTGCATCCCCGGGTTGTTCCCGTTTACATTGATGGCATGGAAGCCGAAAATTCCTGCCTCGTTTTCCTCGGCGGTATATTGGCTGAGCTTCTTGACATCCACTGCTGTACGGCCGTCCACCTGAACGGACAGGCTCTCCACAGAATCCTCGAAGTTATTCCAGACGTCGCTCTCTGCGATGTAGGCGGTGATGGAATAGCCATTGCTTCCCTCTGCCCCTGCCGAAGCAGACACCTTGGTGGCCACCTCTGCCATTCCATAGTATCCTCGTGGGCCTTGCTCATGATGGCGACATTTCTGGGATATATGGCACTCTCTCATCGTTCTGTTTTGGATATTCTGCATGAGGCACACAAAACCCAGCGTCCACAGAATCCCCCAAAAACTACAGAAACGAAAACCACAGATGCAGCCATTCCCCTCATTCACGCTGAAAAGCCAGCATCCGTCTCTCCTTCCGTTGTCCCTACAGCTGCCAATGGCACATCTGGCTTGGTGCGCTTCATGCGGCGGTATGCCTGCCGCAGCAAAGGCACAACCATCTTGGTTCTCGTTGTTTCTATTATCTTTATCCTGGCACTTGGGTGGATACAGAAAGCCATCCTGCAAACAGACCAGAGAATCAATGAAATGTACCGCAACGTCTCGGTGGAAGCCGAACTTCTCAGAAGTGTTTCCGGTGGTTATACCACCCAACCCGGGTTTATTTCGGGCGCGACCGTGGATGCAATGGTCGCCACCGGTTTTGTAAAAGAGAATCGCTCGGTTGCGGCAACCACAGATGCAGGTCTGTCCAAGATCGGTGATCAAGGAAGTCTATTTACAAATTTCACGCTCTGCGGCATTACCAACACAGATATGGTCAATCAGGAGCTATCATCCGGTATGACGGTGACTGGAGGAGATGGCGTAATAACTTATCTGAGCGGATGGAATGACTCCATGTTCGGGAAAGATTATGGTAATGCTGAATGGTACCCCATTGTGGTATCGGAAACGATGCTGGAGCGATTGAATGCCGATTTAGACGATCAACTGATCCTTTCCGCAGGTTCCCGTGCCGTAACTGCTAGGATCAAAGGGAGCTACACCGGCCAATTTAATGGACTTGGTCATCTCAACGGAGAAGCTGTATTGATGCCGCGTTCTTTGATGCAAGAGCTTTATGAAGGTGACTTGTATTATTCTGTTGCGGATTTTGTGCTAGACCCAGCCTTAAACAGAAATTTAGATACATTCCGAACCGAGGCTGAACAGATGATCCAGGATGATACCAAGAGCCTCCTCCCTCTCAACCTTGTGATTTGGGATGAAGAGCTGCGCATGGTTGTTCAACCCATGGAAAAAAACCTGACGTTGATGCAGGTGCTCTACCCCATTGCTCAAACGGTGGCTTTTTTCGCTGCTGGCGTGGTGGCGCTCCTACTGCTTTTACAGGAGGCGAAAACGGCTGCCATCCTTCGGGTCTTGGGTATCCCAACACGCACCGTTCAAAGAATGCTGGGAAGGGAACTGCTTATCTTAGGAGTGGTAGGAGTCTCCATGGGCATCCTTGTTGCCCTTTTGTTAGGGAAATGGAGTACACAATTGCTCTTGTGCGCAGTCATCTATTTTCTGGGGCTGGCTGTGGGTACCATCGTGGGATGTATGGCGATCACAAAGAAAAAACCCTTGGAATTGCTCCAGGTAAAAGAGTAGGAGGAATGGAAGATGTCTGCATTAACGTTGCAAGATGTGTGTTACCGCTATAAAAATACAGATCGGGACGTGTTACACAGCATCAGCTGCCAGTTTGAGGGCGGAACCGTGTACGCAATCGTCGGGCCTTCCGGCAGCGGAAAAAGCACGCTGCTCAGCCTCATGGCTGGGCTTGACACCCCCACCCATGGCGAGTTGACCTTGGATCAGGAAAGTTACAAAACGATGGACTTGGATCAAACCAGACGTGAGAAATTGTCCATGATTTTTCAAGCGTTTCAGCTGTTTCCTCTCTTGACCGCAGTGGAGAATGTCTCGTTCCCAATGGAAACCAACGGTGTATCGAAAAGGGACGCCCATCGCCGCGCCGCAGAATTGTTGCAGGAAGTTGGTATCGAAGTGGAAAAGCATAGACGTTATCCCGCCAATCTCTCCGGCGGGGAGCAGCAGCGTGTGGCCATTGCACGGGCTCTTTCCACGGGGGCTGGCATCCTGTTGGCCGATGAACCTACGGGCAATTTGGATGAGGCCAATAGTATTCAGGTCATGGATCTGTTGCTTCACCTCTCTCATGCTTCCGGCCGCTGTGTGATTGTTGTCACGCACGATCTGGAGCTTGCATCCCGGGCTGATAAAATTCTTTCCATGAGAGATGGAACATTGTCTGATGCCTAAGCCCTGACAATGGTTACTCCATTGGCACTTTCCAATGTGCCGTCAAGTTGTTTTGGTTCTTCACTTTTTCAAATCCCACAGACTCAAAGAGCCGAATTGCCGGAATTTGATCCACATCTACCATCAGCATCATGCCCTTGGGCTGATTCAGTTCCAGGGCTTTGGTCAGCAACTTTCTGCCATATCCCATCCCCCGGTACTCTTCCAAAACCAGCAGATCATAGGGCTCATTTTCATCAAAGCAATGGGTCACGTCCAAATAGCCAACTACGTTACCTTCATGGATGGCAACCAGCACACGGAATCGATCCAAAGCAGTGACAACCTTATCCGCTGTCCAGTACATATCCTTGTTATGTATGGAGCTATATTCCCTTTCGTATTTTTCCGCATACAGCGCCACGCCGGAGGTATCTACTTCCAAAACAGGGCCCACAAACACCATTTTTTGCTGCTCGGGTTCAAATTCTGCCGCTCTGACTTCCAGCAGCTGTTTCAAAACGTGGTTTCCAGGATTGAACAAAACATCCACATGATAACCTGGGTAGTACTGCTCCAAATATTGTACCAAAGCCCTCCAATCCCGGCAAGGTTGTGCGCTATCCCTCACCATGCTACATAAGTGCATTGGTCTGTGGAATCCTGATCGTGTCAGTTATTCCTGTACCATTTTGCCACAGCTATTTGGACATACCATCCTACATTTATGAATCACAAAGGCATATCAAACAAATGCGTCGAAATAGCTGAAACCATTATTAAAAATTACTGCAATTTCGCTTGATTTCTTTTGAAAAAATGACTTTCCAGGAACCCGCTGGGATCGCAAGATCTCAGCGGGTTTTTCTCTTTCTGCACGGGCCTGCGGAGAAGTGACCCCTGTCCCAGGGGGCTGCTCCCCACTTAACTTCTCTCTTTTCAGAAGGCTGCTGGCACCCTCTGCCAAACGTCACCATCAGCCACAACACTGTGGAGAAAATTGATGTTGACAGTGTCTGTGTCATGTGATATATTTATCTCACAAAGATACAAATACATCACATACAGGGGGGGATATTTATGACACTCACCCGTGCAAAGCTGCTCCATGCTGGAGCATGGGGTATGCTCATCCTTTTATTGCTGTACGCCACCCAATATGGCCCGGTGAAAGCGCAGCCATGGCAAGGCATCCTGATCGCAGTGTGCCTGGTGCTTTTTGTCGGTCTGATCCTGCTGGAGATCGGGGTTGGCGTGGAAAAACCAGATGAACGTGCCCACACCAACATCTCCAAGGCCAATTCTCTGTTGTTTCATCTCATCGACGTTGCGCTTATACTGTATATTGCTTTCGAGGATAAGGCTCCGCTCATCATCCCCTATGAGTATGTGCTATTGCTGGTGGGTCTGATCAATGTCATTCAAGATCTGGCGTTTTTGTATTATGAACGCCGCACTGCTTAACCGCCATGCTGAAAACACGCATCAAGGAGCTGCGCGCCGCGCGCGGCATGGATCAGGCGCAGCTGGCGGAACTGGTGGGCGTGCGCCGCGAAACCATCGGCAGACTGGAAAACGGGCAGTATAATCCGTCGCTCAAGCTGGCCATGGATATTGCAAACGTATTCGGTTTCACGGTGGAAGAGATTTTTACCTTTACCGAGGAATAAAAAAAGAAAAGGAGGTGGACAGAATCACGTTTCAACAACTCGTGTCAGAACTACATTACACCAGCGAGATGGAGCAAATCCTTTTACAGAAAATCCACAAGGATGAAAAATCATGATGTAATGTATAGAGGGTGGATTACACCAAAAAACATTACATCATGACTGGCGGCTCATTTGTGGCGAATGAAAAGACAGTTATGATAAAGGAGGGATGCCCTCAAACCTACCGTAACTGTCAACCACATTCCCACGAAAGGAG
>CALXDO010000020.1 GCA_944387075.1 uncultured Oscillospiraceae bacterium | reverse complement strand
CCATGCCCTACACGGAAGCCAACTATGAAAACGCCGTCATTGGCCTGTTTGAGAACGACTTGGGCTACACCCACCTCTACGGCCCCGACGTGGAGCGGGACTACCACAGCCCCCTCTACGAGGACGGGCTGTGGCCTGCCCTGACCCGCCTCAACCCCAAACTGCCCCAGACGGCCATCCAGGAGGCGGTGGACAAGCTGCGCAATTTTGATACCGGCACCCTCCTGCAAAAGAACATCACCTTCACCGACTACCTGCAAAACGGCGTGCCGGTGAAGTTCTTGGAGCGAGGGGAGGAGCGTTCGGCCCTGGTGTATCTGGTGGACGACCAAGACCCCCAAAACAACGACTTTGTGGTGGCCAACCAGTGGACGGTGGTGGAGAACGCGGAGAAACGCCCGGATGTGGTGCTCTTTGTCAACGGCTTGCCTCTGGTGGTAATGGAGCTCAAATCCCCCTCCCGGGAGGAGACGGATGCCTCCGAAGCCTACCGCCAACTGCGCAACTACATGCACGAAATTCCCTCCCTCTTTGTGTACAACCAGGTGTGCGTCATCAGCGACATGTACACCTCCAAGGCGGGCACCATCACCTCGGGCGAGGACCGCTTCATGGCGTGGAAAACCAAGGACGGCAGCTATGAAAACACCCAGGCGGCCCAGTTTGACACCTTTTTTGAGGGAATCTTTGAGAAAACCCGCTTTCTGGACATTTTGAAAAACTTCATCTGCTTCAATGTAGACGGGGAAAAGACCTTCAAGATTTTGGCGGGGTATCACCAGTATTTCGCCGTGCGCAAGGCCATTGCCTCCACCCAGCACGCCACCCAGACCGACGGAAAGGGCGGAGTGTTCTGGCACACCCAGGGCAGCGGAAAGTCCCTGTCCATGGTCTTTTACGCCCATCTGCTCCAGAAGGCCCTGGAAAGCCCCACGGTGGTGGTCATCACCGACCGCAACGATTTGGACAACCAGTTATATGGCCAGTTCTGCCGCTGTCGGGACTTCCTGCGCCAGACCCCCCAACAGGCCGAGAGCCGGGCCCACCTGCGGGAACTGCTGGAGCATCGACAGGCCAACGGGATCATCTTTACCACCATGCAGAAGCTTGAGGAGTACGACCAGCCCCTGTCCCAGCGGCGGAACATCGTGGTCATGGCCGACGAGGCCCACCGGGGCCAGTATGGCCTGACGGAAAAGGTGGTCACCCACCAAAAGGAGGACGGCACCCTGGAGGCCAAGACGGTGGTGGGCACCGCCCGTATCATCCGGGACAGCCTGCCCAGGGCCACCTACATCGGCTTTACCGGCACCCCCATCTCCTCCAAAGACCGCAGCACCCGGGAGGTATTCGGGGATTACATCGACATTTACGACATGACCCAGGCGGTGGAGGACGGGGCCACCCGCCCGGTGTTCTACGAAAGCCGGGTCATTCACTTGAAGCTGGACGAGAACACCCTGCGCCTGATGGATGCCGAGTATGACCTCATGGCCCAAAACGCCGACCCGGCGGTGATTGAGAAGAGCAAAAAGGACCTGGGCAAGCTGGAGGCCATTTTGGGGGCGGATGAAACCATCAACTCCCTGGTGGATGATATTCTGGACCACTACGAGAATTACCGGGCCAATTTGCTCACAGGAAAGGCCATGATTGTGGCCTACTCCCGCACCATCGCCATGAAGATTTACCAGCGGATTTTGGACTTGCGCCCCGGCTGGACGGAGATGGTGGGGGTGGTGATGACCCAGGGCAACAACGACCCCGAGGAGTGGCGGAAGATCATTGGCAACAAGGCCCATAAAGAGGAGTTGGCCCGGAAGTTCAAGGACAACAACTCCCCCATGAAGATTGCCATTGTGGTGGATATGTGGCTGACCGGGTTTGACGTGCCCGCCCTGGCCACCATGTATGTGTACAAGTTCATGGCAGGCCACAACTTGATGCAGGCCATTGCCCGGGTCAACCGCGTCTTCCGGGACAAGGAAGGCGGCCTGGTGGTGGACTATGTGGGCATTGCCGGGGCGTTGAAGCAGGCCATGAACGACTACACCGCCCGAGACCGGAAAAACTACGGGGACCCCGACATCAAACAGACCGCCTATCCCAAGTTTCTGGAGAAGCTGGAGGTGTGCCGGGATTTGTTCCATGGCTTCGACTACTCCGCCTTTTTCACGGGAGACGATTTGGCCAAGGGAAGGGCCATTGCTGGGGGCGTAAACTTTCTGTTGGGGAAACAGGTGGCGGAGCATCATCTGCCGGAGAAGGAGCGCACCCCCAACGTGTACATCAAAGAGGCACTGCTGCTGCGTCAGGCCCTGTCCCTGTGCTCCAGTCTGGCGGAGCGTCACGACAGCACCGAGGCTTCCTATTTCGAGGCGGTACGCACCATGCTGGTGCGCTTGACCATGGGGGGCGAGGGCAAGAAATACTCCTTGAAGGAGGTCAACGCCCGCATCAACGAGCTGTTGAAGCATTCCATCCAGAGTCAGGGGGTCATCAACCTATTTTCCGACGTGAGCGGGGAATTTTCCCTCTTTGACCCCAAGTTTTTGGAGGAAGTGGCGGGGATGAAGGAAAAAAACCTGGCCGTGGAGCTGTTGAAAAAGCTGCTGGCCGAGCAGGTGTCCCTGTACCGCCGCACCAATGTGGTGAAGTCCCAGAAGTTTTCGGAGCTTCTGCAAAGTGCCATGAACCGCTACATCAACGGCCTGATTACCAACGAAGAGGTCATTGCCGAGCTGCTGAAACTGGCCCAAGAAATGGCACAGGCCGGGGAGGAAGGGAAAAAGCTGGGCCTGACCCAGGAGGAACTGGCCTTTTATGATGCCCTGACCAAGCCCCGGGCCATCCAGGATTTTTATGAGAATGAGGAACTGGTGGCCATGACCCGGGAACTCACCGAAACCCTGCGGAAAAACCGAACCATTGACTGGAAGAAAAAGGAGAGTGCCCGGGCGGGCATGCGGAAAATGGTAAAACGTCTGCTGCACAAACACCGCTATCCCCCGGAGGGGATGGAGGATGCCATCCAGACGGTGATGAGCCAGTGCGAGATGTGGACGGACAGTGTGGCGTGACGGGGCTCTTGGCTCCCCCTCTGGGGGAGCTGGCAGCCTGTCAGGGGTGACTGAGAGGGCCCTCTCCGTCCCGGCTTGCGCCGGGCCACCTCTCCCAGAGGGAGAGGCAAGGCGGGAAAGGGAGCCTTTGGGTGCGCCGTTTTTCCCATGCGCCGCCTTGACATCTGGATAGAATGTGATAAAATGGAACAGCAAAAGACCATAGCGGAGCCAAAGAGCCACCGGCGGCCCAAAAGCGAGGGGGGAGAGTGAAAGCCCCCGGCAAGAGCGGGACTCTGCGCCACTCCGTTTTCGTCTCCTGCGAGGAGCAGGACGGCCCATCCCCGTTACCGGATGACTGGAGATGTCCTTGCCGAGGATAAACAGGGTGGTACCGTGAAGCGTAGCTTTGCCCCTGTGTCTGGCAAGGCTTTTTTTATGTTAATTTTTAATATGGAGGTATATTCCCATGAGCAACCCCAAGCCCTTCGGGGTCAACGAGCTGCGCGAGATGTTCCTGTCCTTCTTTGAGAGCAAGGGACACCTGCGCCTGCCCAGCTTTTCCCTGATTCCCCAGAACGACGCCTCTCTGCTGCTCATCAACAGCGGCATGGCGCCCATGAAGCCCTGGTTCACCGGCGAGCAGGAGCCCCCCCGCCGCCGCGTCACCACCTGCCAGAAGTGCATCCGCACCGGTGACATTGAGAACATCGGCAAGACCGCCCGCCACGGCACCTATTTTGAGATGCTGGGCAACTTTTCCTTCGGCGACTACTTCAAGCGGGAGGCCATTACCTGGTGCTGGGAGTTTCTGACCAGCCCCGACTGGGTGGGCCTGGACCCCAACCGCCTGTACCCCTCCATCTACCAGGACGACGACGAGGCCTTTGAGATCTGGAACAAGGAGGTGGGCATTCCCGCCGAGCGCATCTTCCGGTTTGGCAAGGCGGACAACTTCTGGGAGCACGGCTCCGGCCCCTGCGGCCCCTGTTCCGAGGTGTACTACGACCGGGGCGAGGAGTACGGCTGCCACAAGCCCGGGTGCACCGTGGGCTGTGACTGCGACCGCTATATGGAGGTGTGGAACAACGTCTTTTCCCAGTTCAACAACGACGGCGAGGGCCACTACACCGAACTGAGCCAGAAGAACATCGACACCGGCATGGGCCTGGAGCGTCTGGCCTGCGTGTGCCAGAACGTCAACTCCCTGTTTGACACCGACACGGTCATGAACATTACCAATAAGGTCTCCGAGATCACCGGGGCCCACTACGGCCAGAGCGAGAACCGGGACGTGTCCCTGCGCATCATCACCGACCACATCCGGTCCGCCACCATGATGATCTGCGACGGCGTGCTCCCCTCCAACGAGGGCCGGGGCTATGTGCTGCGCCGTCTGCTCCGCCGGGCTGCCCGCCACGGCAAGCTGTTGGGGGTCAACGATCCCTTCCTGTACCGGGTGTGCGACACCGTCATCGAGGTCAACGGCACCGCCTACCCCGATCTGGTGGAGAAACAGGCCTATATCACCAAGGTCATCCGGGTGGAGGAGGAGAACTTCGCCAAGACCATCGACAGCGGTTTGAAGATTTTCGCGGACATGCTGGCTCAGCACAAGGCCAAGGGCGAGACCATTTTCTCCGGCGAGGACGCCTTCAAGCTCTACGATACCTATGGATTCCCCATCGACCTGACCATGGAGATGGCCCAGGATGAGGGACTCACCGTGGACGAGGCTGGCTTCCGCGCCTTCATGGAGGAGCAGAAGGTGCGCGCCCGCAAGGCCCGGGAGGCCCTGGGTGATCTGGGCTGGGCTGGCATTGAGTTCGGCAAGGAGCTGCCTGAGACTGAGTTTGTGGGCTACGACCACAACGCCATCGACGACGCCAAGGTGTTGGCCATGGTGGTGGAGAACGTCCAGGCCGAGGAGATGATGAGCGGCGTGGAGGGCATTGTGGTGATGGACAAGACCCCCTTCTACGCCGAGATGGGCGGCCAGGTGGCCGACCACGGCACCCTGACTGTGGGCGAGGCCGTGTTCACCGTCCACGACGTGCAGAAGAACAAGGGCGGCAAGTATATGCACTACGGCAAGCTCACCGGCGGCGTGCTCAAGGTGGGGGACACCGTCACGGCCGCCATCGACGTGGAGCGCCGCAAGGCCATCATGCGTGCCCACTCCGCCACCCACCTGCTGGATGCCGCCTTGAAAAAGGTACTGGGCGATCACGTCCATCAGGCTGGCTCTCTGGTGGAGCCTGACCGCATCCGCTTCGACTTCACCCACTTCGAGGGCATCACCGCCGAGGAGCTGGCCCGCATTGACATGATGGTCAACGACGCCATTTTGAACGGCTACCCTGTGGTCACCGAGGTACTTCCCATTGACGAGGCCAAGAAGAAGGGCGCCGTGGCCATGTTCGGCGAGAAGTACGGCGACGTGGTGCGCGTGGTGGAGATGGGCGACTTCTCCATGGAGTTCTGCGGCGGCACCCACCTGGACAACACCGCCAAGGTGGGCACCTTCCGCATCAAGTCCGAGGGCTCCGTGGCCAGCGGCGTGCGCCG
>CALXDO010000019.1 GCA_944387075.1 uncultured Oscillospiraceae bacterium | reverse complement strand
GAAATTGCTTGACCACATGCCGTAAGAACTCGGTGGAAGAGTAGGTGCTGTGCTCTTGAAAAGCCTCTATATACCGGAAACGACTGTACTCATCCAGAAAGGTATACTGATACCACTGTGTTGGCTCTTGTTGCAACGCCTACGAAGTCAACTGTTTCCGGGTTTTTTCTCCTCAAAATTTCACCGAAAATTCCATAGATGCAAATTGCTGTTTCTCAGTAACCGATGGGAGTCGAACCCCCTTCTCCCCTAAGATTTGCATAGACATCCCCACTTGGCTATCTTTTTCAAAACAGAATATACAAAGTGCTAAGCATCAATTTGTTGGTTGTAACAGGCCATCAGATTGGCGCCTTTTTATTTCTATTCAAGGCTCCGTTAGTTTTAAGTGTCGATTCAAGAGATAAGGGTTAATTTTTCAACTCATCTAATCTTGATATAAACTTTTTTCGACTGAATATGATAAACTTGTAGGAAATACCACTTTTTATAGTAAGTGTGACGGTTGGGAAACACAGTGCCCATCCTGTTTGAATCTTCTTAATGCTGTTGTACGGTATTTCCAGATTGCGATATTTTGTTTCCACTTGAAGTTTATTTGTCCTAAATAGCACTTTATCACTTTGAAGATAGATTGCACCACCAAGGACCCCCTCATGGAAGAAACTTGCCATAAATGCATCTTTCATATCGAATCCTCAATCCTCGTTTATTCGTCGACAAAGGGGCAGGCATGCCTAATATCATTTTTTGCATCTATTTCCGGTATTCATATAGACCGCACCAGCTACGATAGCGACAAAAAACAGCTGAATCACAAAAAGCATAAACATGTCCCCCTTTATTCGAACACAATCACTCTTACCATGTCTTTCTTGTCCATATTAGCATACTTGAAATGATGTCATAAATCAAGAATTCACCTTGTCCGTATTTGTCAATGTCGCTATCTGTCCTATCTTTTCTTCATCCACAGCACCGGTTGGCTCCCATATGTTTCTGGCACAAAACCATCATGACGGTATTGAGCCGCATAAGCCCTTCGATGCGGCACAGCTGCTGGACGCCGTCACGCCCCACTCAACCGAAAACCAGGGTTCTTTGACAAACGGAGTCAGCCCCCCCGGCTAATCCGGGGGGGCTGACCATTGGTCTATGTTGTGTTGATACAACTTAGAAGGTGTGAACCATCAGCCTTCCGCCTGCTCCTGCAGGGACTCTACCAGAGCGTCCGCCAGTTTGTCCAGCTCCACAGCCTTGTCCGCTTGCAGGGCGGAGGCGAGAGACAGACGCTCATTCAGAACTGTCATATTCTTCATCTCATCATCCAAGAACTTCTGCATCAGGTCACCAGACTTGCAGGCCCAGGAACCATTCTCAATGATGGCGAAGGTGCGGTTTTGCAGATTCAGCGCCTTCATATCCTCCAGGTAATTCTTCATTACCGGGTAAATTCCCAGATTGTAGGTGACGGAGGCCAGCACCACATGGCTGTACTTGAACGTCTCGGAAATCAGGTAGGACACATGGGTGTTGGACACGTCGTACAGGGCTACATCCGTGATTCCCCTCTCGCAGAGCTTGGTGGCCAGGGCCTGGGCGGCGGCCTCGGTATTGCCGTACATGGAGGCGTAGACGATCAGCACGCCCCGCACCTCCGGCTCATAGCGGCTCCACTTGTCATACTTGTCAACGAAATATCCCAGATCCTTCCGCCACACTGGACCATGGAGCGGACAGATGTATTTAATCTGATCCAGGATGCCGCCAGCCTTTTTCAGCAGCAGCTGGATATGGGGACCGTACTTACCCACGATGTTGGTGAGATACCGGCGGGCTTCGTCAATCCAATCCCGGTCAAAGTTCACCTCGTCCGCGAACAGCTTCCCGTCCAGGGCGATGAAGGAGCCGAAAGCGTCAGCCGAGAACAGAACACCGTTGGTGGTGTCGAAGGTCACCATAGCCTCAGGCCAGTGAACCATGGGGGCACCCACAAACGTGACCGTGTGATCGCCAAAAGTAAAGGTATCCCCTTCTTTCACCTCGATACACTGGTGGCCGTCTACGTGGAAGCCGAACTGGCGCATGAGCATAAACGCCTTCTCTGTGGAAATGATCTGCACCTTGGGATAGCGCAGCAGAATCTCTTCAATGGAAGCACCGTGGTCCGGCTCCATGTGGTTGATGACCAGGTAGTCCAGGGGCTTTCCATTCAGCAGATGCTCGATGTTCTCCAACAGCTGACGGCACGCAGACCAGTCTACCGTATCGAACAGGACGCTCTTCTTATCCAAAAGTAAGTAGGCGTTGTAACTGACTCCCCTGGGGATGGGATGGATGTTCTCAAACAGCGTCAAGCGGTGGTCATTTGCACCAACCCAATAGAGATTATCAGTGACCATTCTCACACAATGCATACAAAAATCCTCCTTTACTTACCGATGACAGACCGTTAAGCCTCAATGAACTGGTCCTTGGCCTCGGCGCACTCCGGGCAGACCCAGTCCTCTGGCAGCTTCTCGAACAGTGTGCCGGGGGCGATCTCAGCGTCCGGATCACCCAGCTCCGGGACGTACTCATAGCCACAGCCGCCGCAGACATACCTCTTACCAATGGGGGCGTCCTTGGGCACACGCGGCCGCTTCATCTTTACCATGGGGGGTGCCGGCTGTTTCTCCCCGCTGTCCAGAGCGGCGGCCAGCAGAGGCAAAATCTCTTTCACATCCCCCACAATCCCGTAATCACAGTTTTTGAAAATGGGGGCTCCCGCATTGCTGTTAATGGCCACGATGGTGGAGGCATCCTTGATGCCCTTCAGATGCTGTACTGCACCAGAAATACCACAGGCAATGTACAAGTTTCCAGTAAACTTCTGACCCGACATACCCACATACCGGTTCAAAGGCACATACTTCAGAGTCTCAGCCACAGGACGAGAGGACCCCACAGCCGCACCGGCAGCCTTGGCCAAATCTTCGATGAGCTTCATATTCTTCCGCTCCCCGATGCCCTTGCCAGCAGACACCACACGCTCTGCCTGAGCAATGGGGGTATCCATGGGAATTCCAACCGTGAAGTCATGGCCATCCTTTTTCAATCGCTCCACCAAGGCCGCCACCTGCTCGGCGGGAGAGCCATCCCGCAGGATAACCTTCTTGCGGACACCAGTAATGGGGGCAGGCTTCTTGGGCAGGCTAGAAGAACCGCCCGCTTTCTTGGGCGGCTTGCCCAAAATGTGGGAGGCAATGACCACCCGCTGGATCTCGTTGGTACCTTCGTAAATGGTGGTAATCTTGGCGTCGCGGTAGGCCCGCTCTACTTCCATGCCCTTCATAAAGCCGGCGCCGCCGTGAATCTGCAAAGCATCGTTGGTGACCTCCAGGGCAATGTCCGAGGCGTACATTTTGGCCATAGCGGCCTCCATGCCGTAAGGGACATGAGCCTCCTTCAGTTCCGCAGCAGAGTAGACCAAGAACCGGGCACAGCGGAGTTTTGTGGCCATATCTGCCAACTTAAAGGAGATAGACTGCTGAAAACCAATGGGCTTACCAAACTGGATACGCTCCTTGGCGTAGTCCACCGCCGCGTCATAAGCTCCCTGGGCAATACCCAAGGCCTGGGCCGCGATGCCGATGCGTCCACCGTCCAAGGTGGACATGGCAATCTTGAAGCCCTCGCCCTCCTTACCCAGCAGATTCTCCTTGGGCACCTCCACGTTGTCAAAGACCAACTCGGCAGTGGAGGAGGAGCGAATGCCCATCTTATCGTAGTGATCCCCAAAATAGAAGCCCTTCCAGCCCTTTTCCACAATGAAGGCGGAAATTCCTCGGGTACCGATGTCTGGCGTGGTGACCGCAAAAACGACATAGGTGTCCGCCTTGGGGGCATTGGTGATGAAGATTTTGCCGCCATTGAGGATGTAGTGATCCCCCTTGAGAACCGCAGTGGTCTCCGTGCCACCAGCGTCCGAGCCGGCGTTGGGCTCCGTAAGGCCAAAGGCGGCGATCTTCTCTCCCCTGGCCAGGGGCAGCAGATACTTCTGCTTCTGTTCCTCCGTACCATAGGCGAAGATGGGCCAAGAACCTAGGGATACATGGGCGGAGAGAATAACACCAGCACCGCCGTCCACACGAGCCAATTCCTCCACTGCGATGGCATAGCTCAGGGCATCCAGTCCCGCCCCGCCGTACTCCTTGGGAAAGGGGATTCCCATGAGGCCCAACTCCCCCAATTTACGGATGGCCTCGTCTGGAAACTCATTCTGTTGGTCCAGCATGAACGCAATGGGCTTGATCTCTTCCTCCGCGAAGGTGCTGATTTTGGCCCGCAACTCCTCGTGGGCCTGCGTGGTTTGAAACAGCATTTCATTACCTCCCTTTCATTGTTGACAAATCTTATCCAGTTTTGGCGCACAAAAAAACCAGCATCAAGTCCCCGTCAAAATTTCCCGCAAACTGTGGGAACGGAGCTCTTTGTCCAGGCTTTTTTGAATCTCCAGTAGTTTGCAGTGCACCGTGCATCCCCCATGGCAGGCGCGCCATGCACATTGGTAATCCGGGTTCATGCAGGGGCTCAGGTCGCTGTGCTCCCCTATGGCCAGCATCAGATCATAAAGCGTGGCACTGGATAGATCCGATGCCAGTCTACAGCCCCCCGCTGTCCCGCGAACCACTTCGATGAAGCCGGATTTATCCAGCTTTTTTAGAATTTTATAAGCAAAGGACTGGGGCAGCAATTCATCCTGCGCAATCTGCCCCATAGTGTGCAGTTCCCCGTCCAGGAGAGCCCGCAGGATGCGGAGGGCGTAATCCGTTTCCTTGGTGATGATCATTTCCCTCAGCCTCCCTTTCCAGCCTCTGTGTTGAACCCAGCATATCAAAGTAGATAATATTTGTCAACTATCAAGGCCGAGAGCCATATTTTTTTGTAAGATACGTCAAATCACACTTGAGCAATTTGGAAAAACAAACACATTTGTTTCCATTTATTGGTTTATCTACTTCCTTTCTTTCCTGCTGTGCAACAGAAAAAAAGAAAGGAACATGTAAATTGATATGCTCCCCCTATGTTTGACAGTGTTTTATTTCACTGTCTCTCATAGAGGGAGCATATCAATTCCTATTCTGCCTTATACCAGATACAAAGGTAATAGAGAACGGTACAAGCCCTGGGAGTATGAGTACGATCCCGTAAATGACAGTTTCATTTGCCCCCAAGGTGGCGCACTGCGGTACACCACAACCAACAAGGACGGAAAGCGCACCTACCGCACGACTCCGTCCAAGTGCAAGTCTTGCCCTTGCAAATTCAAGTGTGGAGCCAATGAAAAGGGGCAAAAGGTGATGACCACACATATCTGGCAGGAGTTCCTGGATATTGTGGAGGCCATCCGCAAAACCGAAAAGGGCAAGAAAATATATGCCCAGCGAAAAGAAACCATTGA
>CALXDO010000018.1 GCA_944387075.1 uncultured Oscillospiraceae bacterium | reverse complement strand
TATGGTACCGTGACTGGCCATCCAAGCCTCTTTTCTTGTATCCTGGTAAAAGGCTTCCTCCTGGGGAAACTGCAAAGGCCGAAAGGAGAGAGAATTCGCTCGCATGGCCTCCAGCATGTCCTGCGCAGAATTGTTTTTTGGGTGAATGCGATTGGCAAGGTCGCCCAAATGGCTGTTATCGTTGTAATAGCAGATATGGATGTTTTCCTCTTGAATTTCCAGCTTGGCCACACAAGTGTTGTCCCCTAAGGGCATGCCAGCCATATCTTCCAAGGGGATGCCCAGCCACCCGGACAGGGCAGCTCGGATTGCGCTTCCATGGGAGAAGATGGCTACCGTTTGATCGGGATGTGCAGAGGCGATGCTGGTGATGGCGCACATCATACGTTCCCGCACACCGGGAAATGTTTCGCTGCCGTCTACATGCCAGTGGGGGTGGCACATGTAAAACTGTTTCAGACTTTCGGGGTCTTCCTGGAGTAAATCGCCCCAGGTACGATCCTCCCAACAACCAGCACCGACTTCCCGTAAATCCGCGTCCGTGTGAAGCGGCAGCCCACGGGAGAGACAGACGGCTTTGGCGGTTTCCATGGTGCGGGTAAGGTCGCTGGAATAGGCTGCGTCGATGTGCACCCCTTCGAAGCGGGAAGCCAGAGCTTGCACCTGGCGACGCCCCAGGGCGGTGAGCAAGCCGTCGTACCAGCCGTGGCAGCGGCGGTATAGATTGCCCTCTGCTTGGGCGTGCCGGATGAGATAAATTGTGGTCATGACGTTCTTCTCTTCTTTCGTGGGGCGTTTACCAGGGGCGCACACCGCCGGTGAGTTGGGCGATGGAATCCAAACCTTGGTTGCGGGCCAATTCTTTCAGGCCGTCCCGAACCTTCACGGGAGCAAAGGGATCAACAAAGCAGGCGGTGCCTACGGCAACGGCATGGGCACCAGCCAGCATCAGCTGAGCAGCGTCGGAGGCAGAGGACACACCGCCCATGCCTAAGATAGGCAGTTTTACCGCTTGGGCCACTTCCCAAACCATGCGCACCGCTACTGGGAGCACAGCGGGACCGGATAAGCCGCCGGTGTTCATCTTCAAGATGGGACGCCGGGTGTTGATGTCAATGCGCATGCCCCGCAGGGTATTGATGAGAGAGAGGGCATCAGCGCCGGAATCCGCCACGGCTCGGGCAATTTCGGTGATGTCGGTGACATTGGGGGAGAGTTTGACCATCACAGGAACGGTAGAGTGGGACTTAGCCATGTGTGTGACCTCGGCGGCCAACTCGGGCTTGGTACCATAGGCCAGACCGCCGGCCTTGACGTTGGGGCAGGAGATATTTACCTCGATCATGTCCACCCCGGCGGCAGACAGTTTTTCGCACATTTCCCCATACTCCTCAGGTGTGTTGCCGGAGATGTTAGCAATGACCTTCAGGTCATACTGGCGCAGGAAAGGTAACTCCTCAGCAATAAACGCATCCACACCGGGGTTTTGGAGGCCCACAGAGTTGAGAATTCCCATGGGTGTTTCTGCAATGCGAGGGGCGGGATTGCCCTCCCGGCGTTGAGCGGTGAGGCCCTTGACGCAGATGCCGCCCAGCTCGGACAGGTTGTAGAACTGGCCGTACTCACGGCCAAAGCCAAAGGTGCCGGAGGCTACCACCACGGGGTTCTTCAGCTCCACACCGGCCAAATTCACCTTCATGCAGGGTTCAGTCATCCCAAGACACCTCCTTGGAGTTGAAAACAGGTCCATCTTTACACACATGCTTCTGGTGTCCGTCGGAACCTTTGCAGGCACATACCAGACAAGCACCTACGCCGCAGCCCATGCGCTCTTCCATGGAGACTTGGCAGGGAACGCCGAAGGACTCTGCTGCCTGGGCCACCGAGTGGAGCATGGGCTTGGGGCCACAGGCCAACACAGCGGTGTAGCCGGGATTACGTTCCAACTCCTCACGAACCAGAGTGTCCACAAAGCCATGGTGGCCCATACTGCCATCATCGGTGGCCACACGCACCTGCTCACAGCAGGCGGCAAACTCCTCCACCAGCATGGCGTTGGAGGCGGAGCGGAAGCCGAGAATGGCGGTATTGTGCTCCCCGGCGTGCTTGGCACAGCCCAGCATGGGAGGGACACCGATGCCGCCGCCCACCAGCAGATAGCGGCCCCGGGGCTCCATCTGGAACCCATGGCCCAAGGGACCCAGCACGTCCAGGTTTTCACCCACCTGACGCTGGGCCAGCCACTGGGTGCCTTCCCCACGGGCCTCAAACACCATACGGATCAGGTCTCCGTCCACAGACCAGCTGCAAATGGAGATGGGGCGGCGCAGAAGCAGCCCTTCGCCACATCGAATGTGGACGAATTGGCCAGGGCGGGTGATCTGGGCAGCCATACCGTGGCTTTGAAAGGTCATGGACACACCGCCGGAGGGAAGCCGGACGGCTTCCACGATGGTGCAGCTCTGTTCAACAATCATATTGCTCTCCCTCTCTTGCAAGTTATCGCACAGTGATGCATTCCTTCAGTTCCTCGCGCATTTGGACAGCAGCGGCACGGGCAGCTTCCTGATAGTCCACGCCATCGTTTCCGGTCTTTTTCCAAGCACACATAATGGAGCGAGAGGCATTGATGATGGCACCGTGGCCCAGTTCATCGAAGGCATTGCGCACGTCCTCGGCGGTGCCGCCCTGGGCACCATAGCCGGGAACCAGAAAGAAGGTTTTGGGCAGACGGCGACGCAGCTCTTTGAGCACAGAGGGATGGGTGGCACCCACAACGGCACCCAGGGCCTGGTATCCGTAGGAGCCCTCGGTGTCCTTGCCCCAACGCTCAATAAGATCACCCATAACGGTGTACACCAGACGATCTCCGGCCACCATGTCTTGAAGCTCCACGGAGGAGGGGTTAGAGGTCTTGGCCAGAACAAAGGCAGACTTGTTGTGGGCCACGCACTCCTTGAGGAAGGGGTTGATGGCATCCGAACCCATGTAGCCGTTGAGGGTCACGCAGTCGGCATCAAAGGCGGGCAGGGCAGCACTGCCCACCTGGGTGGTACCCAGCCAGCCTTCGGCGTAGGCGGTGGCGGTGGTGCCGATGTCACCGCGCTTAATGTCGGCGATCACATACAGTCCCTTGCTCTTGGCATAGGCCATCACCTCTTCCATTACCTTCATGCCACGCCAGCCCAGCATCTCAAAGTAGGCGGCCTGGGGCTTCACAGCAGGAACAACGTCATAGAGAGCATCTATGAGGCCACAGTCAAACTCGCGCACTGCTTCCGCAGCAGCCTCCAGGGTTTCCCCCAGACGGTCAGTGTACTTGTTCAGAATGTGAGGGGGGATGTACTCCACGCGGGCATCCAGACCAGCCACAGTGGGGTTTTCTTTCTCTCGGATTTTTTCCTGCAGAATATCGAATGACATAGCTCAATCCTCCTGATAAATAATCTGACCCATGGAAATGGTATATTTCACTTTGCCCTGGAGCTGGAAGCCGTGGAAGGGGGTGTTTCGCCCCTTGGAGGCAAAGGCATCCCGATCCACCGTCCACACTTCATCCGGGTGGAAGATCACCAGATCGGCGTGCTGGCCCACTTGCAGCGTGCCCTTAGGCAGGCGCAGCAAAGCGGCGGGAGCGGTACTCATACGGTTGATGACATCCATCAAACTCATATGTCCAGCGTGATAGAGGTAGGTCAGGGCCAGCCCCAGAGAGGTCTCCAGGCCCACCATACCACTGGGGGCCTGCTCCAGAGGCTGAGCTTTTTCCCAGGCGCAGTGGGGGGCGTGATCTGTGACAATGGCATCAATGGTGCCATCTTTCAAGCCCTCCAAAATGGCATCCCTGTCCGACGCGGTGCGCAGGGGAGGATTGACTCGAGCCATGGCTCCCTGGCGCAGGATCTCTTCCTCAATGAGTGTGAAGTATTGGGGGCAGGTTTCACAGGTCACAGATATGCCCTCGGCCTTGGCACGGCGGATGATGTCTACGGTACCGGCGGTGGAGATATGGCAGATGTGCACCCGAGCTCCTGTGTCCTTGGACAGCATCACATCCCGCATAACCTGAAGCTCCTCCGCGATAGCCGGACGGCCGGGAATGCCCAACTGTTGAGAAACGACACCCTCGTTGACGGCGTAGTTGCGCACCAAATCCTTATCCTCGCAGTGGTCCAAAATGGGAAGACCCAGCGTGCGTGCCTGCTGCATGGCCTGACGCAGCAGGGCCAGGTTTTGGATGGGAACTCCATCGT
Source organism: uncultured Oscillospiraceae bacterium (assembly GCA_944387075.1). Lineage (GTDB taxonomy): Bacteria > Bacillota > Clostridia > Oscillospirales > Oscillospiraceae > Enterenecus. The sequence goes on along the minus strand of CALXDO010000018.1, from coordinate 46,875 downwards.
CGGTCAAGGCGGGCACTCCCGCTTGCCAGAGGGCTTGAAAATCGGTGAGTGCCTCGCCCTTCTGGCCCACAGTAACCGCTGCAGCAGGATAGACGGTTACACCGGTCAAGGCTGCCTTTTCCTTTACCCGTGCGACCATCTCCGGACAGTCGGTGGCAGGGCGGGTATTGGGCATGGCTACCACGGTGGTGACGCCGCCCCGGGCTGCAGCGGCACAGCCAGTGGCGATGGTCTCTTTATCCTCAAATCCAGGTTCTCTTAGATGGATGTGGAGATCTACTAGGCCGGGAGCCACCACCAAGCCGGTGGCATCCAGCACCGTGCAGTGCTCTTCTGGTGCAGGGAGAGCGTCCCCCACGGCAGCAATGCGTCCGTTATCCACGAGCACGTCACAGATTTGATCCAGTCCGGTGGATGGGTCAACCACATGTCCACCTTTCACCAGTAATTTCAAATTCATCACTCCTACTTAACCACGTAGCGTTTGTATATTCGATCTATTATACCTGAAATAGACCGTGTACGCAATTCTAAAAATGTTGCATGGGAAAAAAGAAAGACACGCTGAACGCGTGTCTTTCTTTTGGTACGGCTGGAGGGATTCGAACCCCCGACCTTTTGGTTCGTAGCCAAACACTCTATCCAGCTGAGCTACAGCCGCAAATTGACTTATGGAGCTGGTGACGTGACTTGAACACGCGACCTGCTGATTACGAATCAGCTGCTCTACCAACTGAGCTACACCAGCATTCCTGTCGTGCCTTTTTGGCAGAGGCGAGGCTCAAAAGCTTGTTTATTCTAACACGGAGAATCATATATGTCAACCCTTGAATCCAAAAAATTCTCATTTTTTTGTGTAGCCAGAAGAGATAAAAGTTGCCCTCTCCATCGTGGGCGGATGGAGGGGGCAGGGTTTTCAAAAGAGAGAGGGAGGAGTTGTCATTTCTGACAATGTTAGAATACCATATCTGAATTTAGGAGAGTGGATAATCTTTGAAGAAATTTTGAAATAATTGTGAATAGGTCAAATGGAGTCCATGGGCCCCTCTGAAAATTGGTGATCTTGCCGTAAACTTAGAGATTGCAAGATGCCCCAAGCAGGCATTGCCTGATGGGGGTGGGAAAGGGGAATCCACACATGTTCCACAGGAATGAATTGCTGGGGAAGTTCGGATTCAGACCAAGGTGATAAAGTCTGCGCTTGCATATCCTTCGGTGCCATCCAAGGACACCAGGTACCAGTCCTGCCACTGGTTGAGAATGGTGAGAGTGGCTCCGTCGTAGGCTTTGGCGATGACGGGGGCGGAGAGGGAGGGGCGGGAACGGATATTGAGGTAACCCCAGTTGACATCCACCACACCTTGTCGGGGCGCTTTGGGGGTGAGAAAGGGGATTTTAAAGTACTCAGCCAGGGCCCGCACAATGGTTTGGGCGATCAAGTCCAAATTGCTTTGTACCCACACGGCATCGTCCAAATTGTCGTGATAGCCCAGCTCCAAAAATACGGAAGGGGCTCTGGTTAAACGAACTTCCCCGATGCTGGTGGTGGGTTCCACCCGGACCAGATCAGGAATCGGGTAGATCTCTCGCAGCTGATCGGCCATGATGGTAGCGGCCCGAGTTCCCTGAATGCTGCCTGGGTAGTGAAAAACCAACACACCACGGTTTTGTCCCTCCTGCCCCGGGGGCGAGGCATTGGAGTGCAGGGCCAGATGCAGATCGTAATTTCCGGTATTGGAAGCGCGGATGGAGGATGCTGCGGTCATGTCAGGGGTGTTGCGGGTGTATTGGATGCCAGTGGCATCCAAATATGGAACCATGGCATCGGCAAGGCGGTTCATCCACTCCTCTTCGCTGCCGCCGTTGACGTATAGATTACTCTCCTGGGTGGAGGGAGATAGATAAATGATAGGCATGATGTTACCTCCTTCACCCCAGTGTATGCCTTGGCTGAGAAAATGACAGCCCTTCCAGGCGTATATCGCCGAAAAGGGCTGTCATGGGTCACATATGGTTGTACAGGGTTTGGGCCAGGCGGGAGAACTCCTCCAGGCCCAGCTGTTCACCTCGCACAGTTTCAGTGAAGCTGCACTGGGTGAGAATCTCCCGAATCTGATCCTTGGACAGCTGACTGCCATAGGCAGAGGAGAGGGCGTTGAGCAGGGTCTTTCTCCGCTGGGCAAAGGAGGCACGAATGACAGAGAACAGCTGCTTGGGAGGACAGTCCACAGGGGGAGTGTCCCGCAGGGTCATGCCGATCACCGCAGAGGTGACCTTTGGCGCGGGGATAAAGCACTGTGCCGGCACCTCAAAGAGATATTCGCATCGGGCGTGGTACTGGCAGAACAAGGAAAAGGCTCCGAAATCCGAGGTGCCAGGATGGGCGCAGATGCGCTTGGCCACTTCTCGCTGAATCATCACGGTCACCCGTCGGAAACAGCCGCTTTCCAGCAAAAGGATGATGACGGGAGTGGTAATGTTGTAGGGAAGATTAGCGCAGGCCATAGGGGTCAGGCCCTGAAATTTCTCAGCCACCAGCTCAGGAAGGTTCAGTTTCATCACGTCACCAGGGACAATTTCCACGTTACCATATTCCCCCACGGTTTCTGCCAAAATGGGGAGCAGAGAGCGGTCTAGTTCTACAGAAACCACTTTGGAAGCCTGTTGAGCCAGCTGCACGGTGAGGGGGCCTATGCCAGGGCCAATCTCCAAAACACCACAGGTATGGTCCAGATGGGCACTGTGGGCGATGTCCCGAGGCACCCAGTCCTCGATGAGAAAGTTCTGGCCCATGGACTTGGAAAAGTGAAATCCATGTCGCCCCAGCAGAGCTTTGATGTCAGATAAGTTGGTCAAATCCATGTGTGATTCTCCTTTGCCAGCAGGGCTGTGCCGATGGCAGTGGCGCAATCGGCATGGGGGGCGATGAGGTAGTTGGGGGAGTAAAACTGAGTAAAGACCTGAAAACGGGCCTGGGCTTGAGGCAGTTGGGTCAAAGCACCCAGCAACACCACATCCGACACTGGGTGGGAACTACAGGCCAGCATGGCCATGGTGCCGGTACACTCCAGAACCAGGTTCAGTAAGCCTGCGGCCCAGTCGGCTCGAGTAGAGGTGGGGGATGCCTTGGCCAGATTGGAGGAAGTGAGGGTGGGGGCCAGGGTTTCAGAGCCTGCAAACAGATCTCCAATGCGTAGATCTACCTGCCCGATGTCACCCTGGTTGGCCAGCTGGAACAGTTCATCCGGGGTTTGAACCCTCAACAGTCCACGACCCAAGCCCATGAGAGTGCCGCCGCCGATGCCAGTGCCACCCAAGTGTGTGTATTGTCCCCCTTGAGCCAGCACAAAGGTGGTTCCGGTTCCCATATTGACCACCAGGGCTTCGTTCTTTCCGGTTAGAAAACAACCGGCACAGCCGATGGCATCCAGTTCAGACACGGTGCATTGGGGCAGTCCCAGGCAGTCGGCCCTGCAGCGGGAGCCGTTTAGCCCAGTGACAGACACATGGGTGAGAGGAAGCGATGTAATACCAGAACGCTCCAAAGCCAGTTGAAGTGTGTGGGCGCTGGTCTCACAATTGGGTTGATAATGGGTAGTACAGATATGGTCTCCGTCCAGAACGGCCAATTTAACGGCGCTGGTTCCGGCATCAATTCCCAAAATCATGGTGGGTACCTCCGTGGTACTTATTTTAAGCGTAATTCGTAAGCCACCTGACGTGCGTTTCCGTGCAGAAGGTTGCCTCGATACTGAAATCCCGCCTCTTTTAGGTAGGCCAGTTGTGGTTTGTTTCGTTTATCCGTTGCCGTGCGCACCCAGGAAAAACCAAGTTCCTGACCCACATGGTGGACGCAGGACAGCACTCGATTCATTAGATCTGTGTGGGTGAGGGTGGGGTCTTGGCCGTGAAACTGGAGCCATACGCTGGGTTCTTGGGCAGACCATTTGCCGTCTTGAATTTCCGTGTCATCCTCGGCGGCCAAAGGGGTGAGGGATAGGCAGGCAGCCGGCTGGGGCCCGTGCCACACCACATAACTATGTTGGGGCATCGGGACGGTGTGGGGCCAGGAAATTTCATTCCATGCTTCTGGGGTGGCCGGGGTACAGGTGATAGGGAGGGGGAGAGGCTTTTGCAGCTCCTCGGCCTGAATCTCAGACAGAAGTTTCTGGTCCTCCTTAGAGGATAGATCCAGTTTGGCGTATAAATCGGGGCGGCGGTCCCGGGTGCGGATGATAGATTGCTTACGCCGCCACCGTTCCACCTTTTTATGATCTCCACAGGTGAGTACCGCGGGTACTTCCATGCCATGCCACTGGGCCGGACGGGAGTACTGGGGATATTCCAGCATCCCATTCCAGTGGCTCTCATCTTCAAAACAGGCGTCGTGGGAGAGCACCCCAGGGATCAGACGGCACACAGCATCCGCCACAGCCATGGCGGCGATTTCACCGCCGGTAAGCACAAAATCCCCCAAGGAGATTTCTTCATCCACATAGCCGTCGATAAACCGCTGATCAATGCCCTCATAGTGGCCGCACACCAGAATGAGATGGTTGTGTTCCCGGGCCAGACGGCGGGCATCCTCCTGGGTGAAGGTTTTCCCGCAGGGGGAGAGGTAAATGGTGTGGGGCTTGGTTTGATGCTGCTGACAGATGTGGTTCCAGCACTGGTACAGAGGATCTGCCTGCATAACCGCTCCCTGACCGCCGCCATAGGGGTAATCATCCACCTGTTTTTGCTTGCTTTTGGTGTAGTCCCGGATTTGATGGGTGAGAATGCGAATGTAATCCCGTTCCTGAGCACGGCCCAAAATGGATTCGCTTAATACGTCCCCCACGGTATCGGGGAAGAGAGTCATGATATCAATGTGATACATGGCTCTCACATCCCCTCAATAAGACGAACCTTGATGTATCCCCCGTCCACATTGGTCTCCAAAATAAACTCGGGCACAGCGGGAATGAGGATTTGCCGCTCCCCTTCCACCACATAAACTTGCTGACGAGAGGGGGAGAGGATGTCTTTCAATGTGCCCAACTTGGCACCGGTTTCATCCACCACATCCAGGCCAAGGATGTCGGCCAAAAAGAATGCACCCTCAGGAAGTTTGGCATCCTCGCGGCGGATGTGCACCACCTTGTTTTTCAGCAGCATGGCGGCATTCACATCGGACACACCTTCCAGCTGAGCGATGACACTTCCTTTGTGGACACGGGCGTTTTGTACCTTGACGGGGGAGCCATCAATATAGAGAGTGGAAAATTGACAGAGAAATTCGGCACTGTCGGCCCAAGGGATAATTTTCACTTCGCCACGGATGCCGTGGGTGTTGACAATTTGTCCGCATTCCAGATAGGGATGGATCATAATTTGGTTCACCTCTTGCGAATAGAAATCAAAAAGGCGGGGGCAAGCCCCCGCCTCAGCGGCTGTGTCAGTCGAGAATATCAACTGAAACCTTCTTGCCCTGACGCTGGGCAACCGAGCGCATCAGCGCCCGAATTTCCTTGGCGATGCGGCCCTGACGGCCAATCACCTTACCCATGTCCTCGGCGGCCACACGCAGTTCCAAAACGGTCTCTGCGGGAGTCTCGTGCTCGGTCACAGAAACCTGGTCCGGGTGTTCCACCAGGTTTTGGGCAATATAAGTGAGCAATTCCTTCATGAGGACCTCCAATCGCGCGCTTACACGCCAGCCTTCTTCAGCAGGTCACGCACGGTGTCGGTGGGCTGAGCGCCAGTCTTAATCCAAGCCTGAGCACGCTCCACATCAATATTGACGGCAGCGGGGTTCTGACGGGGATCGTAGGTGCCCAGCTCCTCGATGAAACGGCCATCACGGGGATAGCGGGAATCGGCAACCACAACGCGGTAGAAGGGAGCCTTCTTGGCGCCCATGCGACGCAGTCTGATCTTAACCATTGTATATTCACCTCCATAGAATGTAGCATGTATATGGCAATGTCCGTGGGGGACAGAAACCAACCTTAGAAGGGCAACCCCATGCCTTTGATCCGGCTGAGCAGGCCTTTGGCCTTTTTGGGGTTGGAGAACTGGCGGGTGAGCATCTGGATCGTGTCAAACTGTTTGAGCAGGCGATTGATGTCCACCACTTGGGTTCCGGAGCCAGCGGCGATGCGCTTTTTCCGACTGGAGTTGAGCACGGAGGGATTCTCCCGCTCATAGGGGGTCATGGACTGGATGATGGCCTCAATTTTGGCAAGACCAGCTTCGTCTACACTGAAGTCCATCTTTTTGCCGCCCATTCCGGGAAGCATGGCAGCGATGTCCTGCATGGAGCCCATCTTCTTGAACTGCACCAGCTGATCGTAAAAATCGGCCAGAGTAAACTTGTTTTTGCGCAAGCGCTCCATCTGCTCGGCGGCCTTTTTGGCATCCAGGCTTTGCTCAGCTTTCTCGATGAGAGAGAGCACGTCGCCCATACCCAAGATGCGGCTGGCCATCCGATCTGGATGGAACACCTCGATGTTGTCCAGCTTTTCCCCGGTACCAGCGAATTTGATGGGCTTTCCGGTGACGGAGCGAATGGAGAGGGCAGCACCGCCGCGGGCGTCGCCGTCCAGCTTGGTAAGCATGACGCCATCAATGTCCAGGGCCTCATCAAAGGCTTTGGCGGCGTTGACCGCATCCTGACCGATCATCGCATCTACCACCAAGAGAATCTCGGTGGGATGGACCGCGGCCTTTACCGCTTTCAGTTCGTCCATGAGCTGCTCGTCAATGTGCAGACGGCCAGCGGTATCCAGAAACACCATGTCGTTGCCGTGCTTTTTGGCATGCTCTACGGCAGCTTTTGCAATGTCTACGGGATTGGTTTGGCCCATTTGGAAGACCGGGATGTCCAGCTGTTCTCCCACCACTTCCAACTGTCGAATGGCAGCGGGACGATAGATGTCACAGGCGGCCAACAAGGGACGCTTGCCCTGTTTTTTCATCAATCCGGCTAGCTTGGCACCGTTGGTCGTCTTACCAGCGCCCTGTAAGCCCACTAACATCACCACGGTGGGAGGGGAAGAGGCGATGGTCAGCTTGCTATCGCCGCCGCCCATCAAAGAGGTCAACTCTTCATTGACAATTTTGACAATCATCTGGGCGGGGGTAAGGGATTCCAGCACATCGGTGCCGACGGCGCGCTCTGTGACCGAGGCCACAAAGTTCTTTACCACCTTGAAGTTGACGTCCGCCTCCAAAAGAGCCATTTTGATCTCTTTCATGGCGGCTTTCACATCCGCTTCACTGATACGACCCTTGCCGCGCAGACGCCGGAAGGTGGCAGAAAGTTTTTCAGTTAAGCTTTCAAATGCCATGGCTTACTCCTGTTTGAGCTTTGCGGTGTGTTCCTTAATGCTTCGGGCAATTGCCTCCAAAGTAGAGGCAGTGCAAGAACCTGTATGCACAGCCTGAAGCAGCCGATCAGCCGCCTCATCAATGGCCAGCAGCTCTTTCTGGCTTTGGTGAAACCGGCGAATCAGGTGAGTTTTCTCCTCAACCTCGTCCATGGCGGCCTCTGCACGCACAATCACGTCCCGGACCCCCTGGCGGGAGATGCCGTAATTTTCAGCAATCTCGGAGAGAGATAAATCCTCATTGTAATAGAGGTCGTAAAACTCTTTTTGACGATCGGTGAGCAAATCTCCGTAAAAATCATAGAGCATGGCCATGCGGTATGCCTGATTTTTCAATGAAATGCACCCCCCAAACCGCCTTCTGTAAAGCGGCTTAGCTTTACAAGTAGATACTATACCATAACTCCACCGTGCTGTCAAGGGAAAACACTTTCCACGCAAGTGATTAAAATCCATAAAAAACAAGGGGCGATGATCGTGAAATTGGGGAATCTGACGCAAACGTGGAAAAAACATAGGAATGGAAAGTTTGTGGTGGCAAGGAGGGGGAAATGATGTATAATATACAGCATAATTTTAACCCTTGAAGGAGGAAGCATATGGAGCGATTCCACAAGACCCTGGCAGAAGGGGTTGAGTTGGTGATGACTCAGACCAAGCAATTCAAAACTGGTGTGTTTAGTGTCACTCTGACCACGCCGTTGCAGGAAGATACCGCTACGGCTTATGCTCTCATTCCGGATGTGCTCTATCGGGGCAGCCGAATGCACCCCAATATTGAAAGCCTGTCTGCGGCGACAGACGAACTCTATGGCGCATCTTTGGGGCCTGCGGTGCGGCAGCGTGGGGAGAGTCAAAGCGTAGGTTTTCAGTGCAGCTTCATTGATGACCACTATGCGTTGGATGGCATGGCGGTGCTGGAGCCTGCCCTTGCCCTGGTGGGCGAAATTCTTTTAGACCCGTATACGGTGGACGGTGTGTTTGACGCTGAGTTTGTCTCCAGCGAAGGGTCCAATCTGGCCGACCGCATTGCCGCCCGCATCAACGACAAACGGGGTTGGTCTATTTTCCGGCTGGTGCAGGAAATGTGCAGCCAGGAGCGGTATGCAGTGGACAAGCTGGGAGATGCCCAGCGGGCCCGTGCCATGACAGCGGAAGAACTGTGGCAGCACTATCAGACGCTGCTGGCCCACAGCCACGTCACGTTTTACTATGGCGGTTCTGCGGAATTGGATCGGGTGGAGCAAGCCATTACCCGTTCCTTTGCCCCCTTACTCCAAGACCGACAGGCCCCGGTGGAGTGTCAGGTGGTGGCAAAACCGGAGCACGAGCAGGTGCGAGAGGTGACCGATGTTCTGGATGTGACCCAAGGGAAGCTGGCGCTGGGGTTCCGCACCGGCGGAATTGCAGTCAACCACCCGCAGCTTCCAGCTTTGCTGGTGTGCAATGCTCTGTATGGGGGCACAGCACACTCCAAGTTGTTTACCAACGTACGGGAGAAAATGAGCCTTTGTTACTTTGCCTCTTCGCTGCTGGACAAGATCAAGGGGCTGATGGTGGTCTCCTCTGGGGTGGAGTTTTCCAAATTCTCCGTGGCTAGGGAGGCGATTTTAAGTCAGCTGGAGGCCATCCGTCAGGGCGAATTTACCGAGGAGGAAATGCAAGCGGCCATTCGCTCGGTGATCAACGCGCTGGTCAGCCGAAAGGACAGCCAGGGGTTGATGGAGGACGACTGTGTGACCACATCTCTCACCGGGGGCGATCCCACGCAGGTGGATGATCTGGCCCAACAGGTGGAGCAGGTGAGGAAAGAAGATGTGGTGGCTGTGGCGCAGGTTCTGGGCCTGGACACCATTTATTATCTGACAGGAGAGGAGGCGTGAGGCCCATGGAACTGCGGGAATATACGCTGCTGGGGGAGAAAGTCTACCGCCAACGGCTGGACAATGGCCTGGAGATTCTGGTGGATGTGCGTCCAGAATACGGGAAACAGTTTGCGTTTTTTGCCACCCGGTACGGTGGTATGAACCTGCGTTTTCGCAGCGAGGACGGCCACTGGGTGGACACCCCAGCCGGTGTGGCGCACTTCCTCGAACACAAAATGTTTGACTCGGAGGAGGGCAATGTACTGCAGATTATGGCCGCCAATGGAGCAGTAGACAACGCTTTTACGGCTGCGGCCATCACTGGGTATTATTTTGAATGCACGAGAGGCTTTGAGGAGAATTTGCATACCCTTCTCAGCTTTGTCTCTACGCCGTATTTCACCAAAGAAAGCGTGGACAAGGAACAGGGCATCATTGCCCAGGAAATACGCATGTGTTTGGATGATCCGGACATAGAAGTGTACTATCAACTCATGGAGACCATGTATCAAAATCACCCGGTACGGGTTCGAGTGGCGGGCAGTGAGGCTTCCATTGCCCAGATCACCCCGGAGGTGCTCTACCGCTGCCACGAGGCCTTCTATTGCCCGGAAAACATGGTCCTGTGTGTGGCTGGGGCTGTGGACCCGGAGCGAGTAACAGCGTTGGCCCAACAGGTTTTACCGGATACCAGGGGGCACCTGGGACAGGTGGATTTGGGAGAGCAGGAGCCCGCCGCTGTGTCCTGCGCCTATGTGGAGCGAGAGATGCCGGTATCCGTGCCGGTGTTTGAATTGGGAATTAAGGGAATTCCCGCTCCTGCCGGGCAGGAATTGCGTCAGCAGCTGGTGGGAGAACTGGTGTGTGATGTGCTCTTTGGTTCCTCTGCACCTCTGTATACAAAGTTGTATGAAGATGGGCTCATCAACGGCAACTTTGGCGGAGATTATGAGGCGGTGCCTGGGTGTGCCTATCTCATGGCAGGGGGAGAGAGCCGGGACCCCAGGGCGGTGCGGGATGCTGTCGTGGCGGAGGCCCAGCGGCTGTGCCGGGACGGAATCGACCCCAATTTGTGGAACCGACTGAAAAAAGCGGCATACGGCAGTATGGTGCGTCGGCTCAACTCTCTGGAGGACACCTGCATTGAACTGGCTCAGAACTATTTCCGCAACGAGGATTATTTCCACTTCCCCCAGTGTTTCCAGAGCATTGAGTGGGAGGATGCCAAGACACTGCTGGAGCAGTGGTGTGTGCCGGAGCGGGTGGCACTCTCAGTGGTGTGCCCGGTGGGAACCGCTGGACAGGAAAGGTGGGAGTAAACATGGTCAACACCGTATCCTTTCCCGGCCTGGGGTTGGAATTTACCCTGAATCGGGTGGCGGTTCAGCTATTTGGAAAAGATATATACTGGTACGGAGTCATCATCGCCTGCGGATTTTTGCTGGCAGCACTCTGCTGCTATCGAAAGGCGGCGCACTTCGGCGTAGATGGGGACAAGCTGATGGACATGCTCTTTTTTGCGGTCCCCCTGTCCATTCTTGGGGCTAGAGCATACTATGTGATCTTCTATCTCTCTCAATATGTAGATGCGGATGGCTCTTTTAACTGGGGACGGGCCATTGCGATCTGGGATGGAGGAATGGCTATTTATGGCGGTGTCATTATGGCGGTGATTACCGTGGCGGTTTATTGTAAAGTGCGGCATCAATCGTTCTGGAACTACGCCGACGTGGGTTGCTACGGTCTGCTGATTGGACAGGCCATAGGCCGCTGGGGCAATTTTGTCAATGTGGAGGCCTACGGCGGACTGACTACGCTGCCTTGGCGTATGTGTTCCGCCTCCATTGCCAATGAACTGATGGGCAAGGGACTTTTAGAGTCTCAGGAGATGTACCAGAACATCTTAGACGGCACTGTAGGCGTGCACCCCACCTTCCTCTATGAGTCTTTGTGGAACGTACTGGGTTTGGTCCTGCTGGTGCTGCTGGCCCGTAAGGGACGGAAATTTGACGGACAGATCTTCCTGTGCTATGTGATCTGGTATGGTGTGGGCCGGACCATCATCGAGGGGATGCGCACCGACAGCTTGTATTTCTTTGGGACCGGATTGCGCACGTCCCAAATGGTTGGGATTGTGTCCGCTGCGGTGGCACTGGTTGTGATGGCAATTCAGTTTAAGAGAGGCAAAACTGCCACGCCGCCGTTAGAGAAGGAAGAAAAGGAGCAAGAAATCAATGGCAATTAAAATGGATGGCCTTGCTTTGGCCAAAAAATTGAAAGAACGAGCCAGGGAAGAGGCGGCCCGGCTGTGTCGTCGTCCTGGACTGGCGGTGATTCTTGTTGGGGGAAATCCTGCATCTCGGGTTTACGTCAACAGCAAGCGCAAAGACTGCGAGGAGTGCGGGTATTACAGTGAAGAGTACACGCTGCCGGAGAGCAGCACCCAGCAAGAACTGCTGGAACTGATTGGTGAACTGAACCATCGAGAGGATATTGACGGGATTTTGGTGCAGCTGCCCCTGCCCCAGGGATTTTGTGAGGAAGAGGTGCTTCTGACCATTGACCCCAGCAAGGACGTGGATTGTTTCCACCCCTATAATGTGGGGCAGCTTACCATCGGACAGCCTGTCTTCCAGCCATGCACGCCCGGCGGTGTGATGGAACTACTCCAGGAATATGGTGTTGATCCCACGGGGAAACGTTGCGTGGTATTGGGGCGATCCAACATCGTGGGCAAGCCTATGGCCATGCTGTTGCTCCATGCCAACGGCACTGTCACCGTCTGCCACTCCCGCACTCCAGACATGAAGCAGATTGCCGCCGAAGCGGATATTCTGGTGTCGGCGGTGGGGAAAGTTGGCTTGGTCACAGGGGATATGGTGAAAGAGGGGGCGGTGGTCATCGACGTGGCCATGAACCGCAACGCCGAAGGAAAACTGTGTGGCGATGTGGTGGTGGAGGAAGTGGAACCCAAGGCCTCCTATCTCACGCCGGTTCCCGGTGGTGTGGGCCCCATGACCCGAGCCATGCTCATGCTCAATACATTGACAGCAGCCAAAAATCATCTAAAGTGAAATCTACCCCGCTGGAGCCTTAGCGTTCCAGCGGGGGAGATGGTTTGTTCAGTGTTTGGATGCGTAGTCGCACACCGGGGCCAGGGGACACATGCCGCACTTGGCCTGGCGGGCGGTGCAGATGGCACGGCCATGGAGCACCAAGCGGTGGCAGAAGTCGTTGGATTCCTTGGGTGGGAGAATTTCCCGCAGCTGTTTTTCCACCTTGACCGGGTCCTTGGTGCCGTCGGTGAGACCAAGACGTCCGGAAATACGGATGCAGTGGGTATCAGCCACTACCACGCCGGGGGTGTGAAAGACATCACCCAGAATCAGATTGGCGGTTTTTCGCCCTACGCCGGGAAGAGCAACCAGTTCCTCCATGGTTCCAGGAACTTTTCCGCCATGTTCCGCCAGGAGCATCTGGGCGCACAGCACCAGATCCCGGCTCTTGGCCCGGAAAAACCCGCAGGAGTGGATGTATGTTCCTACCTCTTCTACATCTGCCTGGGCAAAATCCTCCAGGGTTGGGAACCGGGCAAAAAGGGCGGGAGTGACCTGATTGACCCGCTCGTCGGTGCACTGGGCGGAGAGCCGCACGGCAAACAGCAATTCATAGTCCTTCTCGTATTGTAAGGAGCAGATGCCGTCGGGATAGAGTTGTTTGAGTCCGTCCACCATGGCCTGTACCTGCTTCTTTGTCTTCATGTATATCACCTCTGGCCATATCATACCATACGCCTGGGAAAAATGCTATGGAAGTTTCACGGATTGCCTATTGCTCTATTAAATTAAAGCATATATAATAGGGCACATGTAGACCTAAATAGAAACCAGATAGAAAGGTGGAACGACCATGGTTTTAGAGTATATGGATTTCGTATCCAAGATGGACCCTGAGGTGGGAGCTGCCATTCAGGCGGAGTATCAGAGACAGTGCGACAACATTGAGCTCATCGCTTCGGAAAATATCGTTTCCGAGACGGTTTTGGCGGCGGCAGGCAGCGTGCTCACCAACAAGTATGCAGAAGGGTATCCTGGCAAACGCTACTACGGCGGCTGCCAGTGTGTGGACGTGGTGGAAAATCTGGCCATCCAGCGGGCATGCCAATTGTATGGAGCCAAATTTGCCAATGTGCAGCCTCATTCGGGTGCACAGGCCAACTATGCCGTCTATATGGCTCTGTGTCAGCCCGGAGATACTGTGCTTGGTATGAATTTGGACCACGGTGGACACCTGACCCATGGCAGCCCTGTGAACTTTTCCGGCAAGTATTTCAATGTTGTGGCCTACGGCGTCAACGAGGAAACAGGCTACATCGACTATGACCAGTTGGAAAAAGTGGCTCGGGAGTGCAAGCCCAAGATGATCGTAGCGGGAGCGTCTGCTTATCCCAGAACCATTGACTTTGCTCGATTCCGTGCCATTGCCGATGAGGTGGGAGCCTATCTGTGGGTGGATATGGCTCACATTGCCGGCCTGGTGGCAGCTGGACTGCATCCATCTCCGGTTCCCTATGCCCATGTGGTGACCACCACCACCCACAAGACCCTGCGGGGGCCTCGTGGGGGCATGATTCTCACCAATGATGAGGATTTGGCAAAGAAGTTCAACTCAGCCATCTTCCCAGGTTCCCAGGGTGGCCCTCTGATGCACATCATTGCCGCCAAGGCGGTGGCCTTGGGTGAGGCATTAAAGCCTGAGTTCAAGGTGTACCAGCAGCAGGTGGTGGATAATGCTCAGGCGCTGGCTCAGGGCCTTATGAGCCGTGGCATGAATCTGGTGTCCGGCGGCACCGACAACCACTTGGCCCTGGTAGACCTGCGCAATCTGGGAGAGCTCACCGGTAAGGAGTTGGAGCGTCGTTTGGATGAGGTGCGGATCACCGTGAATAAGAATAAGGTGCCCGGCGATCCCCGCTCTCCCTTCCAGACCAGCGGCATCCGGGTGGGAAGCCCTGCCGTGACCAGCCGTGGCTTTACCACTGCGGATATGGACCAGGTGGCTCAGTATATTGTGTGGGCCGCCACAGACTTTGAAAACAAGGCGGACGAGATTCGGCAAGGTGTGGCACAGCTGACGCAGGCTCACCCCATCTACCGTTAAAACATGTGCCTGACAGCCCAAGCTGTCAGGCACATGTTATGTTAACCTACGACTTTTTCTCCATTGACCCACACGGCGCGAATGTGACTGTCACTGACCATGGGATCTCCTTCTACCAAAACGAGATCTGCATCCTTTCCAGGCTCCAGGGAGCCGACACGGTCTTGAATGCCCAAGTGCTTGGCGGGATGGATGGTAATGGCCTTCAACGCCTCAAAGGGGTCCATGCCAGCCTTTACCGCCAATCCGGCACATAGCGGCAAGTAGGACTGTGGAATAACTGGGTTGTCGGTGATGATGCTCACCTGTACGCCTGCCCTGGCCAGAACGCCGGGTGTCTCAAAGGTCTTGTTGACCAACTCAATTTTGCTGGCGTTGGTGAGGGTGGGACCTACCGCGGCGGGGAAACCGGAGCGGGCCACCACATCGGGGATGAGGTGACCTTCTGTGCAGTGCTCCAGGGTCATGTTCAGAGAAAATTCCTTGGCAATGCGGATGGCGGTGCAGATGTCATCGGCCCGGTGAGCATGGGCTTTGAGGGGAATTTCCCCCTTAAGAACAGGAATCAGAGCCTCCAGCTTCATGTCGAACTTGGGCTTTTTCAGAGGGTCATTCCCAGCTGCTTCCTTTCGAGCCATGTAGTCCTGAGCGGCAAAGAGCATTTCCCGCAGTTTGGCGGCGGTGCTCATGCGGGCGGAATTTCCCTTGCTTTGGTAGCACCGCTTGGGGTTTTCTCCAAAGGCACACTTCATGGCCACAGGATCACGGAGCACCATGTCGTCTACACAGTTGCCATGGGTCTTAACGGCAAAAAAGGTACCACCCAGCACATTGGCGCTGCCCGGGCCAGTGCCTACGGTGGTGATTCCACCTTCCAAGGCGCGGCGCACACCCAACTCCAAGGGATTGAAGCTGTCGATGCCACGCAGATGGGCGGCCACAATATCTCCCATCTCGTTGTAGTCGTGGCCCTCAAAGCCCATGCCGTAGTTGTCCAGTCCCAAATGGCTGTGCGCATCAATAAAGCCGGGGTAAATGCGCAAGCCTTGGGCATCTATCACTTCCTTGTCGGATGTAACAAGATTTGGGCCCACGGCCTGGATGCGGGAGCCTTGAATGAGCACATCCCCAACATAAGGATGCGGGTGTACTGCATCATAGATTTGTGCGTTTTGGATTAACATTCTGTCATACCTCCTGGTGCTTAGCGGATGCCTCAAATTATACAATAGGTGAGGGCAGAAGGGAAGAGGAGTCGGTGTGTTTTGACGATGCTTGGGGAGGAATGAAGTTTTGGCCACAGTTGGCTTGCCAATCTGCGGTTTATGAGCTATAATACGTAAGATAACCATGCTATTGATTGATGCCAGGTGGTTGGAGGCGAAGAAATGGAATATGTTGAGCAATTTCTGAGCACGGCAATAGAATATGTCAAACTCATTGGGATATTTGATGTCATTGACATGGCCATAGTGGCCTTTGTGGTATATCGTATCTTTTGCTTTGTGCGGCGCAGTCGATCGGGCCAGGTTGTTAAGGCGATTCTTTTGATTATTCTGGCTATGGGAATTGCCAATGTGCTGCAACTCCAAGTGGTTCGTTTTGTGCTCAATAATGCAGTCGAACTGGGATTCATCGCCTTAGTCATTATTTTTCAGCCGGAGATTCGCCGCTTTTTGGAACAGATGGGCAGCGGAAAGATCAAAGAGATGTTTGTCCGGGAGACCATTGACGACGAATTAGAATATGCCATTCGGGAAACCGTGGAAGCATACACCTCTATGTCCAAGGACAAAGTGGGGGCACTGATGGTCTTTGAGCGGAAGACCATGCTGGATGATGTGCTCAAGACAGGTACCCCTTTGGATGCCCGCGTATCAGCAGAACTGCTGAAAAACCTATTCTGGAACAAAGCACCGCTGCATGATGGTGCTGTGATTGTGCGCAATGGCCGCATTGTGGGAGCAGGATGTATGCTGCCTATGTCCGGAAATGTGAACATCAGCCGGGATCTTGGTATGCGTCACCGAGCGGGTATCGGCATCAGCGAAAACTCCGATGCAGTTGTGGCCCTGGTGTCTGAGGAGACAGGCTCTATCTCCGTGGCCATAAACGGCATGCTTAAGCGGCACTTGGCCCCTGCTACTCTGGAGCAGATGCTGCGCAATGAGTTGATGCCAGAGCAGGAAGAAAACAAGCCCGCAGGTACTGCGTGGCTGGCCAACATGTTCAAACAAACGAAGGGGGATAAGCCAGATGGGGAAGAAGATTCTCGACAGTAAGGCGCTCTATGTGGTATTATCCATTGTGATCGCAGTGGCGATGTGGTTCTATGTGACTTCTTTGGATGGAAACCAACGGAGCAACCCCATTAACAACATTCCTATTACCTTCATGGGGGTGGAACAGTTGGAGAGCCGTGGCCTGATGATTGCCGGTGATACGCCAACGGCCAGCATTACGGTAAAGGCTACGCCTGGGGTCTTGGCCCAACTCACCGAGGATTCTGTGTCTCTGGTGGTAGACGTGTCCTCCATTGACAAGGCGGGGGAATATACGCTGGCCTATACCGTAAAGCTTCCTGCGAATGTCAGTGCCAATCAGGTGCAGTTTGAACGGGGAGAGACGGGAAATGTCACTTTTACGGTGGCGGAGTACCGGCAACGGGAAATTGAACTGCGAGGCAAGTTCATCGGCACCACAGCAGAAGGGTATCTGGCTGGAGATCAGGAGGACTTCGTCTTTACCCCCAGTAAAATTACCATCAGTGGGCAGGCTTCGCTGGTCAACCAAGTGGCCTATGCCGAAGTGGTTGTGGATGGAGAGAACCTTACCGATACAGTGCATGGTGATTTCCCATATCGTTTCATTGGGGCCAGCGGCGATGTCATCGAGAATCTGGATGTGGAGTGCTCGGTGGATACCGTTCAGACAACCTTCTCCATTCTGGCTACGGCTGAAATCCCATTGGAAGTAAAGATGGTGGAGGGCGGCGGCGTCTCACTGGATCAGGTAGACTACACCATGAGCATTGATACGCTCACTGTGGCAGGCAGCAAAACAGCAGTGGAAGCCATTGTAAAGGAAGGCTCCATTGTGTTGGGCACCATTGATTTGGGTACGGTTCACGATGGAGACGAGATCGTTTTTGACATCGCCCTCACAGACGAATTGAGCAACATCAGTGGTGTAACTCAAGTCACGGTCACCATTCACTTGGATGATTCTCTGCAAAGCAAAATGGTGGAAGTGACCAACATCACATGCGTCTCCGCACCGGACGGCTGGGCGGCCAAGCCGTTGACCCAGATGCTGGAGGTTGAAATTCGGGGCAGCAAGGAGCTCCTGGACGCGGTCACCCCAGATAAGGTGCGTGCCGTTGCAGATTTGAAAGACATCAATCAGGCGGCGGGACAGTATACGGTGACCGCAAATGTGTATTTGGATAGTGTAGGGACACGCGATCAGATTGATGTAGTGGGAAGAGACTACAAGATTGTCGTTTCCCTGTACAGGGCATAATTATGTTTGGATATGTCAGGCCTGCGTTGGACCGGCTGTCGCAGGAGCAGAAGGAGTTGTATCAGTCTGCCTATTGTGGTCTGTGCTACGCGATGGGGAAACGCCACGGATTTTGGGCCAGATTTACCTTGAATTATGACCTGACCCTTTTGGCTATTTTGCTCCAGGCTTGTCAGACCGATCAGACGACCACCTGTCAGCGATGCCCGGCCCACCCATTGCGCAAGCCAAAGGCCTGCCTGGGTGGTAGTGGTATGGAGAAGGCGGCTGACATGAGCCTGATTCTCACCTGGCACAAGGTGGACGATGATGTACGAGATCACGGTGTTTTTACAGGCTTGCCATACCGGTTTGTCCGACGGTGGTTTGCAAAGTCCTACCACAGGGCGGCGCAGGCCTGTCCCAACTTTGACACCCAGGTTCAGGAAGGACTAAAACGATTGACCCAGCTGGAAGATGATAGATCTCCACGCTTGGACGAGGTGGCCCACCAATTTGCCGGAATATTAGCCGCAGCCGCACAAGATTGGAAAAATGAAGCCCAGAGACGAATTCTACAGCAGCTGTTTTATCATGTAGGACGATGGGTCTACCTGATGGATGGGTGGGATGACCTGAATGAAGACCGGAAGTGTGGCCGGTATAACCCTCTGGATGCCCGCTTCCATGGCAAGGCAAAAGAGGAAAGGGAGTACGTTGACACCACTTGTACCCATTCCATCCGATTGGCCGCCAATGCGGCTGGTTTGCTGAATTTGGGAGCGTGGTCAGCAGTGGTAGAAAACATTTTATACATTGGTCTTCCAGCGGTTCAGAGTGCAGTGCTGGATGGACGGTGGAAGAACCTAAAAAAGCAACACAAAGGGAGATACATGAATGAGAGATCCGTATGAGGTGTTGGGCGTTAGCCCCAATGCCAGTGATGACGAAGTGAAGCGTGCGTACCGGGAACTGGCACGAAAGTATCACCCGGATAATTACCAGAACAATCCCTTGGCAGACTTGGCTGAAGAGAAAATGAAAGAGGTCAATGAAGCCTACGATGCCATCACCAAGGCCCGCAGCGGAGGAGGAGGTTACCAGTCCGGCTATCAGTCGGGGTACTCTTCTCAGTCATATGGCTATCAGAGCCAGTATAGCGGTGGGTCCGGTTCTTTCACCCAAGTGCGCCAATATATCAACATGGGCAATTTGGATGGAGCCGAGCAGTTGTTGCATGGGATTTCCTCCAAGAATGGTGAATGGTACTTCCTGATGGGAAGTATTGCTTACCGTCGTGGCTGGCTGGATGAGGCCCGGCAGAATTATCAAATTGCCTGCCAGATGGATCCTGGGAATATGGAATACCGTCAGGCCCTGTCGATGATGCAGCGCGGGGGATATAGTTATAACACCAATATGGCCGGTGGACAGTGCGATAGTCTGGATTGTTGTACCACTATGCTCTGTCTCAACTGTCTGTGTGGGGGATGTAATTGATATGAAGCCTGGCAAATCTGCACGAAGCATTACCTATCCGGCATTGTTGGGAGCGGTATCTCTCATTTTGTTATATGGCTCCGCCATTTCTCCGTCCGGAGCCATCGGCCTGGTGGCTTTGGCTGGAGTGCCCTGTGCTGGAGTGGTAATTGCGGGGGGCACATCGGCTGGATTGCTGAGTTGGGCGACGGTATCAGTGCTGGGACTCCTCTTGGTTCCGGATAAGTTTTGTGTCTTGCTGTATGCAGCCATGTTTGGCCTCTACCCTGTAGTAAAGTCCAAGACGGAGGGATTGCGGCGCAAGGTTGTGGAGATGATGTTGAAACTTCTGTTTTTTAACGTTTCCTTCACCATTGTGGTTTTGGTGACCAAGACTGTGGCCCTTGAGGGACTCCCGCTGGAACGCTTCCATCTGTGGGTGCTTTATCTGCTGGGGAACGTGGTGTTTTTACTCTATGATTTTGGCTTTAGTGGACTGATTGTCGCCTACCTTTCCCGTGTGGGCAAGGGGAGAAGCTGGAGAAAGGGCTGAGGTACGGATGGTAAAGAGCATGACCGGATATGGGCGTGGAGAGTGCAGCTATGAAGGCGGAACCTTCACCATTGAAGTACGGTCGGTAAATAACCGTTATTTGGACTGTGGCATTAAAATGCCTCGTGCGTTTATCTTCGCCGAGGACGCTATGAAAGGGCAGGTTCAGGCTTCCATCTCCCGGGGCAAAGTGGATGTCTTTGTGACGCAATCCGCATTGGCTGAGGATGATACCACGGTGGTGGTCAATGAGGAATTGGCAAAGTCCTATATCGAAGCCATGGAACGGCTTTACAATCTGGGAGGGTGCCGTTGGATGAAGGGCAACTATTATGCCACCGACTTGGCGCGGTTTCCCGATGTGTTGACCGTGGAGAAAAAAGAACAGGATCAGGAGCAGGTGAAGGCGTGGTTGTTGGGTGCCCTGGCACAGGCTCTAACGGATTTTGACTCCATGCGGGTACGGGAAGGACAGCGGTTGGCCCAGGATATTCTCAGTCGGGTGGAAACCATTGAAGGGCTGGTTTCTAAAGTGGAGGAGCGTTCTCCACAGACAGTGGCAGAGTATCGGGCACGCCTGACGGCGAAGATGGAGGAAATTCTGCAAAACACCCAGATTGAGGAGAGTCGGATTCTTACCGAGGCTGCCATTTTTGCAGACAAAGTGGCGGTAGATGAGGAAACGGTGCGCCTGCGCAGCCATATTTCTCAGCTTCGGGAGATGCTGGGTCAAGGCGGTGCTGTGGGACGAAAGCTGGACTTTCTCATCCAAGAGTTCAACCGGGAGGCCAACACCATTGGCTCGAAGTGCAATGACATAGAGATCGCCCGTATGGTGGTGGATATTAAGGCGGAGATTGAAAAAATACGCGAGCAGGTACAGAACCTGGAATGAGAATGGCGGATGTGATGTGACAGGTGGGGTGATAGCGTGCAGTTAATCAACATTGGGTTCGGCAATGTGGTGTCCGCCCGCAGGGTGGTGGCAGTGGTCAGCCCGGAGTCTGCTCCCATCAAGCGTCTGGGGCAGGAGGCCAGAGACCGGGGGATGCTCATTGATGCCAGCTTTGGGCGAAAGACGAAATCGGTGCTGATTATGGACAGCGGGCATGTGGTGTGGTCTTCCCTGATGCCGGATGTCATTGAGCAGCGCTTCACCACACAACCGCAGGAAGATGGGCAGATGGGGGAGGAAGAATGATGAAAAAGAAAGCAAGAGGAGAGTTGATTGTGCTCTCTGGTCCCTCTGGCGTAGGTAAGAGCACCGTGATTTCGGAGCTGCTCAGCAGCCGTAGGGACATCCATTTTTCCGTGTCTTTTACCACTCGACAGCCCCGAGTTGGCGAGGAGAACGGTGTGAATTATAATTTCGTCTCGCGGGAAGAATTCGAACGGATGATTCGGGACGGGGAATTGCTGGAATACGCAGAGTATGTGGGCAACTACTATGGAACGTCCCTAAAGATCATTGAGGATTACTTACAGCAGGGAATCGACGTGCTGTTGGACATTGAAGTACAAGGAGCGGCCAAGGTTCGTGAGAAGTGCCCAGAGGCGGTACTAATCTTCATCATTCCCCCTTCCTTGGAGGAACTGTCTCGTCGCCTACGGAATCGAAATACAGATAGTGTGGAAGTGATTGCCCAGCGTCTGGAGAAATCCCGAGCAGAGTGCAGAGAGAGCGTCAAATACGATTATCTAGTGGTCAATGACAACGTGGTATCCGCAGCTCACGAGATTTTGGCCATTTTAGAGGCAGAGCGATGCCGGGTCAAAAAGAGAATTCACCTTGCCGACAGCATCATTGGCGCGCAAGAATAACCCAACGAAACGAAAGGATTGAAAGTTATGTTATTGTATCCCCCTATGAAGGATTTGCTGAAGAATGTTCCCAGCCGTTATATGTTGGTCAATGTGGTGGCACATCGTGCCCGGGAAATTTCCAGTGAGGCAGAAAAGACGGGTGTGCCGCTCAACGAGAAGGCAGTCACCTTGGCTGTGCGTGAGGTGGCCAGTGGTGAGTTGAAGGTGGAGGAGCCCGAGGAATAAGTTTTCATACAGGATCGCCTGCGCAGACAGGGCAAGCAGTTCCACACTGCTTGCCCTGTCGTGGTACAAAGGAGGTGGCGGCTTGTCACAAACAGCAAAAATAGCAGTAGCGGCGGCCGTCTACTCCATTGATCGACCTTTTGACTATCAGGTTCCAAACCAAATGGCGGAGCGTGTGAAGGTGGGAGTCCGTGTGGCAGTTCCCTTTGGCAGAGGAAATCGTCTGAGTGACGGAATTGTACTTGCCTTGGGAGAGCAGGAGGACGTGGCCCACTTAAAGCCGATTCAGACGGTATTGGATCGGGAGCCTGTGCTGACGCAGAGGGAAATTCAGCTGGCCCTTTGGATGCGGGAACACTATTTTTGTACCGTTTACGAAGCCGTTCGGGTGATGCTGCCTGCGGGACTTTGGTATTCGCTCAAGGAAACATGGAGCGTAGCGCAAGGCGTAGATCGGGAGGTGTTGTACCACCTGGCCGGAGAAAACAAATCATTTGTGCTCCTGATAGATATTTTGTGTGCGCATGCTGGGACAGCGGAGCTCACAGAAATTCAACAGGGGTTTGGAGCCTCGGATCCATGGCCTGCACTGCGCTATTTTGCGCAGGCAGGTGTGATCGTGCGCAAAGCCGATGGAATCCCCGGGGTCAAGGATAAGATGGAACAACGGGTTTCGTTGTCCGTGGAGCCGGAAGAGGCATTGGCACAAGTGACAGGGCGGAAGAAACGGGCTCCGCTGCAGTACCAGGTGGTGAAGGTGCTAGGAGAAATGGGCGAGGTTTCCGCCAAGGAACTGTGCTATTTTACGGGAGCGTCCATGTCTACCTTGCGTTCGCTGGAGAAACAGGGCATCCTATCTTTGTGTAAGCAAGAGGTCTATCGGCGTCCGGTTTCCACATCGGTGAGGGGCCAACCCTCTGCCCCAGTTGTTCTCAATGAGCAGCAACAGCAGGTAGTGGATGGGCTGTGGGCTCTGATCCAGACTCAGACAGCCTCTGCGGCGCTGCTCTATGGGGTGACCGGAAGTGGGAAAACTCAGGTATACATCCGGCTGATTCATATGGCTTTGGAGCAGGGAAGAGGCGCCATGGTATTGGTGCCGGAAATTTCCTTGACCCCCCAGCTGATGGAGTTATTTACCCACCAATTTGGGGATCAGGTGGCCATTCTTCACAGCGCGCTATCCGCTGGGGAACGGTACGACGAGTGGAAGCGGGTCCGGGATGGGAAAGCGATGGTGGTCGTGGGAACTCGCTCCGCCGTGTTCGCACCTGTGCACAAACTGGCTTTATTGGTGTTGGATGAGGAGCAAGAGCCTACCTACCAGTCGGAACAAAATCCAAGGTATCATGCCAGAGATGTGGCCAAGTTTCGATGCGCAAAAGAGGCGGCTCTGCTTTTATTAGGCTCTGCGACACCCTCGGTAGAGACGATGTATTATGCACGCAATGGACCCTATCATTGCTTTACCCTGAACCATCGGTTCAATGAGCGTCAGCTTCCCCAGGTGACAGTGGTGGATATGCGACAGGAACTCAAGGCAGGGCGCAGCATGGTCATCAGCCAGCCTTTGCAGGATGCTTTGCAGGAGACCATAGACCGGGGAGAGCAGGCAATTCTGTTTGTCAACCGCAGAGGCAGCAGCAATCTGGTGGTGTGTGGGGAGTGTGGGCAGTCCCCCACCTGTCCCAGGTGTTCGGTGCATCTGACCTATCACAAGGCAAATGGACGGCTGATGTGTCATTACTGCGGGTATTCCCAGCCGCTGCCCCAGCACTGCCCGGAATGTGGCGGACTATTTAGTTTTTCAGGAATTGGAACTCAAAAAGTGGAAGAGGAACTGCATCGGCTTTTCCCCCACATCGAAGTGCTTCGCATGGATACGGATACGGTGATCGGAGCACAGGGGCATGGAAAACTCCTGGCCCGGTTCCGGGAGGAACGGATTCCTGTGCTGGTGGGTACCCAAATGGTGGCCAAGGGCCTGAACTTTGAAAATGTGACGCTGGTAGGTGCTGTGGCGGCAGACCAAACCCTGTATGTAGAGGACTACCGAGGTGGAGAGCGTACCTTCTCCCTTTTAACCCAAGTGGTTGGCCGCGCGGGGCGCGGCGGCAAGACAGGCCGCGCAATCATCCAGACCTTCACCCCGGAACACGAGGTCATCCAGTGTGCATCCAGCCAAGACTATGATGGATTTTACGAACGGGAGATCCGCATGCGACAGCTGCGGGAGTACCCGCCCTTTGGAGATTTTTTTGTGCTCCATGTCACCAGCGAGGAGGAGCACGAGGTGCTCCGTGTGTGTATGCGCATCCGACAGGCTTTGGAACAGATTTTGAATCAGTCGGTGCTTGAAAACGTTTCGTGCCGGCTGTTGGGGCCCGCTCCGGCCGGGGTCGTAAAGGTGAATAACCGCTATCGCTATCAGATCACCTTACAAACCCAAAATACCAGGCAGATGCGGGAATTGGTCGCCCATGTGGTGCGACAAGCTCAGACGGACAAGGCCAATCGGCACGTCTGCATCTACGCAGACCAGAATACTCAGGATTAATCAGTTACTAGGAGGACACATATTATGTCATTGAGAACGATTTTGACCCAAGGAGAGCCTGCACTGGAGAAAGTTTGCCGTCCGGTGGAGAAATTTGATCAGAAACTTCACGACCTGTTGGATGATATGAAAGAGACCTTGGTTTCGGCCAACGGCGTGGGCCTGGCGGCTCCTCAGATTGGCATTTTGCGCCGTGTGGTGGTGGTTCTGGACGCTGATGACCATATGGTAGAGCTGGTCAATCCACAGATCATTGCCACCGATGGGGAGCAGACTGGGCTGGAGGGCTGCCTGTCCGTGCCTGGAAAGTACGGCGTGGTAACCCGTCCCGCCCATGCCACGGTACGGGCGCAGGACCGCAATGGTGAATTTTTTGAAGTCAGCGGCGAGGGGATTGTGGCCCGCTGCTTCTGCCATGAGTTGGAACACTTGGATGGACACCTGTTTGTGGAGCACACTGACCTCCTGTATACAGTGGAAGAATTGGAAGCCATGGAGGACGAGGAAGCATGAGAATCGTCTTTATGGGCACCCCGAACTTTGCGGTGCCCTCTTTGCGTAAGCTGGTGGAGTGCGGGCATGAAGTGTGCGGCGTGTTCACCCAGCCGGATAAGCCCAAGAATCGGGGGATGAAGCTGCTCCCGCCTCCAGTGAAAGAGTACGCCCAGTCGGTGGGGATTCCGGTGTTTCAGCCCGCTACCCTACGGGATGGCAGTGCGTTGGAGCAGCTGAAGGAATTGGCTCCTCAACTCATTGTGGTAGCGGCCTACGGGAAGATTTTGCCCGTGGACATTTTGCAGCTGCCCCCCCTGGGCTGCATCAACGTTCACTCCTCTCTGCTCCCGAAGTATCGGGGAGCAGCCCCCATCAATTGGGCTATTCTCAACGGAGAAACAGAAACCGGAGTGACCATCATGTATATGGCGGAGGGATTGGACACTGGAGATATGCTGGCCAGCCGGTCCACCCCCATAGACCTCAATGAGTCTGCCCAGCAGCTTCACGACCGTCTGGCCCAGATTGGGGCGCAACTGCTGCCTCAAGTGGTGGAGCAGCTGGAGCAGGGCACTGCGGTGGCGGTCCCCCAGGATGACAGCCAGTCCTGTTACGCTCCCATGCTCTCCCGAGAGCTTTCTCCCATGGATTGGAGCCATACCGCCTTGGAGCTGCACAACCAAGTGCGTGGCCTGACTCCCTGGCCTGCGGCGACTGCCATGGTGGACGGAGTGCGGTGTAAAATTGTGCGCACTGCTTTGGTGGATGAGACCACCAAACAGGCACCGGGGACATGCGTCAAAGCGGATAAGGGTGGGCTGTGGGTGGCCTGCGGGCAGGGAACGGTGCTGGAAATTTTGGAACTTCAGCCCGACGGGAAAACGGCCATGGCGGCTCATGCGTTCCTGCTTGGCCACCCCCTGAAAGAGAATGAGACGATTTGAGAGGAGGGAAGCCCATGGGTTCTGCCAGAGAAGCGGCAATGCTGACCTTGACGGCCTGTGATCGCCAAGGAGCCTGGTCGGAAGGACATTTGAAGCGGGTTCTAAAGGAGAGTGCCCTGGATCGCCGGGATGCCGCTCTGGCCACCCGGCTGTGCTTTGGCGTGTTGCAGACCAGGATGACGCTGGACTGGTATCTGGAGCGCCGCTGTACCGGGGGCTTGCAGAAGCTGGAGCCGAAGGTGCTGTCCATTTTGCGCCTCTCTCTCTACCAAATTCTCTATATGGACAAGATTCCCCCCAGTGCAGCGGTGAATGAAGGGGTTCAGCTGACCAAAAAGCACTGCCGCAACCCAAGAGCTGCCGGGATGGTCAACGGAGTTCTGCGGGGCATCCTGCGAGATATGCCGTTGCCTGCGCCCCAGGGGCGGGATACCTTGGAAACACTCTCCATCCAAACCAGTCACCCCAGGTGGCTGGTGGAAGAGTTCGCCCAGGTACTGGGTATGGATGGGGTGCGGGCGTGGCTGGAGGCTGACAATTCTCAGCCCCCTACCACGGCTCAAGTGAATACCTGTCTGTGCTCGGTGGAGCAGGCAACGGAGGAACTGGAGCGGGACGGGGTGGAGGTCACTCCCCATCCGTGGCTTCCAAGGTGCCTGTTTTTGAGTGGTACCGGGGATTTGGAGCGTTTGAGTGCCTATCAAAAAGGGTATTTTTATATTCAGGATGCCGCTGCCCGTCTGGCAGTCACAGCTGCCCAGGTGAAGCCGGGCCAACGGGTGTTGGACTGCTGCGCGGCTCCAGGTGGAAAGTCGTTTGCCGCTGGGGTGGATATGAACAATCAAGGAGAAATCATCTCCTGTGACATCCACCCGCATAAAATCAAACTGCTGCAAGCCGGAGTCAGTCGCCTAGGTTTGACGATGATGGAAGCGCAGCTGCAAAGTGCAGCACAGCGCAGGGAAGACTGGGTGGACGGATTCGACGCTGTTTTGGTGGATGTACCGTGCTCCGGGTTGGGAATTATTCGGAAAAAGCCGGATATACGCTACAAAGATCCCAAACCTCTGGATGGGTTGCCCAAGGTACAGCGGGAGATTGTGGACAACTGTGCGGCGTATGTGCGGCCTGGCGGCACTATGATCTATGCAACCTGCACACTGAGATCCAAGGAAAACCAGGATGTAGTGGCTTGGTTTCTGCACCAACACCCGGAATTTGTTCTGGAGACATTTGAATTGCCCCATTTTGGCCAACAGGAAGGGATGATGACCTTCTGGCCGCATATTCACCATACAGATGGGTTTTTTGTGGCCCGCCTGCGCAAAAAGGAGGCTTAGACCATGCTTGACATCAAATCCATGCTCCCGGAGGAATTAGGGGCGTGGCTAAAAGAACTGGGCCAGCCCAGTTTTCGGGCCAAACAGATCTTTCAATGGCTTCACCGTGGGGTAACCTCCTTTGATGAGATGACCAATCTTCCCAAGACGCTGCGGGAGACGCTCCGGACTCAAAGCTATATCACGGTACCTACGGTGGAGCGCAAGCAGCAGTCTGCACTGGACGGTACCATCAAGTATCTGTGGAGACTGCGGGATGGAAACTGCGTGGAGACGGTTCTCATGCGCTATCAGCATGGGAATACTGTGTGTGTATCCTGTCAGGTAGGGTGCAACATGGGATGTGTGTTCTGCGCTTCTACCCTGGGAGGGAAGGTGAGGGACCTGGAGCCCAGTGAGATTCTGGATCAGGTCATTTTCACACAGCTGGACAGTGGAGCAGAGATTTCCAACATTGTGATGATGGGAATTGGCGAGCCATTGGACAATTTTGACAACGTCACGAAGTTTTTGAATCTGGTCAACTATCCCGATGGCGTGAACATCGGTATGCGCCATATTTCTTTGTCCACCTGTGGCTTGGTAAAGAAAATTGACAAACTGGCCCAGTTGGGGTTACAATTAACGCTAAGCGTTTCTCTCCATGCTCCAGATGATGAGACCCGCTCCCGCCTTATGCCGGTCAATCGGGCCGTGGGAGTGGATTTACTCATGGACACTTGTCGTCGTTACTTCGAGCAGACCGGTCGTCGGATCTCCTATGAGTATGCCATGATTGACGGGATAAACGATAGCGACGCTCAAGCAGATTTGTTGGTCAAACGGTTAAAGGGGCAGCCTGGACACGTCAATTTGATTCCCCTCAACCATGTGGAAGAGTCTCCCTTGAAGCCCAGTCGACGGGTTCGGCAGTTTCAGCAGCGACTGGAGGCTCAGGGAATTACGGCTACGGTGCGTCGCAAGCTGGGCAGTGATATTGACGCATCTTGCGGTCAGCTGCGCCGTAAACAGATGAAACAGGATCAGCTCCATCCCGGAAAGGACGAAGCTCTATGAATATATTTGGAATGACAGACGTTGGTGAGGTTCGCAGTGAAAACCAGGATAGTTATACGGTACGTCATCTGAGAGAGCATGTGGCAGTTGCCGTTGTGTGTGACGGTATGGGTGGTGCACGGGCGGGCAACGTGGCCAGTGCTGTGGCAGTGGAAACCTTTGCTGCGGCTGTGGAGGAGTTGTGCCGGGAGGCAGTACCCCAAGGGGAGCGGGATTGTGCTCAAGTGCTTCGGAACGCTTGCCTCCACGCCAACACCCAAGTGCACCAGCTCTCCCGCTCGGAAGAGCAGTACTATGGCATGGGAACCACGCTGGTAGCGGCATTGCTGGTGGATCAGGATGCCTATGTGATCAATGTGGGAGATAGTCGATGTTATCACATTCATGACAACGCCATTCACCAAGTAACCAATGACCATTCTCTGGTGCAGCTGTTGGTGAGTCGTGGGGAGATTTCCCAGGAAGAAGCGCGCAATCACCCCAAGAAAAATTTGATTACCCGCGCACTCGGCGTGGATCGTGAAGTGTTGGCGGATTGTTATCATGTTGTGCTGCAGGCAGGGGATGCGTTGCTGCTGTGTAGTGACGGGCTTTCCAATGTACTGGCCGATGAGGCACTGCTTCAGCTGGCGCTGGAACCGCTACCACTGGAGGAGCGATGCCGCAGCATGATGCGCATGACACTGGAGCAGGGCGCTCCGGATAATGTGACCATCGTGATGGCACAGCTGTGAACCACAACGAGGAGGAACATTTACCATGGATCAATACATAGGTAAAATGCTCGATAATCGCTATGAGATTTTAGAGCGTATTGGCGTTGGCGGAATGGCCGTGGTGTATAAAGCCCGATGTCATCGGCTCAACCGACTGGTAGCCATAAAAATACTCAAGCCGGAATTGGCCAATGATGCAGACTTTCGGCGGCGCTTTCAGGCGGAATCTCAGGCTGTTGCCATGCTGTCTCATGTGAATATTGTTGGGGTATACGACGTTTGTCAAAGTGACGGTCTAAATTACATTGTCATGGAATTGATAGACGGAATGACCTTAAAGCAGTATATGCAAAAGAGAGGTACGCCGTTGAAGTGGCAGGAGGCACTGCATTTTGTATCCCAGGTTTTGCGGGCCTTGGATCATGCCCACAGCCGAGGAATCATTCATCGTGATATTAAGCCCCATAACATTTTGGTACTTCGGGATGGAAGTATTAAAGTGGCGGACTTTGGAATTGCACGACTGACCAGTTCCCAAGCTACCTTGACCCAGGAAGCTTTGGGTTCCGTGCACTATATCTCCCCAGAGCAGGCCAAGGGAAGCATCATTGACGGACGGTCTGACCTGTATTCTGTGGGGGTCATGCTCTATGAAATGCTGACTGGTCGTTTGCCCTTCGAAGGGGAGACACCGGTTTCAGTTGCCATTCAGCACATCAATTCCGTCCCCATTCAACCGCGGGAATTGAACCCTGAGATTCCGGTCGGCCTGGAAGCCATTGTGATGAAGGCCATGGCGCCAAATCCAAACCATCGGTACGCATCGGCCCAGGAGATGCTGGATGCCATTCAGAAGTTCCAGGAGGATCCGCAAGCTATCCCTTCAGACACCATTCGTGTGGATGAGATAGAAGAGCCAACTCGGATTATCCCCACCCACGATGTGCGCGAGATGGCACACAGCAGTGATACAGAAGAGGACGAATACCTGGACGATGAGGAGGAACAGGGAGAGCATAAGCCACGCCGCCGGTTCAATCCCCCCCCCATTGCTATTGCAGTGGCGGCTATTCTGTTATTTGTAATCGGAATTGTCATTTTCCTCGTTAATTTTATCAAGAGTTCCATTTTTGCCCCGGCTAAGGAGTATACCGTACCCGAACTGCTGGGGTATACGGTGGAAGAACTGGAAAAAGACCCATCTATTCTGGGAGATTTCCAGTTAGAAATTGGGGAAACCATATTCAGTGAGGACTATGAAAAAGGGAAGATCTGCCAGCAAAACCCAGAGGCGGATACCAAGGTCAAGGATGGAAAGACCATCATCAAAGTCAACATCAGCAGTGGAGAAGAGGAAAAAACCATGGTGGATGTCACCGGGTGGGAGGCCAGTAAGGCCCTCTCTCTGTTGCAGGATGACATGGAGCTGAAGGTGGAGCAGAAATATGAGTACTCTCCCACCATTGACCAGGGATATGTCATCTCCTACACTCCCACCAAGGGAACCATCCTGGAAAAGGGGGATGAGGTGACCATCGTCATCAGCAAGGGCAAAGAGGTATCAAAGGTGCCTGTTGGAAACTATGTGGGTCTGAGTTTGGAACAGGTGCAGGCTCAGTTGGACCTGCTTGGGCTAAAGGTTGGCAGCGTTAAGGAATACTACAGCGATGACTATGCCAAGGGCCGTGTGATTTGGCAGAGCATTGCAAAGGACACGCAGGTGGACCCAGGAACGGTGATTGATTTTCAGGTCAGCAAGGGCCCAGAGGCTACCCAACCCCCTGTGACCAATCCACCGGTGGTTGCCACAGATGCTCCGGTGAAGAAGACTATCACCGTGGATTTGAGTGATTATACCGGAATTATCACGTTGAAGGTGACGTTGGGCTCCACCACGGTGTTTGATGGGTCCTGGAATGCGGACGAGCAAGGCGACTTTTCCCGTGAGGTGACCCAAAACCCCGGCACCACCAAGCGAGTCACCATCTCCATTAACGGAGAGACGGTGGAAAGCTACAACTTGGAGTTTTAATGTATGAGGGGAACCATCGTAAAAGCGCTCAGTGGGTTTTATTATGTGGATGTAGGCGTGGATTGTGAACCGGTGGCGTGCCGTGGACGAGGAAAACTGCGTCACCAAAAAGTCACCCCTCTTGTGGGAGATCATGTAGATATTACCCTCACACCGGATGGTACTGGCATGGTGGATGAAGTTTTTCCCCGCTCCAATCAGTTCCATCGCCCCATGGTGGCCAATATGGATCAACTGGTGATTTTGGCCTCCGGCGCGATCCCAATTACCGATCCGTTTCTCATTGATCGTATGGTGGCTTTGGCGGAGTACAAGGGGTGTCAACCCATCATCTGCTTCAATAAATGTGATCTGGAACCGGCGGAAGAGCTGGTGAAACTGTACCGGAAAGCTGGATTTCAGACCTTTGCCATCAGTGCCCAGACCGGAGCGGGCTTGGATCAGCTGCTTTGTGCGTTGGATGGGAAAATCTCTGCGTTTACCGGCAACTCCGGCGTTGGTAAGTCCAGTGTCCTCAACGCCCTGTGCCCACAGTTTGGTTTGAAGGTTGGCCAGGTCAGCGAAAAACTGGGCCGCGGCCGTCATACCACTCGCCATGTGGAACTGTTTCGTGTCGGTGGTGGCCTGGTGGCGGATACTCCTGGCTTCTCCGCCTTCGATGTGGAGCAGATGGAACTGATTCCCAAGGAGGAGCTGGAGCGTACCTTCCGGGAGTTTCAACCCTATCTGGAGCAGTGTCGTTTTGTGGGTTGCGCTCACGTCAAAGAGCGTGACTGCGCGGTGCGTCAAGCTGTGGAGGACGGAGCCATCGCGCAAAGCCGCTACCAAAGTTATGTGCGCCTGTATGAACAGGTAAAGGCACGCCCCCAGTGGGAAAAATAAACCATGAGGAACCGGACAGCCTCTTCTTTCATATGCTGTATTAGAATCCAGCATGGAAAGGAGAGGCTGTTATTTATGCGAATTGTGGTTGTAAAATTTCCAAAGGTTCTATGCGGCCTGATGCGCCGAATCTTCGGGATCTCTGAATGAGAGAATATCCAGTCATCCCCTCTCATATAGATAATCCAGAATGTGGACAAAGGGAGGATGCCTATGGATATGCAATTGCAGCCTGTGGTGCTGGAGGGATACCGGGAAGTATTGAGCGCAGCGGTAACCCAAGAGGAGACACTGGAGAGCATTGTGCCGGACACATACCCGGACATTGCTCGTATTGTTTCCGCAATAGGACGTGTGTATGTGCGGGATTGTGAGCCTGGTGAGGGCACGGTACGTCTGACGGGTACCATTCAGACCACGGTGTTTTACATCCCGGAAGGGGAGCAATTACCAAAAACGCTGGAGGTGGCCATTCCCTTCCAATGTCTCAAGGATCATCCTGCGCTGCGAAGTACCAGCATAGTGCAGGCAAGCGCCTATGTGACCTTTGCGGATGCGCGGGCCGTGAACCCCAGAAAAGTAGTGGCACGAGCTGAGATTGTGGTAGAACTGACGGCATATGAGTTGTGCACCCGAGAACTGACCAGTGATGTACAGGGTGGACCGGAGGGGAGCTTGGAAAAGCGGCTCGTTTCAGCTCGAGATATTGTGATCTCTGGGGTGGTGGAAAAGCCCTTCCTTTTCTCCGATCTGATCCGCATGCCTCCGTCCAAAGGTGAGATTCAGCAGCTGTTGCTCTGTCGCCCTCAACTTGATGTGATGGAGGGAAAGCTGATCGGAAGAAAGCTGGTGGTGAAGGGGTCTGTAAAACTGTATCTGATTTACCAGTGTGACGATCAGATCTCTTCCACCTGCTTTGAACTACCCTTTTCCCAAGTGTTGGATGTGGAACAGGAGGCAGGAGATCAGGGCTCCCAGGTAGATGTTCGCTTGAAAAGTGTGGATTGCCGCCTGAGAGATGGGGAATTGGAAGTTACAGTGGAGGCCTGTGCCCAAGCGGTGGTTCGTGTGGAGCGGGAGGTCACCCTGTTGGCCGACGTATACAGCGTCAGCTGCCGGCTGGATGCTCAGCGAAACCCCTGTACCATGTGCACCTTAGCAGAGACCGGCGGCACCAGCCAGGGGGTACGGCATTTCTATCAGACTACGGTGGAGGTCAAGCAGGTCCTGGATAGCTTTGCTGTGGTCAAGGATGTCACACAGCGCAACGGGGAACATGGCAGCGAATTGGCCGCTCAGGTCCAGGTACATATGCTGTATTTGGACGAAGAGGGAGCCTTGCGGGGAGCCACGGACAGCGTTATGGTGACCTGTCCCTACCAGGTACCGGAGGGCTGTGAGAGAGAGGTACACGGCAGGGCCGTGGGAGACGTATCGGCGGCAGCGGTGAGTGGAGGGATCGACCTCCGTTTTGAATTGGAATTTCGCTGGCTGACTACCAAAGAAGAAGAACTGTTATGTGTCAGTTCTGTGACCTCCAACGGAACCTATGACGGTCCGTGCAGCCGCCCCTCTCTGGTCATCCGCCGTGTGGA
The DNA here is from genome assembly GCA_944387075.1 of uncultured Oscillospiraceae bacterium. GTDB lineage: Bacteria > Bacillota > Clostridia > Oscillospirales > Oscillospiraceae > Enterenecus. The sequence goes on along the minus strand of CALXDO010000018.1, from coordinate 13,281 downwards.
TGCCGGAGAGCAGCTGTGGGATGTGGCAAAAGCATGTGGAGCTACGATTCAAGATATTTGCACGGCCAATGAGTTGACCTCTGAAACCGTGCCCCAGGGTATGGTGTTACTCATCCCCACCAAACGCGTATAAGATAAGATGATAAAACTGGCTGGGGAGAATCTCCAGCCAGTTTTTTGATTGGCATATTATATAGCTTATCCCCATACATATGTAGAGAACTTGCGGTGAGGAGGAGTTGCAGTGGATCATAATAAACTCTATGAGGATATTGCTCAGCGTACGCAGGGCGATATTTACATCGGCGTGGTGGGTCCAGTTCGCACAGGAAAGTCCACCTTTATCAAACGGTTTATGGAGACGATGGTGCTGCCTGAGATTCAAAACACATATCTCCGGGATCGGGCTCGGGATGAACTGCCCCAGAGTGGTTCTGGACGCGTGGTGATGACGGCAGAGCCCAAATTCGTTCCCGAGGACGCGGTGAGTCTGTCCATGGATGACGGGAGTTCCTTTTCGGTGCGTCTCATTGACTGCGTGGGTTACATGGTACCCGGCGCCCTGGGCCAAATGGACGGGGATCAGCCCAGGATGGTGACCACCCCCTGGATGGACCATGAGATACCCATGACACAGGCCGCAGAGCTGGGCACCCAAAAGGTGATTACGGATCACTCTACTATTGGCATTGTTGTTACCACCGACGGGTCCATTGCAGATATACCCCGAGAGGATTATCTGGAGGCGGAGGAGCGGGTCATTGAGGAGCTCAAGGCCATGGGCAAGCCCTTTGTGGTGCTGCTCAATTCTGCACAGCCGTATAGCGACCGAGCCCAGGCCATTCAAGCGGACATTGCCCAGCAATACCAGGTGACATGTCTGGCGGTCAACTGCCTGACCCTGGATGAGGAGACGGTGGAGGCGATTCTAAGCGGCGTTCTCCACGAATTTCCCATGAAACAGCTGGAATTGTATCTGCCTTCCTGGGTGGATGTGCTGCCGTTTGACCACCCCATTAAAAGCCAGCTGTACAGCATGATTCGGCAGGAGGCCGGTGGACTGGAGCGGCTGCGGGATACCGAGCAGGCGGTGGAGGCTCTGGACCTACGTGAAGAAATTGACTCTGCCCGTATCACTCGTATGGATATGGGAAGCGGTGTGGTAACGGCGGTTCTGGAGCTGCCCCGCAGTTTGTTTTACGAGACGGTGTCCCAGCGCTGTGGACTGGAAATTCACGATGACGGTGATCTCATCGGCCAGTTGGTGCAGATGGCCTCTATGAAGCGAAAATATGAGAAGGTGGAGCAGGCACTGGCCCAGGTAGAAGAGACGGGCTATGGGATTGTGATGCCCGATCCCCAGGAGATGACGCTGGAGGAGCCAGAGATTGTCAAGCAGGGTGGCCGGTACGGCGTGCGATTGAAAGCTTCCGCGCCATCCATCCATATGATGCGGGCCGACATCAAAACCGAGGTATCTCCCATCATGGGCACAGAAAAGCAGTCGGAGGAGATGGTGGATTTCCTGCTGCGCCAATTCGAAGGAGACACAGGGAAGATTTGGGATTCCAACATGTTTGGGCGTTCCTTCCACGAACTGGTGGGGGAGGACCTACAGGCCAAGCTGAAGCGCATGCCGGAGGATGCCCGAGAGAAGCTGCGGGACACCTTGCAGCGGATCATCAACGAAGGCTCCGGTGGGTTAATTTGTATCATTTTATAAGGCGCGATGTGTCGCAGAAAAAATTTTTCTGTGGCACATCGTTTTTTTGTAACGTTTTGCGTTTCCAAGGCTCTAATGGGTGAAGGACAAGCTCCGGTGGATATGGAGCCAATGCAAGGAGTGCGCTGCCATCTGGAGAAGCCAGCCGATTTCTGATAAAATGAGAACGCATAGATGTTGGGGGAGGAGGGGTAGACATGTCTGGATTTCAAGAAATTTATGAAACATATAGCCGACCTGTATACCGTTTTCTCCTCTCTTTAACGCGGGATGAATCCATGGCAGAGGATCTGCTGCAAGAAGTGTTTTACAAAGCTTTGTTACATATTGGAACGTTTGAGGGACGAAGCTCTCTGTACACTTGGCTGTGTCAAATTGGGAAAAATGCGTGGTTGAAAGAATGCAAAAGAAAGAAAAATTATGGGGTGTATCCGATGGAAGAAATAGCGGATACAGCCTCTCATGGGCCGACGCCGGAGGAACAAGTGATTGGCGAAGAGGAACGTCTGCGTGTACGTCAGGCGGTGTTACGGCTCAGCGATCCATACAAGGACGTGTTTATTCTCCATACCTATGCGGAGATCAAGTTAAAGGAAATTGCAGAGATGTATGGAAAATCCGAAGCGTGGGCCAGAGTGACCTACTATCGAGCGAAACAACAAATTGTTCAGGAGGTGTCAAAATGAAACTGCCATGTGACATCGTGCAGGACTTACTGCCACTGTATGAGGATAACCTATGCAGCCAGGCCACCCGGGAGGCGGTGGAGGAGCACTTGCGGGAGTGTGAGAGCTGTGGAAAGCAGCATACTGCCGTCCAGGAGTTCACAGAGCTGGAGATGGTGGTGGAGCCGAAAAAAGAGAGAAAAGCTACGGCCAAGAGCTTCAAGAAAATTCGCAACCGCTGGATCGCATCCATTGTGGTGATTCTCTTGCTGATTCCCATCGGGTACTTGGGATGGGGACAGTATAGTGGGTCAGGCCCAAGCTTCACAAACCTGCGGGAGCTGTACATCGCCAACCAATTCGCCAACTGTCTGATAAATGGAGATTATGAGGGGGCCTTTGGCTATGTTGATGTGGAAGGAATAAACGAGCGCTGGTTAGAAGATGGGTATTTTAGCGAGGAGAAAATGGAGAATTTCGAGGATGATGCCTGGGACTTGTATCAAAAATTGGCAGAAGATGTGGAAGCGTGCGGTGGAATACAGAGTATGCGATATATCGGAATTAGTGAGCATGGAGTCATGGAGAATGGAGAGGATTCGTACGATGTAGACTTCCAGCTTCAATTTGAAAATAAGCAGATCAGGGTATCCTTACTTGTAACTGATGGAGGTGTAGAGTCTGCGTATACGGGATATAACTTAGAGCATCCGCTGGAAAAGTTACTTTCGTGGAGTTATCCGATGTACAATAAATACAGCGGCTTCCGATACGATATTGAACAGGGAATGATGGTTCCTTACGAAGATTGAACATGAGAGAAGGCCGGGAAGCCCAATTTAGCTTCCCGGCCTTGCCGCGCTATCGGTTTTGCAACACTTGAAGCAGCCCTTCGTCCAAAATCCGCACCACACCATACCCTGTCTCAATAGAGCCTCGTTGTCCCAGCTGTTTCATGGCCCGGCTGACGGTAATTCGGCTCATGCCGATGGCCTGCCCGATGCTCTCGTGGGTGCACACCACAGTGTTGTCCTTTCCTCGGGGCAATGTGAGCAAGTGCCGGGCCACACGCCCAATGGCGGGGAGGGAAGCGGTGTCCACATGGTCGGAAAGCAGACGCACGGTGCGGGCCAGATAGCGCAGCAACGGCTGGGCCAACTGGGGGTGCTCCATGAAGATCTGATCCAGCCTCTGTTGGTCAATGGATACCACCAGACTGTCCTCCAAGGCCATGGCAGAACTAACCCGAGGGTATTGGTCAAAAAAGGATGCCTCGCCCATCAGATCTCCGCTTCGATGTATGGTCAGAATGCGTTCATCTCCATCCGGACTGCTGAGAAAGCTGCGCACGGACCCGGACACCAGATAGTAAAAAAAGCGGGGAATCTCCCCCTGCATATAAATCAACTGGCCCTTGGAATATAATTTGGGGACTTGCCCCTGAGCAAACATGTCCCACTGTGCCATGGGATCACCTCCACTTCTTGAGAATTGTATCATATGTTACATTCTTTTTCCAGAGAGTTTGGCATAATGAGGTCAAGAAACTTGAGGATTGAGGAGGTGCGTTTCGTGGGAATGACCATGACGCAGAAGATTCTGGCCCGGGCTGCCGGCCTGGACCAGGTGCAGGCTGGACAGCTCATTGAGGGCAAACTGGATTTGGTGCTGGGCAACGACATTACAACCCCGGTGGCCATCAAGGAGTTTGAGAAGGCGGGACTGTCCACCGTCTTTGACAAGGATAAAATTGCCATTGTGCTGGACCACTCCACCCCTTGCAAGGACATCAAGTCCGCGCAGCTGTGTGCCATTTGCCGGGACTTTGCCCACAAACACCAGATCACCCATTTCTATGACGTGGGCCAGATGGGCATTGAGCATGCGCTCATTCCGGAAAAGGGATTGGCTGCCCCTGGCGAGGTCATCATTGGAGCAGACTCCCACACTTGTACATACGGCGCCCTGGGGGCCTTCTCCACCGGTGTGGGCTCCACCGACATGGCGGCCGGTATGGCCACAGGTCTGGCTTGGTTCAAAGTACCCCAGGCCATCCAGGTGAAGCTCACTGGTAAACTCTCCCCCTATGTCAGCGGCAAGGATGTGGTGCTCCACCTCATCGGTATGATCGGAGTGGATGGGGCACTCTATCAGTCCCTGGAGTTCTACGGGGACGGCGTGACCTCCCTGGAGATGGACGACCGCTTTACCATTTGCAACATGGCTATTGAGGCGGGAGCCAAAAACGGAATCTTCCCCGTGGATGAAAAGACCATTGCTTATCTCAACGGACGGGTGGAGCGGGTCTGGACCTCGTTCCAAGCGGATGAGGATGCCCAGTATGCCCGTACGGTGGAGATTGATTTGTCGACATTGCGTCCCACGGTGGCCCTGCCTCATCTGCCTTCCAACACCAAGCCGGTGGACGAAGTGGCAGGCAAGCCCATTCAGCAGGTGGTTATTGGCTCTTGTACCAATGGCCGATTGAAGGATTTACGGGAGGCTGCCGCCATTCTCCGGGGGAAAAAGGTGGCTGACGGCGTACGCTGCATTGTCATCCCCGCCACCCAGCAGATTTACCTCCAGGCCATGGAAGAGGGACTGATTGCCGACTTCATCCAGGCTGGTGCAGCGGTGTCCACCCCCACCTGCGGCCCTTGCCTGGGCGGACATATGGGCGTACTCAGTGACAATGAGTGGGCCATTGCCACCACCAACCGGAACTTTGTAGGCCGCATGGGCCCCACCAGTTCCATGGTTATTTTGGCCAGCCCTGCTGTGGCAGCGGCTTCTGCCATCACCGGCGTGGTCACGGACCCCGCCACCGTTTAAGGGAGGGATGATGAAATGAAGATTTATAAATACGGCGACAATGTGGATACCGACGTCATTATCCCAGCCCGTTACCTCAACGCCCCAGACGAGAAGTCCTTGGCCTCCCACTGCATGGAGGACATCGACGCCGACTTTGCCAGCACAGTAGAGCCGGGGGACATTGTGGTGGGCGGCAGCAACTTCGGCTGCGGCTCTTCCCGAGAGCATGCTCCGCTGGCCATCAAAGCCTGCGGGGTGAAATGCGTCATCGCCAAGAGCTTTGCCCGCATCTTCTACCGCAACGCCATCAACATCGGTTTTCCCATTATGGAATGCCCCCAGGCTGTGGATGGCATTTCTCCTGGGGACAGCATCACCGTGGACTTTGCCACCGGGGTTATTGAGAACCAGACCACCGGGGAAACCTTTCAGGCCGCGCCGTTCCCCACCTTTGTCAACGGCATCATTGAAAACGGCGGCCTGCTCCATTCTCTCAAAGCGAGGGGGATCGCCAAATGAATTATAAAATTGCTCTCATTCGGGGGGATGGAATCGGCCCAGAGATCGTGGATGAAGCGGTGGGTGTTATCAACAGGGTGGGGGAGAAGTTCGGACACACCTTTATCTATGTGGATGTGCTGCTGGGTGGCTGCGCTACGGACGCGGTGGGCAAGAGTTACCCTGACGGTACTGCCGAGATATGCAAAAGCTGTGACGCAGTGCTGCTAGGTGCTGTGGGTGGCCCCAAATGGGGCAGTGACAAGCCCGCTGAGCAGCGTCCGGAAACAGCCCTGCTGGCCATTCGCAAGGATTTGGGCCTGTATGCAAACCTGCGTCCCGCCGCGCTGCGCCCGGCTCTGGCTGAGGCCTGTCCGCTGAAGAAGGAGACGGCCGAAAAAGGCATTGATTTGATGATGGTGCGGGAACTGACCGGCGGTGTGTACTTTGGCAAGCGGGATCGCTATGAGACTCCGGATCGGGGCGTCGAGTGCACCGACCTGATGGCCTATTCTGAAATGGAGATTGAGCGCATTGGCCGCCGTGCCTTTGAAATGGCTCGGCTGAGACGGAACAAGGTGTCCAGCGTGGACAAAGCCAACGTGCTGGAAACCAGCCGCCTGTGGCGGTCTGTGATGCACCGTCTGGCAAAGGAATATCCCGACGTGGCCTATGAGGATGTACTGGTGGACAACTGCGCTATGCAGCTGGTGCGGGACCCCGGCCAGTTCGATGTGGTGGTGACGGAGAACATGTTTGGAGACATCCTCTCCGATGAGGCCTCCATGATTACCGGCTCCATTGGGCTGCTCCCATCGGCCTCCATGGGAGATACCGCCCCAGCCCTCTACGAGCCCATTCACGGCTCTGCTCCGGACATTGCCGGACAGGACAAGGCAAACCCCATTGCTACCATTCTCTCCGTGGCTATGATGTTCCGCTACTCCTTCCACCTGGCCCAAGAGGCTGATGCTGTGGAGCGAGCGGTGGACAAAGCTCTGGCAGATGGTTGGCGCACGGCTGACATTGCTAAGCCCGGTGAGTCTATCGTTGGCACCCGTCAGATGGGACAAATTATTCGAGATAACATCTGAGAGTGAAAAACCTCCGTCCCATAGCTTCAGGGACGGAGGTTTGCTCTTGCAATGCCCTTTCTCCACGGCTATAATGGTAGCAATAGTATTTTCAGTAGACAAAGGGGTTGGGCACTTTGATCTTGGCTGTGGCCATTAGCAACATACACGTCACCATCGCACTGTTTGAGGAGAATGGGGACATCCGATTCCGCTCAGAGCTGGAAACTGAGCGCAGATACAGCGAGGACCGCTGTGCCTTGGATTTAATGGGTGTGTTTCAGCTGTACGGCGGGCACATTCGGGAGGTACACGGGGCCATTGTGTCCAGCGTAGTTCCCCCAATCACGGATGTCTTTGTGCGGGCCATTCAGCGGTTGACCGGAAAGCGGGCCATGGTGGTGGGCCCGGGGGTCAAGACAGGCCTGAACATTCGAGCAGATGTCCATAACCAGCTAGGCAGCAACATTGTAGCCTCGGCAGTGGCGGCGGTGGCCGTGTATCCATCCCCGTCCCTTGTGATTAACTCAGGAACGGCCCTGTCCTTCTCTTACATGAGGCAGGCATCCTATGAAGGGTGCGCCATCATGCCAGGTATGGCCATTGCCCTGGAGGCCCTTTCAGATCATGGGGCACAGTTGCCCCATATTGCCATGGGAAAAGTGGACACCCCACTGGGGCGCAATACGGTGGACTCTATGAGAGCGGGTGTGGTGTACGGCTATGCTGGCTCCATCGACCGTCTCATTGATGAGATGGAGCACGCAGCGGGGGAACCTGCGGCCTCCATCGTGGCTACCGGGGAGTATGCCCCGGAAATCTTCCGCCATTGCTGTCACTCCATCGAGTATGACCGGGATTTGATGGTCAAGGGTCTCTACTTTCTCTACTGCAAAAATACAACCAAGCGCACACGATGATTTTGCAGTGAGTCATATCAGAACATGCAAAATGAACAGCGTATATTGGAAACGCTCTTGCAATTATGCAAGAAACGCGATATAATGTGTCATAAAATCAGTGTACGGAGGGATTGACTTGAAAGAATTGTCGCTTCTTGCCTCTCAGGTACAGGCATCCAGCACCATGGCCATTGATTCTCTGGCCAAGCAGATGAAAGCAGACGGAATTGATGTAATTGGATTTGGTGCTGGTGAGCCGGACTTTAACACACCGGACGAAATCAAGGCCGCTGGCATCCGGGCTATTGAGGAGAACAACACCCGGTATACTCCCGCTTCTGGTACTCTCGGGCTGAAGGAGGCGGTGTGTGCCCGCATGAAGGCGGATTTCCAGGTGGATTATCAGCCTTCCCAAGTTGTGGTGGCTGGCGGGGCCAAGCACTGCGTGTATCTGGCCCTGCGTGCCCTGGTTAATCCTGGGGATGAAGTCATTTTGCCTGCCCCGTACTGGGTCAGCTATGTGGAACTCATCCGCATGATGGGTGGTGTACCTGTAATCGTCACAGCCCAGGAGTCTGCTGGGTTTAAGATTACGGCACAACAGCTGCGAAATGCAGTGACAGATAAGACGAAAGCCGTCATTCTCAACAATCCCTCCAACCCCACCGGCATGGTGTACAACCGAGAGGAATTGCAGTCCCTGGCCGATGTGTGTGTGGAGAAGGATCTGTATATCATTGCCGATGAGATCTACGCTTGCTTGCTCTATGACGGGCTGAAGTTTACTTCCGTTGCCAGTTTGGGCGAAGAGGTGAAAAAGCGTACCATCCTCATCAACGGAGTTTCCAAGGCCTATGCCATGACCGGTTGGCGTATTGGTTACGCTATGGCTGAGCCAGAGGTCATCAAGGTCATGAGCAATTATCTCAGCCACTGTGCCGGTTCTTGCTGCACGATCTCTCAGGCGGCTGCCCAGGCTGCGCTTAACGGTCCTCAGAATAAGATTGAAGAGATGCGACAGGCGTTTGAAGAACGGCGGAACTACTTGGTAGAGCGGATGAACCAGGTAGAGGGTGTCAGCTGCATCAAGCCCGAAGGTGCCTTCTATGTGATGATGAATATGGAAAAGCTGGTTGGCCGCAGTGTGCGGGGTCAGGTCATTGAGACCTGCGATGACTTCTCTCAGGCATTCCTCAAGTATGGTCTGGTGGCCACGGTGCCCGGTACCGCCTTTGGTGCTCCCAATTTTGTGCGCTGGTCTTATGCGACTTCCATGGAGAACATTCAGAAGGGCATGGATCGCTTGGAGGCATTTTTAAAGGAATTCCAGTGAGATTCCTCTCTGGCCTCTTGCAAAAGTGCAAAAGGTTGGATATACTAAGAGCGTTCGACAAAACTAGATCAGGAGGTCATAGAACATGGCTAAGATTACAAAGGATACCATCATTGGCGATATTTTGGACATCGCCCCTCACACCGCTCCCATCTTCCTCTCCATCGGCATGCACTGCCTGGGCTGCCCCTCCGCCCGTGGCGAAACCGTGGAGCAGGCCTGCATGGTGCACGGCGTGGATGTGGATGCTCTGCTGGAGCAGATCAACGCCAATATTGCGGATTGATGCATGATGGGAAAGAGCGGGAAACCGCTCTTTCCGTCTATCTGGAGGTATTATGGAGTTAACACCTAGACTACACACCATCGCACAGCAGGTGCCTCAGGGGGCTGTTTTGGCAGATGTGGGCACAGACCATGCGTTGCTTCCGGTATGGCTACTGCTGGAAGGGCGTATCCCCTCCGCCATTGCCTCGGACCTGCGGGAGGGCCCACTATCCCGGGCACGAGAGACGGTGGAGCAGCATGGAGTGGCAGAGCGGGTTTCCCTGCGCCTGTGTGACGGGTTATCCGGGATTCAAGCCGGAGAGGCGGACGTGGTGTCTATTGCCGGCATGGGAGGGGAGACCATTGCTGCCATCTTGGAACAGGCTCCCTGGACTCGAGAGAATACCCTTTTGCTGTTGCAGCCCATGACGTCTTTCCCTGACTTGCGGCAGTGGTTACAGGGGAACGGATACACGGTGGAACAGGAGACCATCTGTCAGGAGGGGAGCCGGATGTACACCATTCTCACGGTCCGTGGTGGACAGGATTCCCCTATGACCCCTGCGGAGCTTTGGGTAGGGCGTAATCGGCCCCAGCCTTTGCGCAGGGAATACCTGTCCATGATGAAGGGAAAAGTGCGCCGTGCTCTGGAGGGGCAACGTGCTTCGGCAAACCCAGATCAGTCCACAATGGAGCAGTTGGAAGAGGTTCTGGGCGGAATTGAGGACATGGAAAAGGAGTTGAAGGTATGAGCACAACAGTGGCGCAGATCTATAACGTCATAGAGGACAAGGCCCCATTCCAGTATCAGCTGGGGTTTGACAACGCTGGGTTCCTGGTAGGACGGCGCAGCGCAGAAGTGGATTGTGTGCTGGTGGCGTTGGATATTACACCAGCGGTGGTGCAGGAGGCGGTGGAACTGGGAGCCCAGCTCATTGTCTCTCACCACCCGGTAATTTGGAACGGCATCAAGCAGCTTACCGACGACACCCCAAACGGTGCCATGCTCTTGGACATGGTGCAAAGTGGAATTTCCGCCATCTGTGCCCACACCAATCTGGACGCTGTGGCAGAGGGAGTAAACGATGCTTTGGCTCAGAAGCTGGGATTGACGGGGATGGAACAGCTTCACCAGGACGGCATGGATGAACAGGGAAGGCCCTATGGCATCGGCCGGGTAGGGCTGGTTCCGGTTCAGGGGGTGAATGAATTTGCTGCCCTGGTAAAACAGAGGCTGGACGCTGCCTGTGTGCGAGTGGTGGATAGTGGCAAGCCGGTGCACAAGGTGGCCGTGGGCGGCGGCTCCTGCGGCAGTATGCTCTCCGATGTCCTGGCATCTGGATGTGATACCTTTGTCACCGCTGACGTGAAATACGATGTATTTCTGGAGGCTAAGTCCTACGGCCTTAACTTGTTGGACGCAGGGCACTATCCCACAGAGAATGTGGTGTGTCCTGTGTTGCAACAGTGGCTACAACGGGCATTTCCGGACCTGCGGGTGGTCATCTCTCAGCGTCACCGGGAAATCTACCATTGCATCTAGCATGAGTTGTCCCCTTTTTTCATATGGTGGGAGGGAAGGGGGGATGGCAATGAAGCCATGGATGGTTGTCTTGCTGGTGATCGCAGGAGTCCTCTGTTTTTTAGCTCGGTGGGGCAAATTGGTGCCGACAATCGCTCCGGTTGGATATGGAAATCCTGTGGTGATTCTGGATGCTGGACACGGAGGGGAAGACGGTGGTGCGGTCACGGCTTCTGGTCATCGAGAGAGTGACATCAATCTTCAGATTGTCAAGAAAATGGAGTATGTTATGGCATTGTATGGGGTTGAGACAGTCTTGACTCGTAGTGAAGATGTCTCCTTGCATACGCCAGGGGCAGAAGAAAGCGGGAACCGGAAACAATCGGACTTGGCTTACCGGGCCGATCTGGTGAACCGTACCCCCAATGCCATGCTCATCAGCATTCATCAAAATCAGTTTCCTGACCCAGCGGTGTCCGGTGCACAGGTGTTTTATACTCTGGGCGATGTGGGACGACAATGGGGGGAATATACACAGCAGACCTTGCAAGATTTTGTGGATGGGACAAACACCAAAAAGGCCAAACAGGTATCAGAAGATCTCTATCTCTTTTCGCACATCTCCTGCCCTGGACTATTGGTGGAGTGTGGCTTTCTCAGCAACGGAGTAGAGGCCTCGTTGCTGCTCACGGACGACTATCAAACGCAGCTGTCCCTGGCCATCACAGGGGCATATCTCCACCAGATACAAATGATGAACAAAGCCACAGGAGGAATCTGAATGGTAAAAAACAAAACGGTTTTCTATTGTACCCAGTGCGGCAATGAGACGCCGAAATGGCAGGGAAGATGTATGGCCTGCGGGGCGTGGAACACCATTGTAGAGCAACCGGCTGCTGCTGCGGAAACCAAGAAAAAAAGCGGTGGTATCACTTCTAACCTGCGTAAGCCTCGTCCTATGAACGAGGTAGAGGCCACCGATGAGCTTCGTTTTCCAACAGGAATGAGTGAACTGGATCGGGTGCTGGGCGGGGGAGCGGTGAAGGGCTCTCTGGTGCTGGTGGGCGGTGCCCCCGGCATTGGTAAATCCACGCTCATGCTGCAAATCTGCAGCAGCCTGTGTCAGTTTGCCTCGGTACTCTATGTGTCAGGAGAGGAATCAGAGCGGCAGATTAAGCTGCGAGCCCAGCGGCTTGGCATATCCGGGCAGGGATTGTATCTCTACTCGGAAACCAACCTGGATGACGTGGTAGCAGCCGTAGAAGAGCAAAAGCCGGATATTTTGATCGTGGACTCCATCCAGACGGTGTACAACGGGGATTCCAATTCCTCCCCGGGCAGCGTAGCCCAGGTCAAGGAGTGCACCATGACCTTGATGCATCTGGCTAAGGGGCTGGGCATTACGGTTTTTGTGGTGGGCCACATCAACAAAGAGGGCTCTTTGGCAGGCCCCAAGGTGCTGGAGCATATGGTGGACTGTGTGCTTCACTTTGAAGGGGAGGAGCACAATTCCTATCGCATTCTCCGTGCAGCCAAAAATCGGTTCGGTGCCACCAACGAGATCGGCGTATTTGAAATGGGAGACCAGGGGCTGACCCAGGTGCCCAATCCTTCCGAGGCCTTGTTGTCCGGACGCCCCCAGAATACACCGGGCTCCTGCGTAACCTGCGTCATGGAAGGGGTGCGTCCGGTACTGGCAGAGATTCAGGCTTTGCTCACGCCATCGGCCTATGGAACCTCACGGCGTTCTTGCAACGGCTTTGATTACAATCGGGCCATGATGCTCTCCGCAGTTCTGGAAAAACGTGGAGGACTTATGGTGTCCAACTGCGATGTGTATGTCAATGTCATCGGTGGACTGAGTATCACAGAGCCAGCGGCCGATTTGGCTCTCATAGTCGCTCTGGCATCCAGTTTTCGGGACAAGCCGGTGCCATATGATTTGGCCGCCATCGGTGAGGTTGGTTTGACTGGAGAATTGCGAGCGGTGCACGCCTTAAATCAAAGACTGTCTGAGGTGCAGCGGCTGGGATTTACCAAATGCTTGATCCCAGCGCGGCACAGTGGAAAGTTGATCGTCCCAGACGGATTACAGCTCATTGAGGTGCACAACATCCGGCAAGCGATTGCGGTGCTGGTCTGAGGATTTGGGCACATAGTTTAGGCATGGGTGGTCGGTGCCATTCTGGGCCGCGTTGCGCACAGGCTGTGTGCCGGCGGCGTACAGGGTACACCGACCATCGGTCTGATACCGACAGGAGAGAGTGCATGGAATGAGACTCATGGTCTTGACCTCCAATTCTTGTTCCGGAACACTCCCGTTGAAATTAACTAGAAACTCAACAAAATTAAAATTTTGTTGAGTTGAGGGGAGGGGCAGCCCGGATTTTAGATGTCCATAGTATCGTCGGGCCGCCCCAGCTTTATGTATACAAAAATGGTGATTTGACATGAAAATTGACTATCGAACCCAGGCGCCGCCGG
>CALXDO010000017.1 GCA_944387075.1 uncultured Oscillospiraceae bacterium | reverse complement strand
GGGAAGCAGGTATCCACGATACGCTGACCGGTGGACAGAGGACGCACGGGGGGATACTTGTGCTTGTAGGGTCGGCCCACACGCACGGGCCAACGCTGGCTCATGGTGATCTCCACGTCGGTGCCGTCCTCCTTGGTCAAAACAGCCACCACGCTCTTGACGTTGTAGGAGCCGGCAGCCACCACACTCTTCAACGTACCCTTGAGGTAGGGGGGCACCATGATCTTGTGGAGCACCACGGGGGTCTCGGGGACGGTGCCGATGACGTCGCCGCCCTCCACCTGGTCCCCGGCCTTCGCCACGGGGGTGAACTCCCACAGCTTCTCGGGGTCAATGGGGGGCACTTCCACGCCACGGGGCAGGTTGTTGCCGCCCACCTTCTTCTTGATCTCCTCCAGCGGACGCTGGATACCATCGTAAATATTCTCAATCATACCGGGGCCCAGTTCCACGCTCATGGGGTAACCGGTGGTTACCACCTCAGCACCGGGGCCCAGGCCAGAGGTCTCCTCGTAGACCTGGATGGAGGCAGAGTCTCCATTCATGGTCAAGATCTCGCCGATCAGACGCTGGGGACCCACACGCACCACGTCGGACATGTTGGCGTCCGACAGGCCGGTGGCCACCACCAGGGGGCCGGAGACCTTCACTACTTTACCCATATAGTCCAAACCTTCTTTCTAGGCATTTCAATTTAGAGGATGTCGGCACCCACGGCACGTTCCACCGCTTTTTTGATGTTGCTCATGCCGATGCCCAAGCTGCCCTCTTTGCCGGGAATGAGGATGATAGCAGGGGTCAGCTCATCTTTGTAGCGGGCGATGTCGCTCTCCATGGATGCGGCCAGGGTCTCGGTGAGATACACAATCCCATAGTTTTCCTTGGCCAGGTTGTGGAGGGTAGCCTTTGCCTCATCCACACTGTCCACCGGGAAGGTGGACAGGCCCAGGGCTTTGAAGCCCAACACGCTGTCCTTGTCGCCCAGGACGGCAATTTGATAACTAGCCATATGCGCTCCCCTCCTTAACCGTAGGTCCGGCGCAGACGCTGCCGGATGGTGTCCCCATCCAGGCCAGCCATACGGCCGGAGAGAATGGTGCGAATGGCGGTCATCTCCGCCTCACGGGCGTAGAGGTAGCCCACAATGGGCTGCTCGCCAAAGGCCACCCGGCGGCCGGCGCCCAGATAGTCCATCACGGCGTCGTCGCACTCCCGCTCAAAGTCGGTGAGCGCGCCGGAGCCGGGAGCGGACAGGGCGGAACCGGTGGCAGCGGCCTGGGCCAAAGAGCTGGTGCGGAACAAGCTGCCCAGCTCGTCCCCCCGGGCGGTGGCCAGGGTGCGGGCGGGGACGTTGCCGCCAGGCACCAACACCTGCTGCAAAAACTCCATGCCCTTGCCCAGGCGGGAGGCCCGGACGCAGGAGCGCAGGTTGGCCACGTCGATGGACAGAGCCACAAACCCCTGCACAAACTTGCTGTCTGCCTGCTTGGCCAGTTGGGTAAGCTCCTCAAAATAGGCCCGGTCCAAAATGAAGTCTGCCATCTGGGGGTCTCCCGTGGCACCCAGGGTCTCCCGGGCACGGGTCACGCCCCGGCGGAACACGTCGGAGCATCCCCGCAGGTCCTCCCGGCCATAGTCCTCGGCCAGGCGGGCGGGGTCATAGCGTCCACCCCCCACCAGCAGAGCCTCCTGGTTCTGATGCAGAGCCTCCGCCTTGACCAGCACCTTGGCGTTGTGGTAGTCGTACTTGCAGCGGAACACATCCAGCAGCGCGCGGTTTCCCACGGCACTGCCCAAGTCGTGGAACAGGTCGGTCTGGGCCTTGGAGAGGGTCTCCTCAATGGCCTGGGCGGTCACCTGTCCCATGTCGTCATATCCGCACTCGGTGAGCACCTTGGCGGCATCGCCCAGGTCCTTGGCCTCAATCATCCGCTCCATGCGCTCTTGGTTGAGCAGGCGGTTCTCCATGGCGTGGATGCGGGCGGATATGGTCAAATAGTCCAAATCTTTCTCATGTGACACGGTTTACTCCCCCTTTCCATCCATATATGTGTGAAAAGGGTTTGTCAACCGAAGAGCACATCTGCCACCTGAGTGGACAGGGTGCCGCGCTGGAGACGCACCAGGGTATCAAAGGTGCAGTTGACCTCTACGTCCCCGTCGCTGAGGATGAAGCCGCCCTGCATGGGGCGGGTCTCCTCGGCCAGGGTCAGTTGGCCCTTGGCCCCCAGCTTCTGGTTGGCTCCCACCACCACAGCCTTGCCCACCTGGGCCCGGTCGGCGGGGGAGAAAATCAGCTTTTCACTGCCCTTGGAAGCGGCCTGGACGGCCAGGTCCACCAGCAAGGAAATATACTCCGGCTGAGGCAGGGCCACCAGCTTCTTCATCGCCAGCTGGAAGGCCTCATCAATGACCTCCTGCTTGGCTGCCAGCACTCCCTTGCGGCACTCCAGCTGGGCCACGCTGGCCAGCCGTTCGCCCCGCTCCTCGGCGGCTTTTTCCCCTCGGACGAGAATGTCGTCGGCCTCGGCCTTGGCCTGCGCCTGATACTGGGCGGTAATCTCCTCCGCCCGGGCACGGGCCTGGGCCAGCACGTCGTCAATTTCCCGTCGGGCGTCGCCGCTGATGCGATCAATAATTTTTTCGATACCGTTCATAGCAGCTCTTCCTTTCCTGCCAATCTTACAGGAAGACCAGCATCAGGAAGGAGGCCAGCAGGCACAAAATGGCGTAGAACTCCACCATGATGGCCATGATGATGCCCTTGGACTGCTCTTCAGGACGCTTGGCCACCAGAGACACACCGGCAGCGGCGCAGCGGCCCTGTGCGATGGCGGTGATGTAGCCGCCGATGCCCATGGGCAGGCAGGCGAAGCAGTAGCCCAGGCCCTCAGCAATGGTCATCTCACCGCCGCCACCGCCGATGACACCCATCTGAGCCAGAGCAAAGAACCAGATAACCAGACCGTACAGGCCCTGGGTACCAGGCAGCAGCTGGAGAATCAGGCACTTGGAGAACTTCTCGGGGTCCTCGGCAACCACACCGGCAGCGGCCTCACCCACGATACCTACGCCACGGCCGGAACCGGCACAAGCCAGTCCCACGGACAGAGCAGAGCCCAGAACGGCCAGCTGCATTCCACAGTTTGTCAAAAATTCCATTTTAGTCTTCCTCCTTGTTGATAATATCAACGTATTTTGTGTTGTATGCCAGGGGACGGAAGGGAATTCCGCCCTCCTTATAGAACTTACCAAAGAACTCCAGGTAGTGCAGACGGGCGGCGTGGACATAGGTACCAATGAGGTTGACACCAATGTTGAAGCCGTGGCCGATGATAAACACCACCACGAAGAGAATCACGCCGAATACTGTGCGTCCCCCCAGAGACCCCAGGGTGTTAAACACCTGCGCGATGACCGAGGTGGCCAACATCAGGGCCATGAGTCGGGCGTAGGAGAGCACGTCGGACAGCCAGGAGGTGATGTCATACCAGCTGGCAATGCCGCCAAAGAACTTGCCAAAGAAGCCCTTGTTGTGGCGGCCCTGGGTGAGAAGCAGGCAGACAAAGCCCGCCACCAACACCCACACGCTGCCGGTGATGGCCACCATGCCGATGCCGGCAAAGACCACCCACCAGGGAACCACATCCAGCAAGGCATCCACTCCCTCGCCGTCCCGGAAGCCCATGTAGATGTGTACCAGCTGACCAAACACCAGCTGAACACAGCCGATGGCAATGGCAATGACCATCACCAGCATGGGGTCGTTGACGGGGTTTACAATGATGCCTTTGGAGAAGGCTGCCATCCAGCCGGGCATGGCCACGTTGGGGAGGAACACGTCGTAGATGACATCCAAAACGTTTCCGAAGAAGCCGCCCACAAATATACCCACAAACGCGGTGGAGATACCCAGGTACTGGCCCAACTGGAACATATAGCCCATGGTGCCCTTGGGGTGGAACTTTTTGGTGACCAACAGGGAAATGGCGAAGATGATCAGGCCATAGGCCACGTCGGCAAACATGAACCCAAAGAAGAAGATATATGTGAAGAAGATCAGAGGGTTGGGGTCAATGCCGTCATAGGCCGGGAGCGAATACATCTCGGTGACCATGTTGATGCAGCGCATCCACTTGGGATTGTCCAAGAGGGTGGGCACCGCATCCCCCTTCTCGGGATCGGTGAGCTCATAGGCCGCGGTGTAGCTGGCCAGCACCGCGCCCAGTTCCTCCTCTTTCTTGGCGGGCATCCAGCCCTCCAGGAAAAAGGTGTCGGCGGTGTCCACCAGATGTCCCTTCACTTCCTCCCGGGCAATGTCCTGCACTGCGCGATCCACGCAGCGGCGCAAAGCCTCCCGGCGGGGGGCAAAGGAGGCGATATGCTCCTTGGCTTGGTCAATCTGATCGGCCACCTGAGCCAACTGGTTGTCCAACATGCGGTCATTGTCCACTGCCGTCCCGGTCCAGCCCCGGACGTTGGCCCGGGAGAATCCGAACTCTCGCATGGCCTCACAGCAGACCTCCTCCACGTCGTGGTGACAGATGAGGAGGAAATACTGCAAATCCCGGTCTGCGCTGGCATAGGTCAGGCTGGTCAGCTCACTGGCCTGTATCACCGCGGCCTCCATAGCGGCGTAATCCGCTTTGGCGGGAATGGTGCCGAAGACCACCGAGACCGTCCCGTCGCTGGCCAGTTCCAGGGGCACATCCAGGGGCAGCCAAGGGGCCAGCGTGGCCTTTTGGGTTTGCAGTTTGCCCTGCTGGGCGGTGAGGGAGGACAATGTGCGCTCCCCGTCCACAATGGCCTGAGCCGTCTCCAAGCCCTGCTGATAGAAGTTGGGGTCAAAAAACTCCTTTTCGGACAGCCGGGGCCGAATGCGGAACAGGCCTTCCTTGGCGGGGGCATATTTTTTTAAGATGCTCAACGCGTGGTTGAGCAGAGAGCTGCGCTCCTTGGCGTTGGACAGGTCCCGTCCATCGGGCTTGGCCACCGCCGCCCATTTGGGGTCGGACAGATCAATGGCAGGTTCGTCCACCTCTACGCACCCCAGCTTTTGCAGTAAGTGCAGCAGGCTCTCCCGATCCGACCGCATCCCCATCAGGCGCAGCCGTTTCATTTTTACGATTGCCATTAGTTTTTACCTACCCTTCCAACAATGAGGTCCGCCGCTTGATCCAGGCGGCCACGGGCCTCTTGCTTCAAGGCCTCACAGGCGGCAGCATTGCCCTCCAGAACCTGGCGGGACTGCTGGGCGGCCAGTTCTTCGGCCTGAGCCATCATGGCCTTGACCTTCTCTTCCGCCTCTGCCCGGGCCTTCGCCACCAGTTCCTTACCGGCGCGCTGGGCCTGAGCCACGATTTTTTTGGCCTCGGCAGCGGCATCCGCCTTCTGGCGACGCTGTTCCTCCTCGGTCTGGGTGACCTTTTGGATGGCTTCAAATGCCATAGTATCTCACCTCTTTCTCCCACTCAATTGTCGCGGAAACTCCAGATCAGTTTTTCCCCGATTATGTTAAAATTGTACCACGTTTGTCAATTCAGTTCAATAGTTTTTTCATGTTTTTGGCGAAAAAGTTCCACACTTCTCACTGTAAAATCCAGGTCTTTTTTGTATTTTCCGTTATTTTCATATCTCTTTTTTACTTTGCTACCTATTTAACTAATGTCCCACAAAAAGAAACCCCCAAAGCGATGGCCTTGGGGGTTTGTGGATGGATGAACGCTCCACCCATCAAAATTCCCCCTGTTCCTGGCGGTACCGCTGCATGGAAACGGCGAACAATTCCGCGCTGCTGGGGGGCGTGTATGTAATGGCGTTGGCCCCGGCGGCAATGGTGGCCACAATGCTCTCATCGGTGGGGCCACCGGTGGCGATGATGGGGACGGTGGGGAACTTGTCCCGGATGGAACGGACGATCTCCGGGGTGCGCTTGGCCCCGGATACATTTAGAATATCCGCCCCCGCCTCCAGGCGGGCGGCGATGTCGGTGTGTTCGGACACCACAGTCACCACCACCGGAATGTCCATCACCTGCTTGAGCCGGCGCACCACATCGTTTTGGGTGGGGGCGTTGACCACTACGCCGAAGGCGCCCTCGTGCTCGGCGTCGTTGGCCAGGTTCACCACCCGCAATCCCCGGGTGACGCCGCCGCCCACCCCCACAAATACGGGCATGTCGGCGGCCCGCATCACCGCCCGGTGGATGGCAGGCTGAGGAGTAAACGGGTAGACGGCAATGATGGCGTCGGCGTTGATGTTGCGGATCACCGCCACGTCGGTGGTAAAGGCCAGAGATTTGATGCGCCGCCCAAAGACCCGGATGCCCGAGCACTCAGAAATGCAAGTGGGAATTTTAATCATGTGACTGCGCAGGGTCCCCTCATACTCAGGCACCCACTTGCGGGAAACAGGTTTCTCTGTCATGGTTCTCTCCTCCGTCCACGGGTACATGGCTTATTCCTGGGTCCAAATCTTCTGTCCGTTGTTTGCGGTATGCTCCACGATCTGTCCGGCGGCATCCACCCCAGCCTGGGTCAAAACGGTTTTCACCTGGGTCTGATCCGCCCCGTCCAGAGTCACCCATACCCGCTGGGTGTACGCCTGGAGCAGCTGCGGGGTCATACCCGTGGTGGTTCCCCCGTTCAGCAGGGAATCCCCACGCACCTGGGCCGAGAGCACCACGTCCTTGCCCTCCAAGGCAGTGGACACCTGTTTCCAGAAGGTCTCCACCGGGGCCGTGCGGGCATCGGGATAGTTGTTGGACTGGGCCAGAACGTGCACCTCGCCTTGATCGGGGAAATAGGCACTGTCCAGCACCAGTTCATCAAAGCCCATCCCGGACAGCTCCACACACAGCTCCACCATATAGTCCCGCACCGTCTGGGACACGGGAGTCACCCAACTCTTGCCCATGGAATCATACCAGCGGTTGCCGCCACGGGTCATGAGCAGGCTGTTGTCCACATTTTTCACGGAGAGCAGCTGGTCCCGGAAACAGTCCACCCGGGCCACCAAATAAATCCCCTGATCCGACAGGGCCTTGAGGGCATCGGTGAGACTCTGCTGGTTGGCCACGGCCCCCCATTCCTGGGCCTTGGCCACCTGGCTGGGCCATTGCAGCGTTCCCTGGTTTCCCTTGACCTCCACCACCAGAGCGTCACAGTCGGCCTGTTCCACTTGGCGCTGGGCACTGCCATCCAGCAGCTGGGCCAGGGTGACCTCTACGGCCCGAATCTCCGTCACCGCTGGGGCCTGGGAAGGTGTGGCAGAGGGCTCCGGAGATGTACTGTCCTCTGGGGAGGATGTTTCGCCGCCGTCTCCCTCCCCATCTGTGGCGGGGTCCTGGTTCTGCCCTCCTGTGGGCAGCTGGATCTGAATGGTGGGCAGGCTGGGAAGGGAAATTCCGCCGTTCTGCGCCAGCAGATACCCCCCAGCCCCCACCACCAGCATGGCCAATACCCAAACAAGAGCTCTGACCCAGCCGCTGGAGCCGCCGCCCCGCCCTTGATACCCTTTATAACCCATGCGGTTTCGTCTTCGCACCGAAACCACCTGCCTTTCTCCTCTTTGGTTGGTGTTGTGGAGCAACCCGCATTGCGATTGCGCCCTATATTCTACCACAACTTGCCCGCCGATTCCAGGGAGTTTTGCGGATATTCTGCAAATCCTAACGGAAGACCCATTGAGTCAAAAGAAGCAGGCCGAACCCGGGCACCCCTAACAGCCCCAGGATCAGGGCGTTGAAGGCATTGAAACCCAAATACACCCCCATCCCAGGCCCAATTCCCTGTAGCCCCCAGAGCACGGCCAGACCCACGCCCCAGCGCACCAACACACGTCCCAACAGCCGCAGCGGCCGACGCAGCACCGCCAACAGCACCAGCCCTCCCAGGGCCAGTGCCAGCCATATTCCCCCGCTCATGAGACCCCCTTATCTGCGGCATCCAGCCGCTTGACCTGGCGCACCAGATAGGAGTAGCGGCTGCGCAGAGCGTTGATCTCATACACACAGGCCTCCACCAGGTCCGGATCTGACTGCAAATTAAACTGGGCATAGGCCTGGTTGAGCTCCACCCGGGTCTGTGCCACCCCTTCCATGAGAAACCGCCGTTCCTCCTGCCTTGGGTTTTTCCCGCGTCTTCTTCCCACCGCCATATTAATCCCCCTTTGGTTTTTTCATCCAGTTTCCCTCCCAGTTTAAGCGAAATTGAGAAAAATTATTCCTCTAAAAAGACTTGGTCATATAACACGGAAATCCGTGGACGATTTGCCTTTATATTTTCGTGTTACGCAGTCTTTACACTCCGATTACGTCTATGGTATACTATGACCGGCTGTGTTCAAATTTGAAGAAAAAGATTGAGGTATGTGACTATGGATTTATTTGACGTGCTGACCATGCTGGGCGGCTTGTCTCTGTTCCTCTTCGGTATGTCTGTGATGGGTGACGGACTGGAGCGGGCAGCGGGCAACAAGCTCAAGTCCATCTTGGAGCGGCTCACCTCCAGCCCCATCAAAGGATTCTTCCTAGGCCTGGTGGTCACCGCCATCATTCAGTCCTCCTCTGCCACCACAGTCATGGTGGTAGGCTTCGTCAACTCCGGCGTGATGAAGCTCAGCCAGGCGGTGGGTATCATCATGGGTGCCAACGTGGGTACCACGGTGACGGCCTGGATTTTGTCCCTGTCCGGCATTGAAGGGGACAGCTTCTTTATTCAATTGCTCAAGCCCACCTCCTTCTCCCCCATTCTAGCCGTCATCGGCGTGGTGCTGTATATGTTTCTCAAGGACAACCGGAGGCGGGACATCGGAGCTATCCTGCTGGGCTTTGCCACCCTCATGTTCGGCATGGAGACCATGTCGGGAGCTGTGGCAGGTCTGAAGGACGTGCCGGAGTTTACCAACATTCTGCTGATGTTCTCCAACCCCATTCTGGGTGTGCTGGCCGGCGCGGTCCTCACCGCCATCATCCAGTCCTCCTCCGCCTCGGTGGGTATTTTGCAGGCCCTGGCCTCCACCGGCGCCGTCACCTTTGGCAGCGCCATCCCCATCATTTTGGGCCAGAACATCGGCACCACCGTCACTGCCATGCTCTCCTCAGTGGGCGCCAACAAAAACGCCCGCCGTGCCGCTCTCATTCACCTGTACTTCAACGTCATTGGCACCATCACCTTCCTCATTCTCTTCTTTGCACTGCAAATGATCTTCCCCATGCCCTTCCTCAACGACAGTGTCAACCCCTTCAACATTGCCGTTGTCCACACTGTATTTAATGTGGTGTGCACCTTGGCCCTGCTCCCCTTCAACAAGTTGCTGGTGAAGCTGGCCTGTGCCACCATCAAGGACGAGGCCAAGGAGCCGGAAGTCATCTTGTTGGACGAGCGTTTGCTGGTCACCCCCTCCATCGCCCTGGAGCAGTGCTCCAAGCTGGCCTCTGGTATGGCCAACCTGGCCAGCGAGTCCGTCAAGCGTTCTCTGCGCCTCATCACCTCTTATGACGAAGAGGATGCCAATTTGGTATGTGAGGTGGAGGATCAGCTGGATCAGCACGAGGACTTGATGGGCTCCTACCTGGTCAAGCTGTCCACCAAGACCCTGTCGGTGGATGACAGCCGGGTGGTGTCCCTGCTGCTGCACTCCATCAGCGACTTTGAGCGCATCAGCGATCACGCCAAAAGCATCCAGATCTCCGCCCACCGGATGTGGAACAAAAACAATCCCCTCTCCCATGATGCGCAGGCGGAGTTGTCCGTGCTGGCTCGGGCGGTCACCGCAGTGACCAAGGAGACCGCCAAGAGCTTCATGGCTGACGACAGTCAGCGCGCCCGGAAGGTAGAGCCGCTGGAGCAGGTGGTGGATCACCTGTGCGCCAACATGAAGGCCCGCCACATCAAGCGTCTCCAGGAGGGCACTTGCAAGGTGGAGCAGGGCATGCTCTTTATGGACGTGCTGGGGGATTGCGCCCGCATCTCCGACCACTGCTCCAAAGTGGCCGCCGCCATCATTGAGCTGCACCACGACAGCTACGACACCCACCAGTACCTGGGGGATCTGCGCAGCAATCCAGAGTTCAAAGAGCTCTACCAGGAGTACAAGGCCCAGTATCCTCTTCCCTGACCCAAGCAAGCATTTTCCCAACCGCCGCAGCATAAGCTGCGGCGGTTTTATCTGTGCACAGGGAAATGCCGTGTCATCAAGGAGGGATTTCCCGCCGTCCCCCCTTCCTTGACGGGGGCCAAAGGTTGCGCTATAATTAAAATGATATGATATGCTCATGAAAAAGTAGGTGCAAGTATGGCAAAAGCCGCTTCTAAGACAACATATGACAACCAATCCATTTCCTCCCTGAAAGGCCCCGACCGGGTGCGCAAACGCCCTGGGGTCATCTTCGGTTCCGACGGGCTGGACGGATGCCAGCACGCCGTATTTGAAATTCTCTCCAACGCCATCGACGAGGCCCGGGAGGGCCACGGCAGTCAGATCATCGTCACCCGCTACCAGGATCATTCCATTGAAGTGGAGGACTTTGGCCGTGGCTGCCCCGTGGACTGGAACGAGGCCGAGGGCAAGTACAACTGGGAACTGGTGTTCTGCGAGTTGTATGCCGGCGGCAAATACAAAAACGGAGACGGGGATAACTACGAATACTCCCTAGGGCTTAACGGCCTGGGCTCCTGCGCCACCCAATACGCCTCCCGGTACTTCGACGCCACCATCTACCGGGACGGCTTCAAATACACCCTGCATTTTGAACGGGGCGAATTGGTGGGCGAGATGGGCAAAGAGCCCGCCGACCGGAAAAAAACCGGTTCCAAGTTCCATTGGCTCCCCGACTTGGACGTGTTTACCGACATTGACATTCCCCTGGATTACTTCACCGACACCCTGAAACGCCAGGCGGTGGTGAATGCTGGGGTCACCTTCCGGCTGCGCAACCAGATTGGCAGCAACCGATTCGAGACCACAGATTTCAAATACGAAAACGGCATCATCGACTATGTGCAGGAGCTGGTGGGCGATCAGGCCCTCACCGCCCCAGTGTTCTGGCAGACCGAACGAAAGGGCCGGGATCGGGCGGATAAACCAGACTATAAGGTGAAGCTGTCTGTGTCCTTCTGCTTCTCCAACACCGTGAATCTGGTGGAGCATTACCACAACTCCTCCTGGCTGGAGTACGGCGGGGCCCCGGAAAAGGCCATGCGCTCCGCCTTTGTCTCCGCCATTGACGGGTGGCTCAAGCAAAATGGCAAGTACCAGAAAAATGAGTCCAAAATCACCTGGGCGGACATCCAGGACTGTCTGGTGCTGGTCTCTAACAACTTCTCCACCCAGACCAGCTATGAAAATCAGACCAAAAAGGCCATCACCAACAAGTTTGTCCAGGAGGCCATGACCGAGTTCCTCCGTGCCCAGCTGGAGGTCTACTTCATCGAAAATCCCTTTGACGCGGAAAAGATTGCCGGTCAGGTGCTCATCAACAAGCGTTCCCGGGAGACGGCGGAAAAGACCCGGCTGGGTATCAAAAAGAAGCTCTCCGGCTCGGTGGACATCTCCAACCGGGTGCAGAAGTTTGTGGACTGCCGCACCAAGGATGTGTCGAGACGGGAACTGTATATCGTGGAGGGCGACTCTGCTCTGGGCGCGTGTAAGCTCAGCCGGGACGCGGAATTTCAGGGCATCATGCCGGTACGGGGCAAGATCTTAAACTGTTTGAAGGCCGATTACGCCAAAATTTTCAAAAGCGAGATCATCACCGATCTTTTGAAGGTGATGGGCTGCGGCGTAGAGGTCAAGGACAAGCATGTGAAGGACTTGTCCGCCTTTGACCTGTCCGCCCTGCGGTGGAACAAAATCATTATCTGTACCGATGGCGACGTGGACGGCTTCCAGATTCGCACCCTCATCCTCACCATGCTCTACCGGCTCACCCCCACCTTAATTCAGGAAGGGTATGTGTTCATCGCCGAGTCCCCCCTGTACGAAATGACCTGCAAGGAAAAGACCTGGTTTGCCTATTCCGACCGGGAAAAGGCAGAGATCTGCCAGCAGCTGGACAGCGAAAAGAAAAAGTACGACTTGCAGCGTTCCAAGGGATTGGGCGAAAACGAGCCGGACATGATGTGGCTGACCACCATGAGCCCCGACACCCGGCGGCTGATCAAGGTCATGCCCGAGGATGTGGAGCGCACCGCCCAGGTCTTTGACCTGCTGCTGGGGGACAACCTCCAGGGCCGCAAGGATCACATTGCGGAAAACGGCTATAAGTATTTAGACATGGCCGACATCTCATAAAAGGACGGAATCACATGGCTAAAAAGAAGTCCCCCCAGGAGGGGGAAATGAAGAAAATAAACCCCAACGTGATGGGACTCCACGCCCAGGTGCTGGAACAGCCCATCACCCAGACCCTGGAGCTGAACTACATGCCCTATGCCATGTCGGTGATTGTCTCCCGGGCCATTCCTGAAATTGACGGCTTCAAGCCCAGCCACCGCAAGCTGCTGTACACCATGTACCAGATGAAGCTGCTCTCGGGGCCTCGCACCAAGAGTGCCAACGTGGTGGGCGCCACTATGAAATTAAACCCCCACGGAGATGCCGCCATCTATGACACCATGGTGCGTCTCTCCCGGGGCTACGGCGCCCTGCTCCACCCTCTGGTGGACTCCAAGGGCAACTTCGGCAAGGTGTACTCCCGGGACATGGCCTGGGCCGCCTCTCGATACACTGAGGTGCGCCTAGACCCCATTTGTCAGGAGCTGTTCCGGGACATTGACCAGGACGCGGTGGACTTTGTGCCCAACTACGACGGAAAGCTGCAAGAGCCCACTCTTCTGCCCACCACCTTTCCCAATGTGCTGGTGGCGGCCAACCAGGGCATCGCCGTGGGCATGGCCTCCAACCTGTGCGGGTTCAACCTGGGCGAGGTATGCGAGGCGGCCATTGCCCGGATGAAGAACCCGGACACCGACCTGTTATCCATTATGAAGGCCCCCGACTTCTCCACCGGCGGACAACTGCTCTACGATCAGAAGGCCCTGGAGGACATCTACCGCACGGGCCGGGGCAGCGTGAAGCTGCGGGCCAAGTGGCAGTACTCCAAGAGCGAAAACCTCATTGAAGTGACCGAAATTCCCTATTCCACCACGGTAGAGGCCATCATCGACAAGGTGGCGGAGCTCATCAAGGCGGGAAAAATCCGGGAAATCTCGGACATGCGGGACGAGACCGGTCTGGACGGCCTGAAGATTGCCATTGACCTCAAGCGGGGCACCGACCCGGAAAAGTTGATGGCAAAGCTCTTCTCCCTCACCCCCCTCCAGGACACCTTCTCCTGCAACTTCAACATTCTCATTGCCGGTATGCCCCGGGTGATGGGGGTGGGCGAGATTCTGGACGAGTGGACGGCGTGGCGCATGGAGAGCGTGCGCCGGCGTACCTACCATGTGTGCAAGAAGAAAGAGGATAAGCTGCATCTGCTCCAGGGTCTGAAAAAGATTTTGCTGGACATCGACAAGGCCATTTCCATCATCCGGGAGACGGAGGAGGAGGCCGAGGTGGTGCCCAACCTGATGATCGGCTTTGGCATCGACCAGATTCAGGCCGAGTATGTGGCAGACATCCGCCTGCGCAACATCAACAAGGAATATATCCTCAAGCGGGTGGAGGAGGTCTCCTCCCTGGAAGAGGAGATTGCCGACTTGAAGGATCTGATGAACTCCCCCAAGCGGATTCAAAAAGTCGTCATCGGGGAGCTGCAGCAGGTCAAGAAGAAGTACGACACCCCCCGGCGCACCGAGATCATCTACGAGTATGAAAACCTCACCGCCGAGAAAGCCGCCGCCCAGGAGGCCCCGGACTATCCCGTCCACGTCTTTCTCTCCCAGGAGGGGTACTTCAAAAAGATCACCCCCCAGTCTCTGCGCATGAGCGGAGAGCAGAAGTACAAGGAGGGAGACGGCCCCTTCCTGCACTGGGAGGGCAGCAACCGGGACGAGCTGCTGGTGTTCACCGATCGTCAGCAGTGCTACAAAACCCGTTTGTCCGACTTCGACGACTCCAAGGCCAGCCTGTTGGGCGACTATCTGCCCACCAAACTGGGCATGGATGGGGAGGAAAAGGTGGTGTGGGCCTGCAACCCCGGGGACTACTCCGCCCATCTGCTCTTCTTCTTTGAAAACGGAAAGGCCGCCCGGGTGGAACTGAACGCCTATCAGACCCAGACCCGGCGGAAAAAGCTCACCGGAGCCTACTCCGACAAGTCTCCCCTGGTGTCCGCCCTGGTACTGGCGGAGGATACCGAAGTGGCGGTGTGCTCCACGGAGGGACGCTGTGTGGTGTTCCACACCGCCTCCCTCACCCCCAAGGCCACCCGCTCCACCCAGGGGGTCAACGTGATGACCCTCAAGCCCAAGTACAAGGTGGAGTGGGCCAAACCCCTGAGCGAGACCACCATTGTCAATCCCCCCCGGTATCGGGCCCGCTCCCTGCCCATTGCCGGTGCGCTGCTAAAGGAAGAAGACCGAGGTGAGACGCAGCTGTCTCTCCTGTAACAAGGAGGTTCTATGAACATAAAGAAAGATATATGGGCCACTCTGGTCATTACCTTTGCCTCGGCCATCTACGCCCTGGGCTTTGTGTGGTGCTTTGCCCCCAACAACATCGCCTTTGGCGGCATCACTGGTATCGCCCAGATCATCAACCACTTCATCCCTGCCTGTCCGGTGGGTTTGACCGTGATCGTGCTCAACATTCCCCTGTTTCTTTTGGGGTGGAAGTTCATTGGCGGGCGGCTGTTGGTGTTCTCTTTGTACGCCATGTTCATTTCCTCAGTGTTCATTGACCTGCTCACCCCCGTCTACGACTGGCAGCCCATGGACCCTCTGCTGGCCTGTATTTTCGGCGGTCTGCTCATGGGCCTGTCCCTGGGGTTTGTCTTTCAACAGGGAGCCACCACCGGCGGCACCGACCTGGCCGCCCGTCTGTTGAAGCTCATCTTTAAGTGGCTGCCCATGGGCAAGCTGCTGCTGGCTGTGGACCTGGTGGTGGTGGTGCTGGTGGCCATTGCCTTCCGCACCATCAACACCGCCCTGTACGGTCTGGTGGCCCTGTACATCTCCACCCTGGCTATGGACGGCGTGCTCTACGGCATGGACACCGCCAAGGTGGCCTACATCATCAGCGACCACAACGAGGAAATCCGCCGCACGCTGGTGGAGGACCTGGACAAAGGCGTCACCATCCTCCACGGCCAAGGTGCTTACACCGGGGCCGATAAGCAAGTGCTCCTGTGCGCCTTCAAGCAGCGGGAAATTGCCACCATCAAGGCCGCCGTCAAAGGCCTGGACCCCAACGCCTTTCTCATTGTGTGCGATGCCCATGAGGTGCTGGGCGAAGGCTTCCGTGTGTATCACTCCGACGGACTCTAAGGAGGTGTCCCTTTGAAGAGAGGATTGCTTGCTCTGGCCATGGCTGCTGCTGTGGTCTTATCCGGGTGCAGTGCCATGCTGGAGCGCAGCTATGTCTCCTCCACCACACACCTGGACTACTCTGTGGCCGAGGACTCCTCCATCTTGCGGGTGGAGACCTACCAAGGCCTGGTCAACGCCCTGCTGTACTTTGTCAATCAGCACGCCACCACCGGTACCCTGCGGCTGTACAACTACTCCGGGGATGTGGAGGCGGACTTGGAGAGCGCCTGCAACGAGGTGACCACCGAGGACCCCTTGGGGGTATTTTCCGTGCGCTCCATGGACTATGACAGCACCCGTATTATCACCTACTATGAGGTGGATGTGCGCATTGTCTACTCCCGTTCGGCCCAAGTGGTGTCCTCCATCCAGACCGTGTCCGGCCTTTCTGGCCTGCGCAGTGAGCTGACCCGGGCCATCTCCGTACGCCAGAGCCAGAGCATCTCCCGGGTATCCTACTTTTCCGGGGACGAGCAGATGGTGCAGGACCTGTTTTGGCAGGCCTATTACAGCACTCCCCGTCTGGCGCTCTCTCCCCCCCGGTTCTCCGTCTCTCTCTACCCTTCCACCGGTTCCCAGCGCATTGTGGAGGTCAATCTGACCTGGCCGGACAGTCAAATGGATCTGACGGCATACGCCAAAGAGTTGGATGCTGTGGTGGAGCAGCTGCTGGATGAGACCCCATCTGAGAGCCATACCGTGGAACAGCTGGTGGCCCAGGTGGCCCAGGTGGCCGTTCCCTCCTCCACCGGTTCCCTCACCGCCCTGGATGCCCTGTCCGGCAAGCCCGCCAGCGACCAGGGGCTGATGTTGGGCCTGGAGGCAGTGCTGCAAGGGGCGGGCATCGAAACCAGCATGGTAGTGGGCACTCTTCGGGGCGGCGCCACCACATGGCTGATTGTCTCCACCGGCAACGGCTACCGGCATCTGCTGCCCCAGTCCCTCCACCCCGACCAGCCCTTGACCCTGTACACCGATCAGCAGCTCCAGGAGCTGGGCTACGCCTGGCCCACCTCCCTCTACCCTGCGTGTCTGGAGAATACAGAGGGGTAATAGGTACCAAACCAAAGGAGAGAGTTTCTATGACTCCTGAAAATGCCAGGGATTTTGTGAAGAATAATTACAGAAATCTACCCAGTTTTGACATGTTTTTTGGTATGTTTCTGGCATATCTTTTACTCGGTCTCATACCCTTAGGATGGTCCTTCATGACCGGTATCCGGTGGGCCTCTATCCCATATTGGATAGCGCTGGTGGTGTGTGCCGTAGCCATGGTGGTGGTACGTGCCCGTCCTGCTACCATCTCCTATCGGCAGGTCTTCCTTCTGTCCGGATGGCTGGGAGTGGGTGACTCGCTGCTCTTTCTGCTGTTTTGCACCTCCTGCCTGCAAAGCCTTCTTCCCCATGCGTTCGCCCCCTGTGCCTGGCTGGTTGGGCTGTGGCTGGCGGTGGCCGCCGTAGTGGTGTGTGGTACCCGGCGTTTGGTTGGCCGGGGCTTCTACAACCAGACACCCCTCCCAAGCCCCATAGCCATCTACCTTCTTCCCCTGACCGCCGGTCTTTTGGCCGGCGCGGGTAGTTGGCTTCTGTCCGATTTACACTTCTCCAATATTACTCCCATCTCCGTGGCAGTGGCCTTCTTTTTCGCCGTCTCTGCCCTCCTTCTTCTGGCTGTTCCCCACCTGCTACGAGCCCACTACATCAAGAGATTTTGCATTTCAGGCCCCTCCGGCCTGGCCTATACCCCTACAGCCCCGGGCCAGCGTCCTCTGCCCCTGCGCCTGCTGATAGGGCTGGGAAAGTTTCTTCTGAAAGCTCTGTTGTGGATCGTGGCCATCATCCTGTTGGTCTATGCCATGTACTACGTTCTTCCGCTTTTCGGGGTAATACCCTCCCCCTCCTGACACACGGGTGGCACGGGACAAATTTTTTCAAAAACTTTGAGAAACCTATTGACAAAAGGGATGATATTTGGTATCATCCCTTTTGTTGTTGCGAGTGTAGCTCATCTGGTAGAGCGCCACCTTGCCAAGGTGGAGGTAGCGAGTTCGAGCCTCGTCACTCGCTCCATAAAAAGGACATCCAAATGGATGTCCTTTTTTGTTTTGTGAAATATTTCTTCTCCGATTTCCATGGCATAGACTTGCCAGCCTTGGTGGGGGCGTTGATGCTCCCCATTCTGCCCAAGTTGCTCTACTCCACACTCTTTTAATTTCACCCTTGACAAAATCGTTCTTCTCTGGTAACATGTCCTTTGTCGTTGCGAGTGTAGCTCATCTGGTAGAGCGCCACCTTGCCAAGGTGGAGGTAGCGAGTTCGAGCCTCGTCACTCGCTCCAAACCGGAGTAAGCATTGCTTACTCCGGTTTTTTATATTCATTTGCCAGACATATTGGGTGCGCCCCATTCGTACACTGAATGCGCCGCCTCCTGCCATATTTTCCACAGAAAGGTTGTGACCTCGTGACGGAATCCCTGCTCCTCATGGGCTTTGTCATTCTCATTTGTATCTTGCTCAACAGGTTTTTGGAGAAAATCCCCGTCCCATCCCTGCTCATTTTCATTGCGCTGGGCATGCTCTTTGGGGAAAACGGCCTCTTTCGCATCTCCTTTGACGACTACGCCGGGGTGGATGCCATCTGTTCCGTCTGTCTGGTCTTCATCATGTTCTACGGTGGATTCGGCACCAATCTCCGGGCGGCTCGGCCTGTGCTGGCCCCCTCGGTGCTCCTGTCCACCCTGGGCGTAGCGGGGACTGCGGGCGCTGTGGCGGTGTTTGCCCATTGGGCCTTGGGCCTTCCCTGGCTCCAGTGTTTTCTGGTGGGGGCGGTGATCTCCTCCACCGATGCCGCCTCCGTGTTTAACATCCTGCGCTCCAAAAATCTGGCCTTAAAATACCACACCGACTCGCTGCTGGAGCTGGAATCCGGCTCCAACGATCCCATGTCCTACATGCTCACCACGGTGGCCATCGCCCTTTTGAGTGGACAGTCCCTGTCCATCCCCCTGTTGCTGGCCCAACAGCTGATGGTGGGCATTGCGTGCGGTTTGGCCATGGGCTGGCTGGCGGTGAAACTGCTCCACCAGCAGCTGCTCCCCTCCCAGCAAAGCCACACCATCTTTCTCATTGCCGTCATGCTGCTCTCCTACGCGCTCCCCTCGGCGCTGGGCGGCAACGGCTACCTCAGCGTCTATCTGTGCGGCATCTGGATTGGCAACGCCCATCTGCCGCAAAAAAAGTATTTGGTGTACTTTTTTGACGTACTCACCCATGTGGCCCAGGTGCTCATTTTCTTCCTGCTGGGCCTGCTGGTGACCCCGGCGCAGCTCCCCTCGGTCATTTTCCCCGCCCTGCTGCTCATGCTCTTTCTCACCCTGGCCGCCCGTCCTCTGGTCAGCCTGGTCCTGCTGGCCCCCTTTGGCGCCAAGAAAGAGCAAATCACCCTGGTGGCGTGGTCCGGTCTGCGGGGTGCCGCCTCCATCGTGTTTGCCATTGCAGCGGTACTCAGCGGTGTGGAGACCACCTACAACCTCTTTAATCTGGTGTTTTGTATGGTACTGCTCTCCATCTCCATCCAGGGCACGCTGCTGCCCGCCGTGGCAAAAAAGCTCTCCATGCTGGACCCCACCACCGACATCCGCCACACCTTCAACGACTACCAGGAGGACAGCGACATCCACTTCATCAAACTCCATGTGGATGCCCAGCATCCCTGGTGCGGGCAGAACCTCTCCCAACTGCGGCTGCCCTCCGATCTTCTGGTGGCGATGATTGTACGCCGTGACCAGGTGGTGGTGCCCAACGGGGACACGCAGCTGGAAGCCGGAGACCTGTTGGTGCTGGCCGCCCGCAGCTTTGAGGATCGGGAGCACCTGGCTCTATCGGAGCTGGTGGTGGAGAATGGGCACCGCTTTGCCAACCAAGCCCTGTCCCAAATTCCCCAAGCCCACGACCATCGGGTCATCCTGGTCAAGCGGGGCATTGACACCATCATCCCCACCGGGAACACCGTCATTAAGCCGGGGGACATTCTGGTCACAGCTCAGACGGTGAAAAAAGAAGCCTCCTAACCAAAGCCCTGCGTGTTCTCTTCGGGAACTGCGCAGGGTTTTCTCTCTGCTCCAATTCCTAATTTTTATATCAATCGCACAGTTACTCATATATATTATCTGTATTTTTGTAGAAAATGCTTTGGTTTCATTAAATCTGGAAAGAATGGATGGTATAATCGCAATCGGGGTCGCCAACAAGATGAAGGTTTTTGGCAAAAAAGACCCTGGATTCCCACAAAGGACGAGATAGGAGGAGCATAGCATGAACAAACGAAGGCTAATGGGGGCTTTTCTCTGCGTCTGTCTGCTCATTTCCGGGATCATTCCGGGAAATCAGTACGGATGGGCAGTCGCTGCAGAGCAGCAGCCCCCGGCCAAAGTCATCGATGTCACAGACTTTGGTGCAGACCCCAGCGGAAAAACCGACAGCACAGACGCGGTCAAGCAGGCATTGGAGCAAGCCAGAATGACAGAGGGAGAGGTCACAGTGAACTTTCCCCAGGGCGAGTATCATTTCTGGAAGGACTATGCCACCAAGAAGAACTATCACACCTCCAACACCAGCAGCTTATCCTACCCGGAGAAGTACATTGGCATTTTGGTTGATGACCTCAGCAACGTAACCCTGGAGGGCAACGGCTCGTCTCTGATCATGCACGGAGATATGATGGCCCTTGCTGTTGTCAACAGCAAAAATATAGCCATTCACGACTTTGTTCTGGACTATCAGGATCCGGACACCGTAGACATCAGCGTAGTTGGGTCCGGGAGCACGGAGGCCGGAGAACAGTATACTGATTTCTATGTCCCCGCCAATTACAACTATACCATCGGAGAGGACGGCACCAGCGTCACCTGGCAGGGAGAGATCAGCCCCGTGACAGGCAAACCATACTGGGAAAAGAAAAATGCGGATTTCTGTGCCTATCTGGTCATTTACAAGGGTTATGATCAGACCGTTGCCAGAGCCAGCAATAAAGCTGCCTCCAATCCGTTTTCCGGTGTCAGTTCCATCACCCAAGTCGGGGAAAATGTCCTGCGCTTTACCTACCAGGGTGAGCGGCCCCAGGATCAAGAGGAGGGCAACATTTTCTTGCTCAGTGACTCGGCCACCAGAAAGACCACAGGTGCATTCTTCTGGGAGAGCGAACAGCTGCTTGTGGATAACATCGACGTACATTATCTCAGTGGCTTTGGGTGGCTGACCCAGATGTGTAAGGATGTGGAATTCAAAGGGGTGGACTTTCTGCCTCGCTACGGGACGGGCAAATACACAACCAGCAACGCAGACCAGCTCCATGTGGCGGGATGCGGCGGGTATTTTAAGGTGACAGACTGCAATTTCTCCCTGTCCCATGACGATCCCATCAACGTACATGGCAGCTACATGAGAGTAGAGGAGGTCATTGACAGCCGTACCCTGAAGCTGCGCTATATCCATGGTCAACAGGGTGGCTTCCGCCAGTTCCACCCAGATGACGAGGTGCTGTTCTACTCCAGAACCTACCTGGAGCCCCCTGCCGGAGAAGATGAAAGCCAGCCCTATGTGGTGGAGTCTTCCATCGGCCCCGGCGAGGAATACCAGGGCGAAAACCTGGATATGCGAACCGAGATTGCCACCTTCAAAGAGCCTTTAGCCAAGACACGCTTGACGACCTTCAGATCAAGGTAACCCGAAACGGCTCCACCGAGCAGGAAGGACTCTATGTGGCAGAAAATGTCACCTATACGCCGGCAGTGACCATCTCCGGCAACCACATGAAGAGCATTCCCACCCGCGGAATCCTCTGCACCACCCGGCAGCCAGTCATCATCGAAAATAACGTGTTCGACAACATGGCGATGGCAAACATCTATCTGTCCAACGATGCAGACTACTGATATGAGTCCGGCCCCATCCGGAACATGATCATCCGCAACAACACCTTCTACATCCGCTCCACAGGGCAAGCCGAATGGGGAAATGTGTCCGGTATTTTTGTTGACCCGGTGGTGCTCACCGGAATCCAGGACGCTCCCCCCTCCAAGGGAGACATCCCGGTTCACAGGAACATCACCATTGAGGGCAACGTGTTCCACATGGGCAACGACAATGTGGTCACAGCCAATGGTGTGGACGGCATGAACATTATCAACAACACCATCATTCGTGACGATGCCCAAATTCAAGTCACTTTGGACGCCGCCCAAAACGTGGGGGTAGGAGAGTCGGCAGAACTCAACACCCAGGTGACTGAAACCACCCTGTCCAAAGATATTTTCAAGTTTACAAACTGCAAAAATGTCACAATCAGCGGCAACACCTATGACAACGGCCTGAATCTGAACGTCACAACGGCAGGAAACCGGATGACGGAGGATGATGTCAAAATTGATGACGCCATTCTCACCCTCAACAAGCAGGGTGGCAATCTGGTGACAAGTGCGGACAAGGTACAGTATGTGACCTCTGATCCCCAAGTTGCATATGTGGATGAGCAGGGACAGGTCATAGGCGTGTCCCAGGGAACTGTGGATTTGACGGCCTATGTGGCGTGGAATGGTACCCTGGTCAAGAGCACCCCCGTGCAGGTCACCGTAGGGGACGGCGCGGATGCATTGGTTGAAATCAGCGCGGACGCCACTGAGTTCAGTGCAGCCAACGCAACTGCCACGCTCACCTATACCGACGGTGCCACCGTTTCCCTTGTGAACCCGGTGACAGGAGAACATCCAAACCATTATGGGCACAGAGTCCTATCTGGGCCTGTGTGCATGGAAGAACAGCGGGAGCGATTTCAGCACGGTGTTCCGCAATGTGCGCATTGCAAAAGCCAGCCAAACCACGACAGAGGATATGGTCAACACACCGGTCAAGCAAATCTTCGCTGCCTTTGACAATGCACGCCCCACCGTGGAGCAAGTCCAGCTCACTGCAACCAACGCCAACCAACCGGCAACGGTAACGGCACAGACCCAAGACACCGACGGTACCGTTGTGCGTACCATCTATCAGTGGGTTCTGACTCAACCCAACGGGGCGCAGACCATCACCTATACCGATCAGGCCAACTACACCCCAACGACTCCTGGTCGCCTTCAGGTTTCCGTCATTGCCCTGGACGAGTACAACAAACCTTCCGCTCCAGTCTCCTCCAATTCGCAGGATGTCCAGCTGAATATTTCCAGCGACGCCTCGTTGGATCATCTGTACATCAACGGAAATCGTGTGGAGAATTTGGACCAATCCCCTGTCTCGTTCCTGCTCTTGTCAGGCTCTGCGGACAAGATGCGCGTTTCCTACGATCCTGAATATGCGGGACTTCCCACTGTGTTCAAGGACGAAAACGGCACGGTATTGGGTGAGATCGCTCAGGGAAGCAGTTCCACGGTAATCTCCATCCCAAAGACCCTTCAAATCCAGCGGGGAAACATGACATACACTGTAGAGATGGTTCAACAAAAGGAGAGTAATGTGCAACTCCAGAGCCTGGAAATCAACGGAACCTCCATCGACCTCTTGGACCAGGAGATCAAGCCTGGAACAGACAGTTATTTTGTGGCCCTCGATCAGGATGATGCCACCATCAGCCTCTCCGCCCAGGACTCCGGGGCTCATATCACCATGGTCCGCTCTTTCTACAACATAGAAGTTGCGAATCAATCCCAGCAGCCCGGCCAATTTACCGCACAGGTGGATCTGACTGCTGGAATCAACGCCTTTTATCTCACAGTAAAGGGTTCGGATGACATTTCGGAGCGGACAGTGCGGTTGTATTTGTTCCGGGACGGGCATAACCAGTCCGATCTGGGCGGTCTGAAAGTCAATGGAGCCGACCTGGAGGGCTTTGCCGCGGACAAATATGATTACACCATCTATATAGACCAAGAGTGTACCCAGCTGGCCATTGAGGCCATCCAGGGCGTGGAAGAGCAGAGCACCAGCATCACCAAGGATTCTGTGCGCTCCGAGGGTACTTCGGCCCAGTTGGCCATTCATCCCGGATTGAACCAGGTCATCATTGCAAATAAGTCCGAAAATATGTGGAGTACTTCCTACTACACCCTGAATGTAGTGGTACGGAGCGAAAGCAACGCAGACTTGTTAGCCCTGGACGTAGACGAAGCCATGACACCCTCTTTTGATCCGCTGAAACCGGATGTGACAACGTATTCTCTGGAAATGCACAATGGGTCGCTCCATCTGAGTGCACAGGCACTGATGGACGACGCAAGCATCCGGGTTTTCACTCCCGTTCAGGAAGAACAGGCCGTGGGCAGCATTGCCACAGATATTGCGATCTATGAGGGGGACAACACCGTCAATGTGGAAGTGACCGCACCAGATGGGCAAACTGTAAAGACATATGTGCTGAACATCCAGGCAACCGGGCTTGAGTATGCGTCCGACCGCATGGATCTGGCCACCAAACAGACGGTGGGATATGGAACCTTGAACCTAGATCACTCCTCCAGTGGGGGCGTGCTGGCCCTCATGAATGACCAGGGGGAGCGTATAGAATTCGCCAAAGGCCTAGGTGCTCATGCCCAGTCCGAGATCGCCTACAACATCGAAGGCCAGGGATATACTCGCTTTGAGTCCTATGTGGGCATCGACTACTATCAGGTCAGTCAGGGGAATGTCCCCAGCTCTGTGACCTTCCGGGTCGTCGTGGACGGCGTGGAGAAATTCAACTCCGGTGAAATGGATGTTCACTCTCCCATGCAAAAAGTAGTCGTAGACCTGGAGAACGCCAGTACCATCCAGCTGTTTGCCGACATGGGAGAAAACAATTTCAACGACCATGCCGACTGGGCGGATGCCAAATTCATCCGCCCGCTGGACCCGCAGCCCGAGCCCTCCACTCCCGTGGAGCCCAGCCCCGAGCCCTCCACTCCTGTGGAGCCCAGCCCCGAGCCCTCCACTCCTGTGGAGCCCAGCCCCGAGCCCTCCACCCCTGTGGAGCCCGATGGAAAGGTGATTCTGGACAACAACACCAGCACCCAGATCA
>CALXDO010000016.1 GCA_944387075.1 uncultured Oscillospiraceae bacterium | reverse complement strand
GGCCGATGCCGAACATCACCGCACACACCCCCAGGCAGGCAAAGGACAGGGTGGAGGAGATCTCCCCCATCTTCCGCTGGAGGGGGGTGGAGGGGTCGGACTGATTCAGGAGCATCCCGGCGATGCGTCCCACCTGGGTGTCCATGCCGGTGGCGGTGACTACGCAGGTGGCCCGGCCATTGGTGATGACGGTGGAGGAAATGACCATGTTGGACTGGTCGCCCAGCTCTGTGTCCTGGGGCAGCACCGCCCCCGCCTCCTTGGACACCGGCACCGACTCCCCGGTGATGGCCGATTCATCGGCTTTCAGGTTGGCACTATGTAAAATCCGCCCGTCCGCTGGGACCAAATCCCCGGCCTCCAGCAAAATCACATCCCCAGGCACCAGCTGACGGGTGTCCAGGCGCAGGGTCTGCCCATCCCGTACCACCCGGGCCAGGGGGGCGGACATCTGTTGCAGGGCCTCCAGGGCCTTGTGGGCATTGTTTTCCTGGGTGATGGAGATCACCGCGTTGACCACCACAATGAGCAGGATGATCACCGCCTCCACCCAGTCCTCCCCGCCGGTGGAGAGAAGGGAGAGCACCGCAGCGGCCAGCAGCACGAGAATCATAGGGTCTTTGAGTTGGAGGAGAAAGCGCAGCGCCAGCGGGGTGGGGCGGGGCTTTTCCAGCTCATTGGGGCCATATTGGGCCAGGCGTTGGCGGGCCTGGGCGGAGGTCAGACCCCGGTTGGGGTTGGTGTCCAGATCGGTGAGGGTCTGGGCAGAGGTCTTGGTGTACCACTGGGTCATATACATGCACTCCTTTGTTTGCCTGGAGCGGGGAGAAGCGGCAAAAAAAGACCAATCCGCACAAATTAAGAGCGGATTGGTCTATTTTTATCTATTCTCTGTGCCCGCTGCACGTCTTTTGTGGGTGCATTGTATCAGGGCGCAGGGGAGAGGTCAAGGGAATTGTGACGAGGGGTTAGCCCGCGGACTCGGATTGGGTCGCATCGGCATCGCCGCTGTCACTGGGGGCGGCACTGGGGGCGGTGCTGGCCTCAGCACTGGGAGAGGGGCTGGCCTCGGCGGTGTACTGCTCATTGAGGGCCACCTGATAGGCGTTGTACTTGGCGTAGAAGTCGGCCACGTCCAGGTTGTTCAAAAGGTCGGTGGGTTGGATGTCGGCCTCGGACATCCAGCCGTCCACCTGTTTGCCCATCTGGTACTCCCGCCACTGGTCGTTGTACTGGCTCAGGTCCTTTACCTGGTCCCGGATGATGATGTGGTAGCCGTACTCAGACTCCACAATGTCGGACACGCCGCCAAAGTCCAGAGCCAGAGCGGCCTCCTCATAGGCGGGAACCATCTGACCCAGGGTGGCGGTGTAGCCGTCGGGGCTGGACTCCAGGCCCTCGTCCTCGCTGTATTTGTTCATCAGTTCGGTGAAGAGGGTGGAGGGGTCGTCGCTGGCCTTGAGCTGGGACAGAAGGTCCTCGGCCAGGGCTTTTTTCTCGGCAATGGTCTCATCGTCCAGCTTGGGATAGGCGTAGGTGCCATCCTCCTGGAGGGTGGGGGTGCCGCTGGTGTCCACCGTCTTGAGCAGAATGTGACGGGTCTGATAGACGTAGTTGTTCAGATCCTCCTCAGTGGGGGTGGCGATGGTGGCATTGAGAAGATTGTCATAGTAGTAGTTGATGGAGTAGACGAAGCGCATGGTCTCGTCGCTCAGACCGTTGATGGTCTTGCGCTGATCATAGGACTCCTGGCCCTCTTTCATCAGGGTTTCCTCCAGCTCGGTCTGCTGGTCGTCGGTGAGGGGGCAGCCCAGCTCCTGGCACTTCATCTCCAACACCTTATAATAGGCGGTGACGGTTTGGCTGTCCGACTTCAGGCTGTCCACATAGTCGGACACATAGGCCTGGTACATCTGCTGGAGGTAGGCGCAGTTCACCGCCAAAAAGTACAGGTACAGGTCGGCGGACACCGCTTCGCCGTCGACGGTGAGCATGGTGTCACTGGCCTTGAGCCCGGCGGAGAAGTCCAGAATGTCCCGGGACAGATCGGCCACAATCTCCTCCGAAGGGGAGGGAGACGGGGAGGCCTCAGAGGCGGGATTCGAAGAACAAGCGGCCAGGGATGCCGCCATACCAGCCGCCAGGATGAAAGCCGTGATGCGCTTTTTTATGGTCATCATGTTGTTACTCCTTTATTCGTGCTTGCGGGAGACAGGGGCCCCCGCGACCCTGTACGCAGATACAGGCTGTTTTCCATTGTATCATCAAAGAAGGGAAAAGGCAAATGGAGAATGGGAAACTGCACCGCCAATATTCCAAAAAATAAAAACAAATTGTAATATAGTTTTTTAATAATACAAATTGTTTTTTTAATTGGGGGGTAATTCCGGTGCTCTGTCCCTGGGAGGACTCCGGTGACAGGGGCCGCTGTAAGCCATTGGGCCTGGAAAGAAGCTTGTGAGCCGGGCAAAGAGGCAGACCTTGCATTTGCACCAGAGTGTGGTATACTGTGGGGGAATACGGCCTGCGGCGCTGGGGTCACACCCGCCGCCCACGGCTGCCCATACGTCCTGTGCTGACCCCAAGGGCATCCCCCGACGGGAAAGACGGCAGGTGACCCCAGCGGACTCTCCCACCCAAAGGGCGGGGGAGCTGGTTTTGTTGCCTTTTTTTGCCTGCACGGGATGTCCCTGTGCAGGGATTTTTTTTGACTGGAAAAGGAGCGAGATACCAAATGGACACACGTCTGGCCGTCATTGGCATCCTTGTGGAGGACCTGTCCGCCACCGACCACATCAATAACCTGCTCCACGATTACGGAAACTATATCGTCGGGCGCATGGGGGTGCCCTACCGCCAGCGGGGAGTGAGTGTCATCAGCATCATCATGGACGCCCCCAATTCGGTCATCAGTGCTTTGACCGGGAAGCTGGGGATGCTCCAGGGGGTGTCCGCCAAGGCCCTGTACACCCCGGTGGAGAGTGGCCATGGAACTTGATCTGACCCGGGAGGGGCTGGTGGAGCTGCTGGGGCGGGAGGATTTCTCCCTCATCTATGTCCAGGCCGATCAGGTGCGAAGGGAGGCGGTGGGGGACACGGTGCACATCCGGGCCCTGCTGGAGATCTCCAACCACTGCCGCCGCATGTGCACCTACTGTGGCTTGCGGGCCCCCCGGCTGGACCTGCCCCGCTACCGCATGGACCCCGAGGAGGTGGTCCGGGCCGCCTGTGAGGCCGCCGCCGTGGGCTACCGCACCATCGTGCTCCAGTCCGGGGAGGACCCCTGGTACAACCCCCGCACGCTGGGCCGCATCGTCTCGGCCATCAAGGCCAAAACCGGCATGGCGGTGACCCTGGGCTGTGGGGAGATGGGGCGGGAGGACTATGCCTTTTTGAAGCTGGCGGGGGCGGATCGGTACCTCATCAAGCACGAGACCGCCGACCCGGATCTGTACCGCCGCCTCCACCCGGACAGCGCCCTGGAAAAGCGGGTGGACTGTCTGCGCACCCTGAAAAAGCTGGGGTACGAGACAGGGAGCGGGTTTATGGTGGGTCTGCCGGGGCAGACCCTGGAGACCCTGGCGGATGACCTGCTGCTGCTGGCCTCCATCCCCTGCGACATGGCGGGCATCGGGCCTTTTTTGCCCCACCCGGACACCCCACTGCGGGGCAGCAGCCCGGGCAGCCCGGAACTGACCCGCCGCTGTGTGGCCCTGGCCCGGCTGCTGCTGCCCAAGGCCAACCTGCCCGCCACCACCGCCCTCACGGTGCGGGGGGACAACGGGCAGGTGTTTTCCGGCGGGGCCAACGTGGTGATGCGGAAAATCACCCCCAACTGCTACAAGCGGATGTATGAAATCTACCCCGCCAACCTGCCGGACACGGATATTCCCGCCCAGAGACAGCAGCTGGAGGAGCAGATCAAAAGCCTGGGGCGGGTGCCCCTGTGACCAAGTTCAGAAAGAAGGAATCAGCTATGCCCTACCAATACAATCCCAAATCTCACATTGCCCAGGAATTCATCCACGACGGAGAGATCTTGGACACCCTGGCCTACGCCAAGGAACACGCCAAGGACCGCGCCCTGGTGGAGCAGCTGCTGGACCGGGCGGAGGACTGCAAGGGGCTGACCCACCGGGAGGCGGCGGTGCTCCTTATGTGCGAGCAGCCCGACCTGGTGGAGCGGATGTATGACCTGGCCCGTCGCATCAAAGAGAAGTTCTATGGCAACCGCATCGTCATGTTTGCCCCCCTGTATCTGTCCAACTACTGCGTCAACGGCTGCAAATACTGCCCCTATCACGGCCAGAACAAGCACATTGCCCGGAAAAAGCTCACCCAGGAGGAGATCGTCCGGGAGGTGGTGGCCCTTCAGGACATGGGCCACAAGCGTCTGGCCCTGGAGACCGGAGAGGACCCGGTCAACAACCCCATGGAGTACGTGCTGGAGAGCATTCAGACCATCTACGGCATCCACCACAAAAACGGGGCCATCCGCCGGGTGAACGTGAACATCGCCGCCACCACCGTGGAGAACTACCGCAAGCTGAAGCAGGCGGGGATTGGCACCTACATCCTCTTCCAGGAGACCTACAACCAGGCCCAGTATGAGGACCTGCACCCCACCGGGCCCAAGAGCGACTACGCCTACCACACCGAGGCCATGGACCGGGCCATGGAGGGGGGCATCGACGACGTGGGCTGCGGCGTGCTGTTCGGCCTGAACCTGTACGACTACGACTTTGTGGGCTTGCTCATGCACGCCGAGCACCTGGAGGCGGTGTACGGCGTGGGCCCCCACACCATCAGCGTGCCCCGTCTGCGCCGGGCCGACGACATCGACCCTGACCAGTTCGACAACGGCATCAGCGACGAGTTATTTGCCAAGATTGTGGCAGTGCTGCGCATTGCCGTGCCCTACACCGGCCTGATCATCTCCACCCGGGAGAGCAAGGAGTGCCGGGAGAAGGTGCTGGAACTGGGCGTGTCCCAGATCAGCGGCGGCAGCCGCACCAGTGTGGGCGGCTACGCCGAGGAAGAGGAGGAGGACTCCTCCCAGTTCGAGGTCAGCGATACCCGCACCCTGGACCAGGTGGTGAGCTGGCTGTTGGACATGGGCCACATTCCCAGCTTCTGCACCGCCTGCTACCGGGAGGGCCGCACCGGCGACCGGTTTATGTCCCTGTGTAAGAGCGGCCAGATTGTCAACTGCTGCCACCCCAACGCCTTGATGACCCTCAAGGAGTACCTGGAGGACTACGCCAGCCCCGAGACCAAGGCCAAGGGCCTGGCCCTGATTGAAAAAGAAGTGGACAAGATCACCAACCCCAAGGTCAAGGAGACGGTCATCCGCCACCTCCACGACATGGAGGGCGGCATGCGGGACTTCCGGTTCTAACAAGGAGGAGAGACTATGAGCGGATTGCAGGAGACTCCCGCCGCCCAGCGGCTGCACATTGCCCTGTACGGGCGGCGCAATGCGGGAAAATCCAGCCTCATCAACGCCCTCACCGGCCAACAGGTGGCCCTGGTGTCCCCGGTGGCGGGCACCACCGCCGACCCGGTAAAAAAGGCCATGGAGCTGCACCCCATCGGCCCGGTACTCTTCATCGACACCGCCGGGTATGACGACGAGGGGGAGTTGGGACAGCTGCGGGTGGAGGCCACCCGGGACACCCTCACCCGGGCGGACGTGGCCCTGCTGGTGATTTCGGGCCAGCCCACCCAGGAGGATTTCCAGTGGGCAGAGCAGCTGCAAGAGCAGAACACCCCCTTTCTGGTGGTACAGACCAAGGGGGATTTGGCCGCCCCGGCCCAGCTGCCCCAGGAACTCAGCGGGCGGGCGGTGGCGGTGAGCGCCGCCACCGGGGCGGGGATTGAGGCTCTGCGCGCCGCCCTCACCGCCCTGGTGCCTGAGGACTTCGGGCGGCAGGATCTGACCCGGGGGCTGTGCAAGGCCGGGGACGTGGTGCTATTGGTGATGCCCCAGGACATTCAGGCCCCCAAGGGGCGGCTGATTTTACCCCAGGTGCGCACCATCCGCCACTTGCTGGACACAACATGCACCGTGGTGAGTGCCACCGCCGACGGCCTGGACGGAGCCCTGGCGGCCCTGAACGCCCCGCCCCGGCTCATCATCACCGACTCCCA
Source organism: uncultured Oscillospiraceae bacterium (assembly GCA_944387075.1). GTDB lineage: Bacteria > Bacillota > Clostridia > Oscillospirales > Oscillospiraceae > Enterenecus. The sequence continues at coordinate 10,551 of CALXDO010000016.1, read as the reverse complement.
GTGTTTCCCCCTGGTGGCGGCGAAAAAGCCGGAAGAGAGTCTTTTGACCTCCTTTTCCATCCTTATGGCGGCGGAGAAAGGGGACATCGACGCCTTCGCCCAGGGGGCCAAGGCCATTGGAGACCTCACCCAACACAGCCGGGTGCTCATTGCGGAGGCCTGCACCCACGCCCCCTTGGAGGAGGACATCGGGCGGGTGAAGCTGCCCAGACTGCTGCGCAAGCGAGCGGGGGAGGGCCTGCACGTGGACGTGGTGGCGGGCAGCGACTTCCCAAATGACCTTGCCGGGTACGATTTGGTCATTCACTGCGGCGGGTGCATGTTCAACCGGGCCTATGTGCTCTCCCGGCTGGCCCAGGCCCAGAAACAGGGGGTGCCCATGACCAACTACGGGGTGGCCATTGCCTACCTCACGGGGATTTTGGACAAAGTCAGCTGGTGAGGGGCAGGCCCTGCACCCCTTGCCTCTCCCTTTGGGAGAGGTGGCACGGCGAAAGCCGTGACGGAGAGGGCCTGTCCTCCTCCCATGTACCAGGTTTCGGCTTGCCAGCCTGGAAAGGGAGACGCGCTCCACCGGGGATACACAAAAAACAAGGAGTAATATGCAATTGGCATATTACTCCTTGTTTTCTATTTTTCCCCTTTTTGGGGCAAAAGGGCGGCGTACCGTGTCACCAGCTGCTGGGACGCCCGCAGGGGGTCCTCCCCCTTTTGCAGCTTCAAGGTGAGAAGCCCCTTGTCCTGACCGGGGGTAAACAGCAGCCGCCGGGGGTAGTTCTCCCCCAGGGTGGCAATGGCCTGGAGATCGAATTCCTCCAGGGTAAACTGGATGGAGGCCCCCTTCTGGGTGATGTCCACCATGCCGCACCCCGCCGCCTGGGCGCGGAGCAGGGCGATGGCGATGAGGTTGTTCACCCCACGGGGCGGGTCGCCAAAGCGGTCAATGAGCTCGTCGGTGAGGTCGTCCCCGTCCTCCTCACAGCGGATGCGGGCAATGCGGCGGTAGAGGTCCATGCGCTGCTGGGCCGAGGGCACATACCGCTCGGGGATGGAGGCGGGCACCGTCAAGTCGGCGGTGCAGTCCCGCACCCGCACCGGCACCTCGCCCTTTTCCGCCAGCACCGCCTCTTCCAGCAGCTTCAGATACAGGTCGTACCCCACGCTCATGAGGAACCCGGACTGCTCGGGGCCTAAGAGGTTGCCCGCCCCTCGTATCTCCAAATCCCGCATGGCAATGCGGAAGCCGGAGCCGAACTCCGCATATTCCCGAATGGCAGACAGCCGCTTGGAGGCCACTTCGCTCAAGACCTTTCCTGTGCGGTAGGTCATGTAGGCGTAGGCCCGGCGGGTGGAGCGGCCCACTCGGCCCCGGATCTGGTGCAGCTGGGCCAGACCCAGTTTGTCGGCGTCCTCGATGATGAGGGTGTTGGCGTTGGCGATGTCGATGCCCGTCTCAATGATGGTGGTGCACACCAGCACATCCACCTCGCCGTCCCCCATGCGGGTCATCACATCGGACAGCTCCTCCTGGCTCATCTTCCCGTGGCCCACCGCCACAGTGACATCCTCTCCCAGCATCTCCTGGATTTTCACCGCTGTGGCGTGGATGGTGTCCACCCGGTTGTGGAGGTAGTACACCTGGCCGCCTCGCTCCAGCTCCCGGCGCATGGCGTCGCCCAACACCGACCAGTTGTGCTCCAGCACATAGGTCTGTACCGGCTGGCGGTTGGAGGGGGGCTCCTCAATGGCGGACATGTCCCGGATGCCGGACAGGGCCATATTTAAGGTGCGGGGGATGGGGGTGGCGGAGAGGGTGAGCACATCCACCTGTCGGGCCAGCTCTTTGAGCCGCTCCTTGTGGGTCACGCCGAACCGCTGTTCCTCGTCCACCACCAGCAGCCCCAGGTTTTTGAACTTCACATCCTTTTGCAGCAGCCGGTGGGTGCCAATGAGGATGTCCACCGAGCCGTTCTCCACCCCAGCCAGGGCGTTTTTCATCTGGGCCGGGGTGCGGAACCGGGACACCACCTCAATTTCCACCGGGTACTTGGCAAACCGGGCCTTGGCGGTGAGGTAGTGCTGCCGGGCCAGGACGGTGGTGGGCACCAGCACCGCCGCCTGCTTGCCGTCCAGCACGCACTTCATAATGGCCCGCAGGGCCACCTCGGTTTTGCCGTAGCCCACGTCGCCGCACAGCAGCCGGTCCATGGGACGGGGGGCCTCCATGTCCTTTTTGATCTCGGCAATGGAGCGCAGCTGATCCTCCGTCTCCTGGTAGGGGAACTCATCCTCGAATTCCCGCTGCCACGCCGAGTCCGGGGCGAAGGCGTACCCCGGCTGCCGCTGCCGCTGGGCGTAGAGCTGAATGAGGCCCTTGGCCAGGTCCTTGACCGCGGCCCGTGTGCGGGTTTTGGCCCGTTCCCACTCGGTGCCACCCAGCTTGGACAGCTTCTTGTGCTGGGCATCGTCCCCGCCGCCGATGTACTTGGAGATGGCGTCCAGCTGGGTGGCGGGGAGGTAGAGGGTGTCGGTGCCGGCGTAGGCCAGTTTGATGTAGTCCTTGTCAATGCCGTCCACCTTCATTTTCGTCATACCCACAAACCGGCCAATGCCGTGGTGTTCGTGCACGATCAGGTCGCCGGGGGTCAGGTCGGTGAAGGAGTCCACCCGGCGGCGGTCGGCGGCGTGCTTGAGCCGCTTGCCCTTTTTCCGGCCCTGGCTCTGTCCCTGGGTGAGCACCGCCCAGGGACAGCCGATGTAGTCAAAGCCCGCGGACAGGCCCCCTACGGCGATGGTAATGCCCCCGGGGGCGGGCAGCTCGTGAAGTTGGAAATCCACCGCGGAGCGAATTTTCCGCTCCCGCAGCATGGCCTGCAAGTTCAACGCCTGCTGCTCGCTGCCCACCAGCACAATGGCCCCGGTTTTGGCGTTTTGCAGCTGGGTCAAGTCCGCCGCGGCCGAGTCCAGATTGGCCCCGAAGGTGGACAGCTGGCGGCCCTGGGCGGTCAGAATGGTCTTGGGGGGCAGGGGCAGGGCGGAGGTGGTGAAAGAGTCCAAAAAGCACAGGGGGAATTGGGCCAACTCCTCCATGAGCTGGGAGAAGGTGAGGGCAAAGGTGGCGTGTTTGCCCAGCTGCACCCCGCTCTCCACCAGGGTTTTCACGTCTTCCTCCAGCTGCCACAGCCAGTTTTTGGCCCGTTCCGCCACCCGGCTGGACTCGGACAGGCATACCACCGCATCCGGGGGCAGGTGGTGGACGGCGGTGTGGGCCATGGGATAGCGTTGGGGCAGCTGGGCATCCGTCATCTGCTGCCAGCTGCCATCTTCCTGCCGCTGGGGCAGCACCTCCCGCACGGGGAGAAACACCGCTTGCTCCAGGTGGGATACCCTGCGCTGAGTAGCGGGGTCAAAAAGCCCCATGGAGTCCACGTCCGTGTCCCAGAACTCCACCCGCACCGGATGGTCCTGGGCGGGGGAGAATACGTCCAGAATACCGCCCCGCAGGGCAAACTGGCCCACGCCCTCCACCTGGTCGCAGCGGGTGTAGCCCAGGGCGGACAGGGCATCGGAGAGCTGGGTGGGGTCGTAGGAGCCGCCCTGGCAGATGGTGACTACATGCTGAGAAAGCTCCTGGGGGGAGAGGGTGCGCTGCAAAAGGCCCTCCACCGTGGCGGCGATGACCTTGCACTCCCCTTGGGCCATGGCGAAAAAGGCGGCCAGGCGGCTGTGCTCCCCCTGGTGGGAGGACACGGCCCCGTCGTAGAAATTAAATTCCCGGCTTCCCAGCAGGGTGACCGGCCAGCCGGTGAAGGCGGTGATGTCCCGGCCCAGCTGGGCGGCCTCATCCTCGTCGGCGCACACCAGCACCACCGGCCGATCCAGGTGGGTGCCCAGACCAGCGGCAAAGTGGGTCCGATGAATCCGGGACAGCCCCGACACCGCCGCCGGGGACTGGCCCGTCTCCAGTGCCTGCACCAGGGCGGGGAACTGGGGAACTTGTGGGAGAATGTGAAGCAATTCCTTCATAGCGGCTCCTTTTGAACACAGAAAGGTGGATGGTTTTGCCCCTCGCCTCTCCCCTTGGGAGAGGTGGCATACCCGTAGGGTGTGACGGAGAGGGCCCTCTCAGTCAGCCTTGCGGCTGACAGCTCCCCCAGAGGGGGAGCCAAGTGGCTGATTGCTGCATTTTAGTTAAACTGATTCATGGCCTTCTGCGGCCCGTCCTTGAGATAACATTCCACCGCCTGGGCCGCCCGCCGGGTGGCCTCGTCCATAGCGGTTTTGTCCTCGCCCACAAACTTGCCCAGCACCCAATCGGCCATGTCATAGTCGGGGTGGGGCTTGGCTCCCACGCCGATTTTCACCCGGGGGAATTGATCGGTGCCCAGACGCTGGATGATGTGCTTGAGGCCGTTGTGGCCCCCGGCGGAGCCATGGGTGCGAATGCGCAGCTTGCCCACCGGCAGGGATACGTCGTCACATAACACCAGGATATGCTCCGGCGGCACTTTGTAGAAGGCGGCGGCCTCCGCCACCGCATCCCCGGACAGGTTCATATAGGTGGTGGGCTTCATCACCAGCACCCCCTGGCCGGAAATGGTGGCCGAATGGGTGAGGGCGTGGAACTTCAGCCGCTGCATCGGGAAGTCGCCCCGGTCGGCCAGCTGGTCCACCGCCATAAAACCGGCGTTGTGCCGGGTGTTTTCGTATTTGTCGCCTGGGTTGCCCAGGCCCACCACCAGCCAGGTAACCGGTAGTTTTTTGCCAAAAAGCATGAGAAAAACTCCTTTTTTGTTGTTTGGGAGGGGAGAAAGGCCCCCTTGTGTAAAGAGGGCTGTAAGCCGCAAGGCTGACTGGGGGATTGACGGTCTCAAGGGGCAGACAATCCCTCCGACCCGGCTGACGCCGGGCCACCTCCCTTTGCACAAGGGAGGCTTTTGGAGTGTGCGAGGGGGAAGAAAAAAGGGCTGTTGCAGGCACCACCTGCAACAGCCCTCCAAAGAGTGTGCTTACTGGAACAGCTTGGACACAGACCGCTCCTCGTAGATGCGGGCAATGGCCTCGGCAAACATCTGAGCCACCGACAGATACTTGATCTTGGGGCACACCTCGGCGATGTCATCCCGGGGCTGGATGGTGTCCAGGAACAGCACCTCGTCCAGCACAGAGGCGTTGATGCGCTCAATGGCAGGGCCGGAGAGCACACCGTGGGAGGCGGCAGCGGTGACGGACTTGGCCCCACCGATGTCCACCAGAGCCTGGGCGGCATGGCACAGAGACCCGCCGGTATCCACCATGTCGTCCAGCAGGATGACATGCTTACCCTTTACCTCGCCGATGATGTTCATGACCTCAGAGGAGTTGGCCTTCTGACGGCGCTTATCCACAATGGCCATGGGCATGTCCAGCTTTTGGGCGAAGGCACGGGCACGGGCCACAGAACCCACGTCGGGGGAGACCACCATGGTCTCGTCATGAACCGCGGCAAAACGGCGGAGGAAGTGATCCACAAACACAGGAGAGCCCAGCAGATTGTCCACAGGGATGTCAAAGAAGCCCTGAATCTGGTTGGCGTGCAGGTCCATGGTCAGCACACGGTCGGCACCGGCCCGGGTGATGAGGTTGGCCACCAGCTTGGCAGAGATGGGATCGCGGGGCTTGGTCTTACGGTCCTGACGGGCGTAGCCAAAGTAGGGAATCACGGCAGTGATGCGTCCGGCAGAGGCACGCTTCAAAGCGTCAATCATGATCAGAAGCTCCATCAGGTTGTCGTTGACGGGAGTGCTGGTGGACTGGATCACAAACACGTCGGAGCCACGCACGGTCTCATGGATGGAGACAAAGTTTTCGCCGTCGGAGAATGCGCCCACCTCGGCGCTGCCCAGGGGGATGCTCAAATCCTTGCAAATGGCCTCGGCCAGAGCACGATTGGAGCTGCCGGAGAAGATTTTCAGATCTTTACCGTGAGAAATCATTGTTGTACTTCCTCTCTGTGTGATGATGTCGCATGGGTGGTATCAAAAAGCGTGCTCTGCCGGAAGGAGGTGCCTACCATCGTAGCACATAATGCGGACAAAATGAACCGAAAACATTATATCAGAATCTTTGAATTTTTGAAGAGGAAAATTGAAAATTGCACAAAAACTTTCCTTCCTCACAAAAAAAGCAAACAAATTTTCCACCGGCCTGTGAAATCGGCAACAGGCCGGCGAAAATTTAACAGAGATAAAATACAGAAACTGGGAAAAGTTGCCTCAGCAGCAACCCACCCGCTGCATCAGACGGCGGCGCAGGGGAATGACCCGATACAGCTGGGCCACTTCGATGGTGGCGCACAGCTTATCCGCCAGGTTCACCGCAATGGCAATCCGAGAGCGGGGCATCCGCACCGCCAGGGGCCACATGTGGGAGACAATGGCGTTGGCTTCCCGGTCGCTGAGGTCGGGACACAGGGCCTGGGCGTTGCGCAGGGCAAACACCGGGTGGTCCAGACACTGATTGCCCGGGTGCGCGCTGCGGTCGGCGGGGTCGTACAGATACAGATCGTGGAGCAGACCCGCCCGGGCGGCTTCCCGGCAGTCCCAGCCAAAGAACTGGGCGATGCGGTAGGCCATATAGGCCACGAAGAGGGAGTGCTCATAACAGGTCACCGAAAAGTGGTGCCTCCATTGCCGCATGGCATTGACCTCCCTCGAGGCCAGCAGAGGAGACAGGCACCGAAAGAACTCCTCTGCACGGGATGACATCCACATAGGAAAAAACCTCCAATCTAACAAAACACAGGGTTTACATCCTTCCACTCTCAGTATAACAAACTATGCTGTCGTTGTCAGCAGATTTTGAGGAGAAAATTTTTCCGCTGCACGTTTGCAGGGCTATGCCAGACTGAAAGGCTCCCCTGTGTAAGGGGAGCTGTCAGCCGCAAGGCTGACTGAGGGGTTGACGGGACCAGGCATCAGACAATCCCTCCGTCACAGCTTACGCTGTGCCACCTCCCTTTACACAAGGGAGGCGTTTGGATGGTGTGGAAAGAAGCAAGGCGATGCGGAATATCTTCCACATCGCCTTGCAAGGTTGTTGAACTCTTACTTGATGGGCTCGCCGGCGGCCTTCTTGGCCTCAATCTCCCGCAGAGCGTCCTTGTAGGACAGGTTGACCCGGCCCTTCTCGTCAATGTCGGTGACCTTGACCCAGATCATATCGCCCACGTTCACCACGTCCTCCACCTTCTCTACGCGGTGGTTGGCCAGCTTGGAGATGTGCACCATGCCGTCCTTGCCGGGAGCCAGCTCCACGAAGGCGCCGAACTGGAGGATGCGCACCACCTTGCCGTAGTACAGAGCACCCACCTCGGGGACAAACACAATGGTCTCGATGGTCTTTTTGGCGGCCTCGCAGGAGGCTTTGTCCGCACCGGCAATGAAGATGGTGCCGTCATCCTCAATGTCAATCTTGGCGCCGGTGTCGGCACAGATCTTCTGGATGACCTTGCCGCCGGAACCGATGACCTCGCGGATCTTGTCGGCGTCAATCTTCATCTTGATCATCTTGGGGGCGTTCTCGCTGACCTCAGCCCGGGGCTCAGAGATGCAGGGCAGCATGATCTCGTCCAGAATGGCAAAGCGGGCATCCTTGGTGATCTCCAGGGCCTCCTTGATGATGGCGTGGGACAGACCGTCGTTCTTCAGGTCCATTTGAATGGCGGTGATGCCCTTCTTGGTACCGGCCACCTTGAAGTCCATCTCACCGTGGAAGTCTTCCACGCCCTGGATGTCGATGAAGGTGGTGAAGGAGCCGTCGTCGTCCTGGATCAGGCCGCAGGAGATGCCGGCCACAGGGGCCTTGATGGGCACGCCGGCGTCCATGAGGGCCAGGGTGGAGCCGCAGATGGAGCCCTGAGAGGTGGAACCGTTGGAGGAGAGCACCTCAGACACCACGCGAATGGCGTAGGGGAACTCTTCCACGCTGGGAATCACAGGCTCCAGGGCGCGCTCGGCCAGGGCGCCGTGGCCCTTCTCCCGGCGGTTGGTGGAGCGGGCGCCACGGGCCTCACCCACGGAGTAGCCGGGGAAGTTGTAGTGGTGCATATAACGCTTCTCTTCCTCTTCCCAGATGGTGTCCAGCTTCTGGGAGGCGGCCAGGGTGTTCAGGGTACACACGGACAGAACCTGGGTCTGACCACGGGTGAACAGGCCGGAGCCGTGCACACGGGGCAGCACGCCCACCTCGGCGGCCAGAGGACGGATTTCGTTCTTGGCACGGCCATCCACACGGTGGCCTTCCAGCAGCCAGGCCTTGACGATCTTCTTCTGGAACTTGTAGGTGAACTCCTCCAGGTACTGGTCCATATCCGGATAGGTCTCCAGATACTTCTCGTGCCAGTGGTCGATCATGGCGTTCCAGCGCTGCTCCCGCACGTTCTTGTCATCGGTGTCCATGGCGGCCTTGGCCTCGTCCATGAAGTTGGCCACGATGTCGTCAAACAGCTCCTGGTTGAAGGAGGCGTGCTGATACTCAAACTTGGGCTTGCCGATTTCGGCCACAATGCCGTTGATGAACTCCACCTGCTTGCGGATTTCCTCATGGGCCTTCACAATGCCCTCGTACATGATCTCGTCGGGGATCTCCTTGGCCCCGGCCTCGATCATGACCACCTTGTCCATGGTGGCGGCCACGGTCACGTCCATCTGGGAGGCGTGCTTCTGCTCCCGGGTGGGGTTCATGACGATCTGACCGTCCACATAGCCCACTTCCATGCAGCCGATGGGGCCGTTCCAGGGAATGTCGGAGTAGGACAGGCAGGCGGAGACACCGATCATAGCGGTGACCTCGGGGGAGCAGTCGTAATCCACGCTCATGACGGTGCAGGTCACCACCACGTCGTTGCGCAGGTCGGTGGGGAACAGGGGCCGGATGGGGCGGTCAATGAGACGGCTGGCCAGCACAGCGGGCAGGGAGGGTTGACCCTCTCGGCGCATGAAGGAGCCGGGAATGCGGCCCACGGCGTACAGCTTCTCCTCAAAGTCCACGGACAGGGGGAAGAAGTCGATGCCGTCCCGGGGACGGGGGGAGGCGGTGACGGCCACCAGCACGCTGGTCTCGCCGTAGGTCACCATGGCAGCGGCGTTGGCCAGCTCGGCCATCTTGCCCACCTCGATCTTCAGGGGGCGACCGGCGACTACGGTCTCATACACCTTGTGGTTGACAAATTCCTTGTGCTTGATGATGGTAGACATAGGTTGATACACTCCTTTTCGTAAATGGTCGGGAGCAATCAAACTTTAGCACTTGAACACAGGCCCCTGGTCAAGGGTGAGACCCATGTTCAACTGCTAAATGAATGTGCCCCCGCCGGGAATGGAACAAAGGGCGGTGTGAGGTTCACACCGCCCTATCTTCACAAAACTTACTTGCGGATGCCCAGCTTGGCAATGATAGCGCGGTAACGCTCAATGTCCTTCTTAGCCAGGTAGTCCAGCATCTTGCGACGCTTACCGACCATCTTCAGCAGGCCACGACGGCTGTGGTTGTCGTGGATGTGCACCTTCAGGTGCTCGGTGAGCTCCTGGATGCGGGCGGTGAGGATGGCGATCTGAACCTCGGGAGAACCGGTATCGGTCTCGTGGGTGCGGTTGGCCTCGATGACGGCAGTCTTCTGGTCCTTACGAATCATGGGTAGTTTCCACCTTTCTTGTATTCTGCCCGGACGCTGAGTATCGGGCGGGTGAATCCCCCGCGTAACAAGCGGGCAATGTCCCGAAACTAAGCTGACGGGTGTGCATCAAAATGCTCGAATAGCATATCATAATCATACCCCAATTGTAAAGGGATTTTTCCTGATTTTTTTATTTTCTGTCAACTTTGGTGATTATGCCACCAGAATGCGGAGGCTCAGCAGCAGCATGGCCCCGATCACCGACAGGGTGGCCACCCACTCCCCGTGCTGCATCAGCCACCACAGCCCAGAGGCCCGGCCAGCGGGGCGGGGAGCCTGGGGTTCCAGGACCTCCTGGGGCTGCTGGGTGTCCAGGTCGTGGTCCTGCTTCCAGGCGGTAAAGTCGATGATCTGTCCGGTCTTGCCAGCGTGGGCGGGGGCTTGCCGGGACAGACACACCAGCTCCCGGGTGGGGGCATTCTCATAGGCCGGGGCGACGCTGCTCATGGTCACTCTCCGGGCAGGTACGGTGTAAAATGTGGTCTCCATAGACAATCCTCCTTGTTGTATTTGTGTCCAGTATCTCACAAATACAGTCCCATAAACGACTCTTCCTCGAAATTTGTCGAACCAATGTTCTAGGAGTATGATAATACATTTGTTCGATTTTGTCAAGTGGGGCGCTCCGCGGGGAAAGCCTTCCTTGGGGAAGAAGGCGGATAGCCGCCTGGCTGAGGAGGGCTTGTCCTTCTCCGATTTCCTTGGCGCAGACCAGCGCCCCCGCCGGGGACGCTCCGCTGGGCCCGATTTCTCCCCGATGAGAAATCGGGGAAAGAATCGCCAAAGGCGGGGCCTTCCCCCGCCTTGTGGAATCCACCCCGCGGTACTGGGTGTCC